>NZ_JAATEK010000008.1:0-265596 GCF_012034195.1 Microbispora sp. CL1-1
TGCCGACCTCCCCGGAGCACCAGACACGATCATGGCCCCACCATGCCCTCCCACCACCCCACCAGCACAAACCCCCGCAGAAGCCCCGGCACAACCAACCGGCACGCACACGACCCAGACACCCGACACGGACAGCCCCGACACGGGGGAACACGACAACGCCACACCACAGGACGAATCAAGAGGAACACTCATCCAACGCGACCTCGAAACACCACCCTTTTGACGCCCCCTCGCCTCCGGCACCGTTCGAGGGAGAAGCAGTGTCGGCCCCCGGCCCCGCATCCCGTTCGGGCACCGCGCCCGCCGCCGCGACGCTGAGCCCACGTCCGGCGCCACACGCGGCGCTGGCCCCTATGGCCTGGCCCCTATGGCCCTGGACCGTATGGCACTGGCCACTGGCCCCTGGTGAGGAACTGCACCTGTCGAACACCGCCTATTGGTCCACGCCGCTGCTCACCACCGCGCGGCGCGGGGCCGGGCCGCGGGCGTTCCGGGAGAACGACGGTGCGGCCTGACACATCGCCCCCAGTCGGCCCATTCCGTCCGCACGCAGCCGGTCGTAGTCCGTCAAGGCATGCGGGTGCGGCGTGCGCAACCGGTCCTCGCACACGCGTACGACCGCCTCAGCGGTGGAGTCGGCCACGTGCGACACGGCCGCACTCCATATCCTGCCGACGTCGAGATTTTGCCGACGTCGAGCAGGTCGGCTCCATGCCGAAGCGTCCTCACCGTGCTGACGGGCTGCTCCGGAATGTCCCGGCGCAGCCGTACGGGCTGAGGGCGAGCGGGAGGCGTTGCCGACACCGTGACCTGGGTGAGCAGCCGGTTCGCCGCCTGACGGGCGGCCGCTCCCTGAGCGGCGTGCTGCTGGGCCCTGCGCAGATCGGCCACCGCCACGACGAGACAGGCCGGCCTGCGAAGTCAGCGCAGGCGGGGGTCGAGGGCGTCGCGGACGACGTCGCCGAGCAGGAGGAAGCTCAGCACCGTGGCGGTGAGGAACAGCGCGGGGAAGAACAGCAGGTGGGGGTGATCGGCGAAGAACGTCTGGGCGATGTTCAGCTGCAGGCCCCACGACACCTCGGGGTACTGCAGGCCGACACCGAGGTAGTCGAGCGTCGCTTCACCGGCGATGACGTTGCCGACGTTCAGCATGGCCACGACGATGACCGGCGCGATCGCGTTGGGCAGGATATGCCGGAACATCAGCCTGCGGTCGCTCGCGCCCAGCATGCGGGCGGCGGCGACGAAGTCCATGTCCTTGACGGCGATGACCTGCCCGCGCATCAGCCGGGTCATGGTCGTCCAGCCGAGCAGCACGAGGACCAGTGTCATAGCCCATATCCCGTGGTCGGGGAAGGCGACCAGCACGACGGTCGCGCCCAGCACGAACGGGATGCCGAAGAACACGTCGGTGAGCCGGGAGATGAGTGCGTCGACGACGCCGCCGTAGTAGCCGCCCACCAGCCCCAGCAGGATGGAGATCAGCAGGGCGAAGACGGTGACCGCGACGCCGACCACGATGGAGGCCCGGGTGCCGTGCACGACCTGCGACCAGTAGTCGCAGCCCTGCAGGTCATACCCGAACAGGGCTCCGTCGGCCGGACCGTGTTTCGACATGCGCAGGTTGCACGCCTCGTTGGGGCCCAGGCGGGCGAACAGCCCGGGGAAGGCCGCCATCGCGAGGGCCACCACCAGGACGGCGGCCGAGAACCAGAAGACCACCCGGCCGCGCAGCTCTCCCCAGGCGTCACGCGCGAGCACGGCGGATCCTCGGGTCGAGCACGCCGTACAGCAGGTCGACGGCAAGGTTGGCGAGAATGAAGATCATGACGAGCAGGGTGACGACGCCGACGACGACGGGACCCTCCTGGAGCTGGATGGACTGGAACACCTGCTGGCCGATGCCGGGCAGGTTGAAGATGCCCTCGGTGACGACCGCTCCGGCCATCAGGTTGCCGAAGTCGACACCGAGGTAGGTCACGACGGGGATGAGCGAGTTGCGCAGCGCGTGCAGCCCCACCACCCGGCGCCGGGACAGGCCCTTCGCGGTCGCCGTACGCACGTAGTCGGCGCGCAGGTTCTCCACGAGGGAGGTGCGGGTGAGCCTTGCGACGTACGCCAGCCCGAACGAGCCGAGGACCATGCCGGGCAGGAGGTAGCTGCCCGGCCAGCCCTCGTCTGTCCCCGCGGTCGGGAACAGCCCCAGATTGAGGCCCAGCACGATCTGGGCCGTGTACCCGACGACGAACACGGGGACCGCGATGACGAACGTGGTGCCGGCGAGGACCGCCGTGTCGGCGGCCCCGCCGCGGCGCAGCCCGGCCAGGACGCCGAGGCCGATGCCGACGACGAGCTCGAAGATCCAGGCGGTCAGCGCGAGCTGCGCGGTGACCGCCCACCGGTCCTGGAGGAGCTCGCTCACCGGCTGGCCGGTGAACGTCTCCCCCAGGTCGCCCCGGAACACCCCGAGCATGTAGTGCCCGTACTGCACGAGCAGCGGCTCGTCGAGGTGGTAGCGCGCCCGCATCACGGCGAGCACCTGCTCGGGCACCGGCTTGTCGCCCGCGAGCGCCAGGATCGGGTCGCCCGGCAGTGCGAACACCATCGCGTAGATCAGGAAGGTGGTCGCGAAGAACACCGGGATCGCCTGGGCCAGGCGCTGCGCGGCGTACCTCACCCTCGGGTCACCCCTGCTTGACGCTGATGGCGTCGAGGTTGGCGCTGTACGGCGTGACGTTCACTCCGCTGAGCCGGTTGGAGTAGCCGATCTGGTCCTGCCAGTTCCACAGCGGGATCATCGGCATCTCGGCCAGCGCGATGTCCTCGGCCTTCTGGTAGAGCGGGAGGCTCTCGTCGAAGGTCGGGGCGGTGTTGGCCTGGTGGATGAGGTCGAGGAACTCCTTGTTCTCCCAGCCCATCCGGTTGCCCTCGCCCCACATGGACTCCAGGTAGTTCTGCGGGCTCGGGTAGTCCATGACCCAGTTGTTGCGGTAGGGCCCGTCCTGCTTGTGGGCGCGGAGCGTCGACAGGTAGTCGGACGCCGGGATCTTGCGGAACTTGATGTCGGCGATGCCGAGGTTCTGCTTGAGCTGGTTGGCGATGGCCGTCATCCACTGCTCGTAGCTCGGGTCGGCGTTGGAGAACCACAGGTTCAGCGTGCCGCTGAAGCCGCCGGCCTGGTCGAACAGCGCCTTGGCCTTGGCCGGGTCGTACGTGCACGCCTCGCCGCAGGCGTTCTCGCGGTAGCCGGGCACCAGCGGGGCCAGCAGCGACGCCATCGGCTTGAACGTGCCGTTGTAGACCGCGTCGACGATGGCCTGCCGGTCGATCGCCATGGAGAAGGCCTTGCGCAGGTCGGGGTTGGCGAACCGCTTGTCGTAGACGGGGAAGCCGAGGTAGTCCATCGTGCCGCCGGCCGTCGCCACGAACCGGTCGCCGAGCAGGTTCTTGGCCTCCGGCGCGCTCGCCGGGGGGATCGTGAGCTGCAGGTCCACCCGGCCGGCCCGCAGGTCGGTGTAGGCGGTGTCGCGGCTGGCGTAGATCTTGAAGGTCACCTCGTCGGCCTTGGCCGCGCGCTCGCCGGTGTAGGTCGGCGAGCGCTTGACCTTGATCTGCTTGTCGTGTTCCCAGGCGCCGTCGAGGACGAACGGCCCGTTGCCGATCGGCGCCTGGTCGTACGCCTTGAGGTCGTCGAACGCGGCCTTCGGCATCGGCGCGAACGCGATCCACGCCAGCGTGATCGGGAACTGGCTGAACGGCGCGGTGAGCGTGACCTCAAGGGTGGTGTCGTCGACGACCTTGAGACCGCTCAGCTTGTCGGTGGAGGGCTCCCCGCTCTCGGGGTTGAGCTCGTCGTAGCCCTCGATCTTGTCGAAGTAGTAGTTGTTGGTCCACCCGTTGGGCCCGTACGCGGTCGCATTCCACGAGTCGGCGAAGCTCTGCGCGGTCACCGGCTCGCCGTTGCTGAACTTCCGCCCCGGCTTGATCTTGATCGTCCAGACCTTCTGGTCGGTGCTGGTGACCGACTCCGCCGCCCGCATCTGCGGCTTGCCCGTCGCGGGATCGATGGCGACCGGTGTGTCGAACAACGCGTCGAGCACGGTGAGCGAGTAGCTGCTCGACGTATTGCCGGGGGTGAGATGGTCGGGTTCGGTCAGCGCGACCGAGAACGCGTTCGCCGCCTTGTCACCGCCGCCGCCGTCGGACGACGACCCTCCCCCGCACCCACCGCTCAGCATGATGGCCGCCACAGCGAGGGCGGCCGCCCGGCTTCTCGTGACCCTCACTGGTCCTCCACCTCATCCGTCGTGTTGCGGGTGAGGGTAGGAAACGGGGCCGCCGACTGCATCGGAGACTTTACGTATTCCTTGCGCAACCTTTACCGGGCAGGCTGAGCATGGAGGATCCATGGATGCAATCAGCCTCAGCGCGCGGAGCCTGCACGCCGTCGCCGAACTGGGTTTCCAGGTGGCCCGGCAGGGGGCGCACGGGGCGATGACCGCGCTGGGCGAGGTCATCCCCGTGGAAGCCTACGAGTTCGTGGCGTTCGACCCGGCGACCGGCCGGCACCGTTCGCTGGTGGCGTCGGGGTACGCGCGGGTGGACGACGACGCCGCGGAGGAGTACGCCCGGCTCGACGCCTACCGCCGCGCCATGTCGCAGCGCACGCCCGTCGTCATGGGCTCCCCCGGCACCGAGCGCTACTTCCGCCGCCACCTGGAGCCGTACGGCTGGCGCGCGGGGATCACGACGCCGCTGTTCCTGACCGGCGGGCGCTACACCGGCATGCTGCACGTCAGCTCCCGCGCGGACCTGCCGCCCGAGGCGCCCGCGGTGATCAGCGCGGTCTCCCCCGCCCTGGCCCACCTCACCGACGTGACCCGCTGCGTCATCGACCCGCTCGGCCTGCCGCCCGGCTTCCACGCCGTGGCGTACGAACGGGGCGGGCGGCGCAGGGACGTGGCCGGATGGCCCCCGTCGGAGGTGCTCGCGGCCGAGCCGGCGATGGCGGAGCTGGCCAGGGCGTTCATCGACTCCCGCGAGCTGTCGCGCCGGGGCCTGTGGCTCGACGGCACCGGCCAGTGGCGCGAGCTGCGCCTGCACCGGGCGGGTGTGGGCTTCCACGGCTCCATCCAGGGCGCGGTCATCGCCGAGCGCCCGTGTGCCCTGCCCTACGACCTGACCTCGCGGGAGATAGAGGTGCTCACCCGGGTCGCGCAGGGCGACTCCAACCCGCAGATCGCCGCCGCGCTCGTGCTGAGCGTGCGCACCGTGACCACCCATCTGGAGCACATCTTCGCCAAGCTGGGCTGCGACAGCCGTACGCGCCTGACCACGAAGGTGCTGGCCGAGGGATTGTGCCGGCTCGACATCCCGTGACCCCGTAATGATCGCCCTCGCGGGACGCGCCGAGGCCGGGTCCGACATTATTGGCGCATGTCGGTTCACGAGCGTCGGCGGCTCCCCACGGGTCTGGAGCTGCTGTTCGGCGACGGCGGCGACGGCCGGGTGCTGTCCGTCGAGCTGCCGTCCGGGTCCCTCGTGTGGCCTGACCCCGACTACGACAAGCTGCGCACCCATCATCGCCCCTCCTTCTGGCTGAGCGACGAGCCGGTGCCGGCCGGGCTGTGGGCCCGGTTGCGTGCCGAGCACCCCCGGTCGGGCCTGTGGCCGGTGCTGCTGGAGGACGGCGTGCAGCCCTGGTCGGCCGGGCAGATCGCGCCGGACTCGCCCGCCCAGATCGACTACTACAGCGCGGCCGGGTTCATGGCCGAGACGTGGCAGGACCTGCTGCTGGGCCACGAGGCCTACCTCGCGCCGTTCGGGGCCGAGTGCCCGGGGATCGCGCCGCCCGCCGCGCTCGTGGCCGACCCCGACGTGGTCGCCGACTGGTACGCCGACGTGGTGGCCGAGCGGATGACGCCGCTGGGGCTCGCGGCGGTGAACCGCGGCGCCGACGCCATGGTCGCCATGGGCTGGCAGGGGGCGCTGCACCACAACGAATGGACCGTGCCGCTGGCGGCCGTCGTACGCAGCTGGGAGGAGCGGTTCGGGGCGCGGGTGGTCGGCATGGGATTCAACACGCTGGAGCTCAGCATCGCCGCGCCGCCCGCCACGCCCGCGCACGCGCTGCACGTGGCGGCCGAGCACTGGACGTTCTGTCCCGACAGCATCCTGCAGGGCCCGGGCACGCTCGCCGACTACGCCGAGCAGATCGTAGGCCAGAACGCCTGGTCGTTCTGGTGGGATTAGGGCGATAATTACCCGCGGACTGTTGGTGATCGAGGGGAGGCGGTTTGAGCGGCACGGAGCCGGGCGGGGGTGAACGGCCCGCGAAGGCGGCGGGTCTGAGCACCGGCACCGCGAACATCGCCAGGATGAGCGACTATCTGCTCGGCGGCAAGGACAACTTCGCGGCCGACCGCGAGTTCGCCGAGCGGCTGATGGCCATCGCTCCCGAGGTCAAGACGATGGCCGTGGACACCCGCGAGTTCCTCGAACGGGTCGTGCATTTCCTCATCGGGCAGGGGGTGCGGCAGTTCCTCAACATCGCGTCCGGGCTGCCGACCCGGCGCAACACCCACGAGGTCGCCCAGGAGCTCGCCCCCGACGCCCGCGTGGTGTACGTGGACGACGACCCGGTGGTGCTCAACCACGCGCGGGCCATGCTCGCCCGTGATCCCGGCACCGGGGTGGTCGACGGCTCGATCCTGCGCCCGGCGGAGATGCTGGCCGACCCCGAGATGGTCCGGCTCATCGACTTCGAGCAGCCGGTGGCCGTGCTGATCCCGGCCCGGCTGCAGTATCTTCCCGACGCCCTCGAGCCGTACAAGTGCGTGGCCCGGGTGCGCGACCACCTCGCGCCGGGCAGCTACCTCGCCATCGGTCACGCGGTCTTCGACAGCCGTCCCGAGCTGGCCGGGCCGATCGTGGACCTGTTCCAGCACATCGTGCCGCAGGCCCACGACGCACCGCGCGACCGCGAGAAGGTGCTGCGCTTCTTCGACGGCACCGAGCTCGTCGAGCCCGGCCTCGTCTACATCCGCCAGTGGCGGCCGGACACCCCGCAGAGCACCGGCCAGGCCCAGCGCGTGTGGATCGTCGGCGGCGTCGGCCGGGTGCCCTGACGGCCTACCCGGGTCTCTACCGGATGAGCACGCACGAGGGGGTGCCCACCGCCAGCGCCTCGCCGACCGGCTCGGGCAGCCCGTCCTTGAGCACCAGCAGGGCGATGGAATCGGACCGCTGGTTGGCGACGTAGAGGCGGTCGCCGTCGATCGCGAAGTGGCGCGGCCAGCTTCCGCCCGACGGCACTTCGGACACCATCGTGAGGCGGGGTCCGTCGACCTCGAAGACGCTGATGGTGTCCGGCCCACGGTTGCCGACGTAGAGGTAACGGCCGTCGGCGGACAGTGCGATGTGGGAGGGCAGGTTCTCCTCGCCCTCCAGTACGGCGTCGCTCGCCCGCACCGCTCCTGCCTCCCGCCACTCGGCGTCATAGACGCGCACGCTGCCGTCGAGCTCACCGGTGACGTACCAGTAGCCCTCGTGGTGCAGGAAGTGCCGGGGGCCGCTGCCGGAGGCCAGCCGTACGGGGCCGTCCGGGTGCGGGCGCATGCCGGGCAGGAAGCGGCGCATCTCGTCGGTGCCGAGGTCGCTCACGTACAGCACGCCGTCGGGCCCGAAGACCGCCTCGTGCGCGTGCGGGCACTCCTGCCGGTCGGGGTTCGGGCCGTGGCCCTCGTGCCGGAACGTCAGCGGCTCGGGCTCGGGCATCCCGTCCTCGCCCAGCCGGTAGGCCGTGACGGTCCCGTCACCGTAGTTGGCGATCACCAGCCACCGGCCCTCGGGGTCGATCGCCAGGTGGCACGGCAGCGAGCCGCCGCTGGTGTGCTCGGCCAGCAGCCGGGGGGCGGGATCCTCGTCGGCGAGGACCGCGAGCCCGCCGTCCTCGGCACGTTCGAGCACGGCGTACAGCAGCGGCAGCCGCGGGTGCGCGATGACGAACGACGGCCCGGAGACGGCCGTCTCGGCCACCGCCTCCAGCCGCCCGTCCGGGTGCTGCCGGGCCACCGTCAGGCCGGGGCCCGACCCCTCCGTGTCGGGGGTGTATCCACCGATCACCAGACCGGGTCGGGACATTCGCCCTCCAAAGGATCAAAACGTTGGGGTATCGCATGTTATCGGCCAGGCGGGGCCCGGGTGGACGACCGCCACCGGGCAGGGGGCGCGCCGCAGCAGTCCCTGCCCGACCGAACCGAGCAATCCCGCTCCCGTTCTGTGTGCCCCCACGACCAGCAGCCACGCCTCCCGGGCGCACGCCAGCAGGGCGGGCAGCGCCGGCCCCTGGACGACCCTGGTCTCGATCGCGAGCCGGGCCCGGCAGCGCAGCCGCCACGGCTCGGTCATCCGCGCCAGCGCCCGCTCGCCCTCCGCCGCGTGCCCTCTGGTGGCGTGCACCACGGTCAGCGGCAGCGACCTGCCGCGGGCGACCTCCACGGCGAAACGCAGCACGGACTCCGCCTCGGCACCGGCCTCCGCCGCCGCGTCGATGCCCGCCACGACACCTCCGGCGGGCGGCGCGGACGCCTGCGCGCCCACCACGACGACCGGGCAGACGGCGTGCGCCGCCGCGTACGCGCTGACCGAGCCACGCAGCAGCCCGGCCAGCCTGGCCAGCCCGCCCGCGCTCCGGCGGCCCAGCACCAGCATGGCGGCGTTGCCGCTGAGGCCGACCAGCGTGTCCCTGGGGTCTCCCCGCACGAGCACGGGACGAACCTCGCGGCCCGGCAGCAGGCGTTCGGCCAGCCGCACCCCCTCGAACAGCCGCAGCCCCGCCAGCCGGCGCTCCTCGGCGGCGACGGCCTCGGCGCGCTCCGGGTCGGCGCCGTCCCACACATGGCACACGGCGACGCCCGTACGGTGGCGGGCCCGGCACTCCGCCGCCGCCCACACGACCGCGGCCCGGCTCTGCCGGGTGCCGTCGTAGGCGACGACGATCTCCTGCTTCATCTCACTCACGCGGCCCGCGCCGCGCGCAGGACGCGCTCCATGAACCCAGCAGAGCACCCGGGCACCGGCCGCGGCTCCGGGCGAAAGCCACCGGCCCCCGGGACCTTCGGCCCGCAGGACCCACAGGACTCGCAGCCCCCGCCCGGCCTGACCTGGCCCGATGCGCTCCGGTTCGGCCACCTGCCCCCGGCGGCGAACCGGTCCCCCGGTGGGGCCGACGGCATCGTGCGGTCGGTGCGCGCCGCCGATGAGGTCGAGGCGAAACCTTCCCGCGCCGCCGACGAGGGGCCGTCCGAAGGCCGGTCCGCGCGCCGGGGACAAAACGCGCCGGGACAGGGCGCACGAGCGCAGGACGCGCCGGGACAGGGTAATGATCCGTGCCGGACTTCCCCAGGACGCCGGCCGAGCCCAGCGATCCGGGCATATGCCCCATGTCGCTTTTATCCACCGATGCATGGGCGGGTGGTTGCCAGGTGTCTCGGCACTGCGCGGACGTCTTCAGAATCGACCTCGTCGCGGCGGTGCGGCGGCTCGCGGTGGCCGCGCTCGTCGTCTCGATGGCCGGCCTCGCCCTCGCGGAATCGGCGGAGGCGGCCTCCGCTCCACTGCGCCGCAAGCCCCACGGGCCCGCGGCCACGAAGGCGGCAGCCCGTGCACAGGCCCGCGCCAAGGCTGCGGCACAGGCCAAGGCCCAGGCGAAGGCACAGGCCAAGCCCAAGCCCGGCCCGTACGGTTACCAGGCGGTCCGAGGCGGGCGTACCAGCGCCAAGCAGTACAAGTCGGGCCAGGGCAGAAACATTCAGAACCTCAACGGCGTTTTCACGCCCTCACTGCTGAGCGGCCCGCAGTCGACCTCCGTCACGTCCGCCGGAAAGATCACCAGCCAGGGCGGCTTCTGCGCCCCCGGCAGCCGATCGTGCGACATCTCGCAGAGCATGAGGTGATCAGCGAAGCGGCACGCATCATCGGAGGCGGGTGAACGGGCGAGGGACCGAAGACGACCGCCCGCGGCAGCACGTGCGCCCGATCCCGGGTGACCAGCACAGCCGACCAGGCCGCCACTGCCAAGGACCACTGCCACCAGACGAGGCTGCGGCTCGGCCGGCGCACTCAGATCTGGTGACGGCGCCATCTCCGGTCGGCCACCGCCCAGGCGGCCTCCCATTCGCGGTAGCGCCTGCGGTCCAGCCGGCGGCGCGCGAGCGCGAAGCAGGCCCAGGCCAGAACGGCGACGCTCGCGACGACGCCGGCGGCGGCCAGGACCGCCCTCGTCACCGTCTCGGCCCGATGCGGCGGCGGCGCGGCCGGCCTGCCCTCGGCGTCCACCCACAGCCGCGCGTTCGCCGGGCCGTCCCGCAGGATGAGCGCCACCGGGACCACGCCCTCCCGGACCTCCCCGGACGGCAGCGTCCAGCGCACCGAACTCGCCACGGGCACACCGCGCCCGCCCGCCGGTACGGCGAGGCTCTCCCCGGCGGAAGCGGCCTCGAGCGAATCGGCCCGGGCAGACGCCGCCCCGGCGGAGGCCACCTGGACGGAAGCGGTGCCGATGGAAGCAGCCCCGGCGGAAGCCGCCTGGACGGGACCGGCCTCAGCAAACTCAGCTCGGGCGGAACCGGCCCCGGTGGAGGCAGCCCCGGCGGAAGCCGCCTGGATGGGAGCGGCTCCGACAAGGGTGGCCTCGACCAGGTGGCGTGCCCCCGGCCCGACCCGCTCGGCCGCGACGCCGGCGTCGTACACGGTGTGAGCGGCCAGCGCCGCGGGCCACACCGAGAACAGGACGGCGGCCAGCGCCGCCGCCGCGAGCGCCGCCTCGATCCGGTCGGAACGGCGGCGCAGCGGGTTGTGATCAGGCCGGTAGCGACGTAACCGCGACACAACCCAGCGGGCGATCGGCCTCATGGCGCACCTCCTGTCGGGCCTCAGGAGATCCCACTTCCCCGGGCGGGCCCGTCCACGCCCGCCCGGGAAAGCCCTCCCGGAAGCCTCCGGGGAAGCTCCCCGGGGGTGGCCCCGGGGAGCCAGGGGAGCCAGGGGAGCCCCAGCTCAACTTCGACCGGGCGGCGGCGGACACGACCTTGCCCTTCTCCGCGGGCGTCAGCAGGCCGGCCGCGACCCACTCCTCGGCGCTCCTCCCAGCCGCCCGGCGGCTGTGCGCCGAGGGTACAAAGCGCCGGACCCAGATGCGGGACCCAGATGCGGGACCCAGATGCGAGGCTCAGGCGCGGGGCCCAAGCACGGGACCCAGATGCGGGCCCAGACGCGGGACCCAGGCGCGGGACCCAAGCACGTCCGTGCCGGTGGCGTCCATCGCCGCCGCGTGGGCCTTCGGCCCCGGCTGGGCATGCCCGACGACCAGGCGCTGGCGTTCACCTGGGGCTGGTCCACGGCGGTCGCGGCGGCCTGGGGGTCAGGGGCGCGCGGTCACTCCATCACGTCGGAGGCGGCGCGGCGGACGCTCTCGCTCTCGTCGATGACGAACCCCAGCCGCATGATCATCTGCGGTGCCTCTTCCGAGCACAGGTGCCTGCGGATGAACTCCCGCAACTCCGGCATCTCCAGCGCCTGGGTGTGGAACGCGACGCTCACGCCGTACGCGGAGGCGTGCAGCAGCATCCGCTGCAGCGCCTCGCCCGCGCGCAGCCAGTCCTCCCGGCGGTCGCCCGCGGTGGTGAGCAGCGCCACGAGACCCGTCGAGGTGCACACCCGCTCGTCCGGTGCCATCCCCCACTCGTGGCCCCGGGCGTAGTCCCGCTGCGCGAAGTGCTGGGGCTGCGTACGCCGGGGATCGGTCGGATAACCGCCCGCGGGCACGCCGTCGCGGCGCGAGCTGCCGGGCGGCCGGGCCCAGCGCATGAGTTCGAGGACGAACAACCGGTCCTGCGACTGCACGTCCTGGGCCGCGCCGGTGAGCGCGGCGAGCACCCGCGCGGACGCATCCGATCTGATCGGCATCAGGTGGCCGTCCTCGGCCGCCGCCTCGGTCACGAGCGCGTCGACCAGCGGATCGGGCACCGGCAGGGCGGTGAACCCCGACCGGTGGGTGCGGCGGCGCTCGATCTCCGCGTGCAGCAGGCGGGTGTGCTCGCCCGGCTCCCGCCCCGGCCTCACCCGTACGGTGGCCAGCAGCAGCGGGCGCTCCGGGTCGGGGAAACGCCGCACCTGGGGTTCATAGCCGAGGGCCTGCAGCGTGATCCGCACGTTCAGCAGCGCGGCGCCGCAACTGATCGTCATCTGCCGGCCGGTGGGGTCGGAGACCCGCAGCTTCCTGTCGGGGTCGGCGCGCAGGCAGATCTCGTCCCCGGAGACGCCGAACGACCAGGGCTGGGTGTTGTGGATCGAAGGCGCCCACAGCGCCGCCTCCACCGCCGTCCTCGCGGCCTGCGCGATCCCTTCAGCGGTCCGAGTGTTCACGGTTCCCTCCCCTGGCGGTTCCGGGGTTCGGTCAGAGCAACGGCGGGGCGATCAGCAGGTCGTCCACGAGGAAGGCGAGGTCGGCGTCCACCTCGACGACGCCCTCGACACGGCGTACGGCGTGCAGCAGCGGCTTGATGTCCGACCTGCGGGGCACCTGCCCGCTCATCGTGACCACGCCGCCGGAGACGGTGATCCGGAGGTCGTCGGGGGCGAGGTTCATCAGGGCGGCGATCTCCTCGATGTCGGCCAGGATGTCCTCCGCCGGGCGCACGAACACCCGCAGCAGGTCGCCCTGGTGGACCGTCCCCACGATGCGGCCGGTCATGGCGTCGATCACTGGCAACTGCTTGATCCGGTTGCGGTGCATCAGCCGGGCCGCGTCCCGCACGGACGTGCCGCCGGTGACAGTGATCGCGGGACGCGTCATGATCTGGCCGGCCGTCGTGCCCGCCGCCTTCCGGCGCTCCTCGCGCCTGCGGGGACCGTCGAGCACGCTCTCGACCGGATCGATCTCCTTCAGCAGGATGTCATCCTCCGACACCACCCCGACCGGGCGCCGGTCGGCGTCGATCACGGTGACCGCGCCCACCTTGAACCGCTGCATGGTGGCGACCAGGTCCGCGAACGACGCGTCCATCGGCACCGCGATCGCGACCTTGCCCATGACATCCTTCACCTTCGCCGTCATGACGACGCCTCCCATCTCTCAGTGCCCAGCGTGCCTCCGCCGTGTCTTGCCAGGTCAGCGGTGAAGGTCCTCACCCCCTGGGACTTTCGGCCACCCGTCGCGCCGCCCACCGCGCCACACCCTCCGCCACACGGTCCGCCATACCGTCCGCCGCGTCACCGTCCGTCGCGCCGCCCGGGGCAGGGCATGGCGAAGGGCCCTGTGGCCAGGGCCCTCCGTCCCTTCGTTTCCGGCCCGTACGGCGATGCGATGGGTATGAGACCGGCAGCGGGCCCGTAGAGGGGAGCCGATCATGCACATGAAGGTGCGGGACGTCATGACGAGCGAGGTCGCCTCCGTCAACGGCAGCACGCCGTTCAGGGACGTGGCCGAGGTCCTCATCGCGCACGAGGTCAGCGCCGTGCCCGTCGTCGACGGCGAGGGCCACGTGGTCGGTGTGGTCTCCGAGGCCGATCTGCTGCGCAAGGAGGAGTTCCGCGAGCAGTACTACCGCGAGGGCTACCGCCCGCCGCTACGCGCCCGCCTGCGCGAGGCCATGGGGCACCGGGCCGCCAGGGTCCAGGAGCGGGCCCGTGGGGCGACCGCCGCCGAGCTCATGTCCGCCCCCGCGATCACCACCCGGCCGTACACCAGCGTGGTCAGCGCCGCACGCGAGATGACCCGGCACGGGGTCAAGCGCCTGCCCGTCGTGGACGACGAGGGCGTGCTCGTGGGCATCGTCAGCCGCCACGACCTGCTCAAGGTCCTCGCCCGCGCGGACGCGGACATCGCCCGCGAGGTGCGCGAGGACGTCATCGGCAACTGCCTGTGGGCCGACCTGTCGGGCGTCGAGCTGTCGGTGTCGGAAGGCGTCGTGACGCTCACCGGCAGTCTGGAGCGCCGCTCGCAGGCGCGGGTGCTCACGCGGATGGTCGAACGGACCAACGGCGTGATCGGGGTCGTCGACCGCCTGGAATGGAAGGAGGACGACGTCGGCCCCTGGGAAGAGCCCTGACCGGGCGCTGTCCCGCCTCGCTCGCCGGAGCGACGGAAACACCGAACACCCCTGCCCGGCCATCAGGAAGGGCAAGGGTGTTCCGGCGCGTTCTGGCGCTTTTATCGCCTCAACAGGCCGTGAGCGGCGACGGCCGCGTCCCGCCTCTGGCAAGCCCGATTATCGATGGCACGCCGGCCGAAGACGTGATCGCTCCGCTCGATTGGTCAGGATGCATTGGCGCAGATCGCGAACGGGCGGAAAACCGCCGTGAACTGGCTGTTGTTGAAGAACACCAGACTCCACCCCGTATTTGTGGCGTTCGGCGCGGATGTAACGTTGGAGACGACGCTGTCTTCGACCGAAATACCCCCGGACAACAGCTGATATCCCCCGGAAATCACCACCGTCCCGGCGGGGCACAAAGCTCCTCCGCTCGCGACGTTCACCCCTCCGGGCACGGTGATTTCGGGTCCGGTGACGACCTGATAGCCCGAAACTCCCGCAGGCCCAGCGGGCCCAGCCGGACCAGCGGGACCTGCCGGACCGGTCGCCCCAGCAGGACCGGTAGCCCCAGCAGGACCGGTAGCCCCAGCGGGACCAGCAGGACCGGCGGGACCTGCCGGTCCAGCGGGACCTGCGGGACCCTGGGCGCCCGTCGGCCCCTGCGGACCAGCCGGGCCAGCCGGACCAGCCGGGCCCGCGGGCCCTCGCTCACCGGGCGGACCGGCCGCCCCCTTGGGACCCACCTGCCCCTTGGGACCCACCTGCCCCTTGGGACCTGCCAGCCCCTGCGGACCCGCGGGCCCCCGCGCGCCGGGCGCACCGGCAGGCCCTGCCGGACCCACCGGCCCTTGCGGCCCCGCCACCTGGCTCTGGCGAGGCTCCCCGTCCGAACTCAGGACAGCGTGCTGCGTGCTCAAGGTCTGCGCCGTCGCGTCAGAGTTCTGCCAGTTGTACGGCAGTGCCGACGACGTCGTCTGCGTCTTCTGAACCGGCGTCAGCACCTCGGTGAGATCCCGCAGCATGTTCTGCTTCTGGTTCACATCCTGACGCCCGTGTTGCCGCTGCTTGTTCTTGCTCTTGTTCTTGTTCTTCTCGTTCGGGTCCGAGCGATGAGAGGAGCGAACGGCGAGGAGAAGGTGTCCATAGCGAACTTGAGAGACGGCCTCACGTGCAGCACTGGCAGATTCGATGGCGACGACGTCAGTCACGGAGACGGCACCGGCGGTCAGCACGGTGCCGATTGCGAAAACCCTGAACAGGCTGCCGAACGTGGGCAACTTGATCTCCTCTTATGGGATTCCACACATAGATGTGCGATGTCGGAATTTCCGGGAGAAGCCCGTAGGCCACAGGTCTCCCGGCACGGATCATCCTGCATCCATTCATTTAGCTGCGCTCGCGCCGACACACAGGCGTCGAACGCCGCCACCCGTTTGTTTGTCGCGTTATTAATTGCGGCCTTCGAGGTGGTCCGCGACCGTGAAAAGCCGCGACCGGGATCGCATCCGTCCGGCTCGGGGCGGCACATTCGATCCCGGAGGGCGGTGGAATCCCTCTCGCCCGGAATAAGGGAAGCGGTGATTTTTCACGACGAACGGCGGACATCACAAAACAGCGCGCCACCTGCGCCGATAGCAGAATCTTCGGACGCGATAGGCGCACTCGACGGGATCTGTTCTGGAAAAAGTGGTTTCCGCTCTCCCTACGGCGGTAGCGAAGTAAGAGACCGACCAAGCGAGAGACAAGGAGAAGCACGTGATCACTCGCGAGCAGATCCCCATGGTGCTCGGCAACCCGGTCCGCGACCTCAACGGCGACAAGATCGGCGAGGTCGCGCAGGTCTTGCTCGACGACGCGACCGGACGGCCGAAGTGGCTCTGCGTCAAGACCGGGCTTCTCCACACCAGGAAGACCTTCGTCCCGCCGCACAAGGCGACCCTGACGGCCGGCCATGTCGAGGTCCCGTACGACAAGGAGCGCGTCAAGAGCGCGCCCGACGTGCGCCTTGAGGCCGACGGCCACCTGTCCGCCGAGCAGGAGCGTGCGCTCTACCGCCACTACGACATGGACTGGGACGCCGCCTGGGAGCGCGCCAACAGGCCCGGCAGCCTCACCGGCTGGGCCGCCAGCGCCGGGCGACGTGAACGCGAACGGCTGGGGATCGGCGCGGACGGACGCCGGACCTACGCGGACGGACGCCGGATCTACACGGACTACGCCGTGACCCGCGTCGGGGATCGGTACGGCGTGGACGACCCGGCGCTCGGCTCCAGGGACCGGCTGGACGCCGACATCCCCGGCACGCGCCCGGGCGAGCCGCTGGGGCCGCGAAGCCCCGAGACGCTGCCCGAGCAGTTGTTCGGCGCGGGCGATCCCTCACGCACGACGAGCGAGTGGTATGCCACGGAGGACCCGGCGGCCCGGGCGCTGGAACGGTTCGGCACCGGCGATCCGCTGACGAACGCCGGCGACAGGTTCGTCGTCTACCGGGACGCCCGTGATCTGGACATCCGCCGCCGCGGCATCCCCGGCCGCGACGAGCCGTGCCTCTGACCGGAGGAACCCAGCACCGGAAAAACCCCAACTGGAGAAACCGGAACCGGAAGAACCCGAACCGGAAAGAGCCGGCGAGCCGCTCGCCGATCAGCCCCCGTTGCCCCGGTGTGCCTCCGCCCCGCCCCGGGGCAACGGCATACCCGTGCCCGGCCGTTCCCGGCCCCAAGGCCACAGCGCGCCCGGCTCCGTGCCCGGCTCCGCAGACTCCGCCCCCGCCCCGGGAACGGCATACCCGTGCCCGGCCGTTCCCGGCCCCAAGGCCACAGCGCGCTCGGCTCCGTGCCCGGCTCCGCAGACTCCGCCTCCGCCCCGAGGTAGCGGCATGCCCGGCTCGGGGGTGTTTCGGCCGCCTGTCAGTCGTCGTCGACGACCTCGCCGTGGACCACGCGGCCCCTGCCCGCTCCTGCGGGCCCGCCGAAGGCGTCCGCCCCGTCGAACCCCCCGGCCCCGTTGAACCCGGCCCCGTTGAACCCGGTCCCGTTGAACCCAGGCCCGTTGAACCCGGTCCCGTTGAACCCAGGCCCGTTGAACCCGGTCCCACCGAACCCGGCGGTCCCGTCGAAGAGCGGCGCGTACGGCGAGCGGGCGGCGAGCGAGCGCACCCTGCGGCCGAGGAACCACGACACCCAGCGCCGGGCGATCGGCCGGGTGAACGGCAGGATCATGAAGAACCCGAACACGTCGCTGATGAAGCCGGGGGTCATCAGGAGGGCGCCGCCTGCGACGATCAACGCGCCGTCGGCGAGCTCCTTGTCGGGCATGCGTCCCGACTCGATGGCCGCGCGCAGCGCCGCCCACGCCCGCCGGCCCTCACGGCGCATCAGCCAGGCGCCGAGCATGCTGTCGGCGATGAGCAGGGCGACGGTCTCCCATCCGCCGATCACGGATCCCACCTGGATCAGGAACCAGATCTCCAGGACGGGAACCACGAGGAACGCGAGGAACAGCCCGATCCGCACCATGTCTTGCCCCACTCACCCGGCACTCGTACGTCTGCGTCAACGCTCCCGTGGCCGTGGGGGTTCCGGTAGGTCGTGTTTATCGCCGCGGGCGAAACCGCTCCCCCAGCCCGGTGACCCCCCAGATGGCCACGCGCCAGAAGGCCTCGAAGATGATCTTCCGGCTCATCTTGCTGCTGCCCACAGTACGCTCCACGAACGTGATGGGCCGCTCGGTCACCCGCAGGCCCTGCCGTACGGTGCGGAGCGTGAGGTCCACCTGGAAGCAGTAGCCCTGCGACTCGACGTCGTCCAGCCCGATCTTCTCCAGGGTGGCCGCGCGGTAGGCGCGGAAGCCCGCCGTGGCGTCGCGCACCGGGATGCCGAGCACCAGCCGGACGTAGGTGTTGGCCCCCCGGGACAGGATCTCGCGCGAGACCGGCCAGTTGACGGTCTTGCCGCCGGGCACCCAGCGGGAGCCGATCGCCAGGTCGGCGCCGTCGGCCACCGCGTCGAGCAGCTTGTGCAGCTCCTCGGGCTGGTGGGAGCCGTCGGCGTCCATCTCCACCAGCACGTCGTAGCCCTCGTCCAGGCCCCAGCGGAATCCGGCGATGTAGGCGGCGCCGAGCCCCTGCTTGCTCGTCCTGTGCATGACGTGGACGTGGTCGTCCGCCTCGGCCAGCTCGTCGGCGATCCGGCCGGTGCCGTCGGGACTGTTGTCGTCGGCGACGAGGAGGTGCACGTCGGGCAGCGCCTCACGGAGCCGCCGGGTGATCAACGGGAGGTTCTCCCTCTCGTTGTATGTGGGGACGATCACGAGCACCCGCCCGGGGGTCCGCTCCATCAGCTCTTCCTCCGCCCAGAGATGGCCGCCACCGTCGCTCCGGCTCCCATGAGTATCATGATCCACTCCGGCAGCGCACCTGCCTCCGCCGCCACCGTGTTCTTGGTCCTGACGGGGACGTCCAGGACGTCCATCCCCGCCACCAGCTCGCCGGTGTGCCAGCCGACCCGGCCGTCGGGGCCGACGTACGCGGAGATGCCCGTGGTAGCCGCGGTGACCACGGCCCGGTTGAACTCCACGGCCCGCAGCTGCGACATCGCGAGCTGCTGCGGCGGCAGGTTGGTGAGGGCGTAGCTGGCGTTGTTGGTCTGCACGACCAGCGGCGTGCCGCCGGCGAGCACCGTGTCGCGCACCGTGCTGTCGAACGCCACCTCGTAGCACTCCACCGTGCCGATCGTCACGGGCCCCATCCGCAGCGCCCCCGGCTTGTCCCCGGCGACCGACTGCCTGCCGACGAGCTGCGCCCGCGACGACAGCGCCAGGAACAGGTCCTTCAGCGGCGTGTACTCGCCGAACGGCACCAGCCGCCGCTTGTCGTAGTACACGCCCGGGCCGGTGACCGGGTCCCAGACCACGCCGCGGGTGGCCCGGTTCTCGGTGCCGATCTTGACCACCGCGCCGACGAGGATCGGCACGCCGATGTCCTTCGCGGCGGAGTCGATCACCTGCCGGGCGTACGCGCTGCTGTAGGGGTCGATGTCGGTGGAGTTCTCCGGCCACACCACGATGTCGGGCCGCTGCAGCTTCCCGGCACGTACGGCCTCGGCCATCCGGTGCGTCTCGTCGGCGTGGTTGCGCAGCACGACGGCGGGCTCGTCGCCGAGGAAGTACATCCCCCGCCCAGGGACGTTGCCCTGGATGACACCGATCCGCACTGTCCTGCCTTCGTCGCCGGGCCGGGGCACGACCAGCCCCAACACCGGTACGGCTATCGCGGCGAGGAGCGTTCCGGCAAGCACCCGGTCGGCCCGCCACCTCGGCGGACGCCGTGTGACCAGCGCGGCGAGCAGGGCCCCCGTGAGGGCGACCGTGAAACTTACAAGCGGGGCGCCGCCCAGCGCGGCGAAGCCGGTGTACGGCGACTCGCCCTGGCTGAAGGCCAGCCGCGCCCAGGGGAAGCCCCCGAAGGGGAACAGCCCGCGGGCCCACTCCTGCACGACCCACAGGCAGGCCACCCAGAGCGGCCACAGGCGCAGCCGCATGACGAGGACGGCCAGACAGGCCAGGGCGGCCCAGAACAGGCTCTCGACGCCCGCCAGGGCCAGCCAGGCGTCGTCCCCGATCGGGCGGACCCAGGCCAGCGTCGGCAGCAGGAACGCCAGCGCCCCGAGGTAGCCGATCCACGCGGCCCGGCGCAGCCGCAGGCCACGCAACGCGAGGGCGAGCAGCGCGACGCCGACCGGTGCGCAGAACCACCACCCGAGGGGCGGGAAGGCGAGATAGAGCACCAGGCCGCCCACGACGGAGGCGGCGAGGCGGATCAGCACGCCCGGCACGCGCGGTTTCGGCGCCCCGGCGGCGGGCGGAGCCGCGTCCTGTGCCGTCTTGAGTGCCACGGCTCGCCTCTCCTCGTGTGTCGGTCGTCCTGACGCAAAAATCATTCCAGGTCAGGGTCGCAGACGGCGGCGCGGCCCGCCAAACCGTCTCCGCCACTTTACGGGCGGCGTCCAAGGGCGATCACGCGGACGAAAAGACGAAGAAGGAAACGAAAAGGGAAGGAGGCCCGGGCGGCCCTTCGGACCGGTTCCGTCCCGTCGGCGGCGGGCGCGGAGCTCCGTTGTCTACTGGGCGCCCGGGCCCCTCCTGGGTCCAACCCCCCGGCCGGATGGGGTGCCCCGCCTCGGCGGGACGCCACCCTGCGCCTGGTGTGCTGACGGAGTCACGCTCCGTCATCGACGCAGAGGTCGGCGACGCCATAGAACGGCCAACCGGTCAGTCCCGTGCTGGACTGCGCAGCAAACTACCGACCTCAGCGCAGATGTCAACCACGCTCCGATCAGCGGAAACACCACATTTCCGCAGGTGGGAGCGGTGTCGCTTCAGCGACGTTCGAGACCGTTCAGGACCTCGGGCAGTTCGTCCACGTGGACCACGCCGAGGCGGCTCGTGGCCCGGGTCAGCGCGACGTAGAGGTCGCTCGGGCCGCGCGGCGACTCGCGCAGGATGCGGCCGGGCTCCACCACGATCACCGAGTCGAACTCCAGCCCCTTGGCCTCGGTCACCGACAGCACCGCCACGGGGGCGTCCAGCGCGGCCGGGCCGGGGCCGGTGGCCGCGCCCGGAACGGCACCCCGTACGATCGTCCCGACGTCCTCGGTCATCCCCGCCGGTGCGACGACCACGAGGCGGCCCTCCCCCAGGACCCCCGGCGCCGCCTCCGCCGCGATCACCGGGCCCGCCTCCGCGAGGCCGGCGACCCGCAGGGCCCACGGCCGCTCGCCCGTCTCCCGCACCGACTCCGGCGCCTTCAGGTCGGGGCCGACGAGTTCGAGCACGCGGGCGGCGACCTCCATCAGCTCGGCGGGGGTGCGGTAGTTGACGCTGAGGTGCTCCTCGCGCCAGCGGCCCGCGACGTACGGGTCGAGGACCCGGGCCCAGCTCGCCGCGCCCGCGGCCGACCCGGTCTGGGCGATGTCGCCGACGATCGTCATGGACCGGCTCGGGATGCGGCGCATGACCATCCGCCAGGCCATCTCGGACAGCTCCTGTGCCTCGTCCACGATCACGTGACCGAAGGCCCACGTGCGGTCCCTGGCGGCCCGCTCGGCGGTGGTGAGGTAGGTCTCCTCGGCCTGCTGCCGTTCGGCGAAGCGCTCGGCGTCCATGATGTCGGCCAGGCCGGTCAGCTCCAGCACCTCGCGGGCGTAGGCGATGCGCTCCTCGCGCTCCTGCTCGGCCCGCCGCGCCGCCCGCAGCACCCCTTCGTCGATGTCCCCGAGCAGCTCTGCGGCCTCGTCGAGCAGCGGCACGTCGGCCGGGCTCCACCAGGTCTCCCCCGCCTTCTCCCCCGGTCTGGGCGGCTCGCGCAGCAGCAGGTCGCGCTCCGGCCCGTCCAGCCCGGCCGCCGCCATCCGGTCGCGGTCGGTGAACAGGCCGATCAGGAGTTGCTGCGGCGTGAGGTAGGGCCACAGCCGGTTGAGCGCCACCCGCACCGGCTCCTCGGTGCGCAGGTCCTCGCGCAGGTCGGCGAAGTCGGCGTCGTCGAGGTTGCCGCGGCCCAGGTGTCGGGCGGCCTGCCGGGTCAGCACGGTCAGCAGGTGCCGTACGAAGACGGCCCTGGCCTGGTTGTGCGGACGGCGCGAGCGGCCGGCCTTCGACCGGGCCGCCTCCAGCGTCTGCCGGTCGAGCTTCAGCGTGAACTTGTCGAGCTTGATCTCCACGGGTGTGCGCGGCATCCGCTGGCGCTCCCGTACGGCCCGGGCGATCACGTCGGCCATCGCGATGCGGCCCTTGACCGCCGCGGCCTCGGGCGGCTCCTCCCGGGCCGCGGTGACCCCGGGGTACAGCTCGCCCACGGTGGACAGCAGCACGTCGGTCTCGCCGAGGGACGGCAGCACCTGCTCGATGTAGCGCATGAAGGTCGGGTTGGGCCCGAGGATCAGCACGCCCCGGCGTTCCAGGCGCTCCCGGTAGGTGTAGAGCAGGTAGGCCGCACGGTGCAGGGCCACCACGGTCTTGCCGGTGCCGGGGCCGCCCTGGACGACGAGCACGCCGTTCAGGTCACTCCGGATGATCTTGTCCTGCTCGGCCTGGATGGTGGCGACGATGTCGCGCATGCGGCCGGTGCGCTTCTCGCCGAGCGCGGCCAGCAGCGCCGCCTCGCCGTTGAGCGAGGCCCGGTCGGCGTCGGTGAGGCTGTCGAGGTCGAGCAGGTCGTCGTCGATCGCGGTGACCCTGCGGCCCCGCGTGTGCAGGTGACGCCGCCGGGTGACGCCCATCGGCGCGGCGGGGGTGGCCCGGTAGAACGGCTGTGCCACGGGGGCCCGCCAGTCGATCAGCAGCCGGTGCTGGTCGTCGTCCGACAGCCCGATGCGGCCGATGTAGAGCCGCTCGCCCTCCGCGTGGTCGAGCCTGCCGAAGCACAGGCCGTTCTCCACCGCCCAGAGGCGGGCGAGGCGCTGGGTGTACATGACGGCGAAGCTGTCGCGCTCCGAGCGGTTCTGGTGGGTGCCGAAGGCCCCCTGGGCGAGCACGGCGTCGAGCTGCCCGCGCGTGCGCTCCCGCAGCACGTCGAGGCGCTCGTACAGCGCGGCGACGTACTTCTGCTCCCGGGCCAGCTCGCCCGTCGAAGACTCTGGCATAGGCCGCCAGATTCTACGTGCCGTGCCGCCCTTCTCCCGCATCGGGCACGGCGGCTCACGAGCGCGTCACAGATGGATCTCGGCGCGGATCACGCCCTTGACGGCGTCCCGGCCCGTTCGTACGGTCGCAGCCATAGTTAGGAAACTTTCCTAACACGCTCTATGTCGTGGGAGCTCACGCTCTGTGTCGCGAGAGCTCACGCTCTTCTTTGTCGTGGGAGAACGCATGACCCGGCCCATCGCGGGGACGCCCAGCCTGCTGCGCGCGATCAACGACCGCGCCGCGCTGATGGTCCTGCTCGAACGCGGCCCGCTGACCCGGCCCGAGCTGGGGGCGCTCACCGGCCTGTCCAAGCCGACCGCCTCCCAGCTCCTGGCCCGGCTCCAGGAGGCCGGCCTGGTCGTCCTCGACGGCATCCGCGAGGGCCTGCCGGGCCGTACGGCCGAGCTCTACCGGATCAATCCCCGCGCGGCGCACGTGGCGGCGCTGGACGTCACGCCGGCGCGGATCGCCGCGGCGGTCGCGGACGTCACCGGCGCGGTCGTCGCCGAGCACCGGCTGGCCACCCCGGGCCGCGCCGGCGGCGACGTGGTCGAGCGGGTCCGGGCCGCGCTCACCGGGGCGTGCGGCCCGGCCGGGCTCGACCCGACGGAGCTGAGCCGGGTGGTCGTCGGCATCGGCGGCGCCGTCGACCCCTCGACCGGCAGGCTCGGCTACGCCGCCCACATCCCCGGCTGGCACATTCCCGACCTGATCGGGACCCTCCGCGACGGGATCGGCGTGCCGATCGACGTGGAGAACGACGTCAACCTCGTCGCGCAGGCCGAGCGGTCCCGGGGCAGCGCCCGGGGCCACCAGGACTACGTGCTGCTGTGGGCCGACGAGGGCATCGGCGCGGCCCTCGTCATCGGCGGCCGCCTCCACCGCGGGGCGACCGGCGGCGCGGGCGAGGTGGGCTACATGCCCGTGGTCGGCGCCCCCACCGCGCGGGACGTCGGCAGGAGGGCCAACCACGGGTTCCAGGCCCTGTCGGGCGGCCCGGCCGTGCTCGCCCTCATGCGGGCGCACGGGCTGCGCGGCTCCACGCCGAGCGGCGCCGTACGCAACGCGGCCGCCCTGGCGGGACGCGGCGGCCCGGACGGCGAGAGCGCGCGCGAGGCCCTGCGCGAGCTCGCCGGCCGCCTCGCGATGGGGCTGGCCGCGATCACGGCCGTGGTCGATCCCGAGGTCGTCGTGCTGTCGGGCGGCGTGCTGCTCGCCGGCGGCGAGGTCCTGCGGGAGTCGGTCGAGCGGGAGCTGCACGCGCTCACCATCCCCCGGCCTCGCGTGCTGCTTTCCACCCTGGAGGGCAACCCGGTCCTCGCCGGAGCCCTCGACCTCGCCCTCGGCGCCGTACGCGAGGAGCTGTTCGGCCCTGTGAACGGCCGCATGAACGGCCCTGTGAACAGCCCTGTGAACGGCCCCGCGAACGGCGCGGTGAACACATCCCCTTCCCCCCATTAGGGAGGCACCCCCATGAAACGCCTTCTCTCCCTCCCCGTGGCACTCTCCGTCGGGGCCGGGCTGGCCGCGCTCACCGCCTGTACGGCGGGCACCGAGAGCGGGCCGCCCGAAGTGGCCCGGAGCGGGGCGAGCCACGAGCCGGTCACCATCGAGTTCTGGCACGGTTTCAGCGCCGACAACGAGCTCAAGGCGTTCGACGAGACCCTCGCCGGCTTCCAGAAGAAGTTCCCGTGGATCACGGTCAAGGCGACCAAGGCCGTCCAGGACGACCAGATCCTGCAGTCCGTGCGCGGCGGCAACCCGCCCGACGTGGCCTTGTCGTTCACCACCGACAGCGTCGCCCAGTTCTGCAAGGCCGGGATCTTCCAGGACCTCAACCCCTACCTGAAGGCGAGCGGCATCGACCCGGCGACGCTGTTCCCCAAGGTGATCGCCGAATACACGGAATATCAGGGCAAGCGCTGCGTGATGCCCATGCTGGCCGACACGTACGGCCTCTACTACAACAAGGCGCTGATGAAGGGCCACGAGCCGCCGAAGACGATGAGCGAGCTGGCCGAGCTCGCCAGGACGCTGACGGTCAAGGACGACAAGGGCGACATCAAGGTCGCCGGGTTCGTCCCGACGAGCCAGATGTACGAGAACGCGCCCATCCACACCGGCGTGATGGTCGGCGCGAAGTGGATCAACCCCGACGGCACCTCGGCCATCGGCTCCGACCCGCAGTGGAAGAAGCTGATGACCTGGCAGAAGGACCTGACCGACTGGTACGGCTACGACAAGCTCGAGAAGTTCCGCAAGAGCTTCGGCGACGAGTGGTCGGCCGAGAACCCGTTCAACACGGGCAAGGTCGCCATGGCCATCGACGGCGAGTGGCGCACCGCCATGCTCGCCGCCGACGCCCCCGGCCTCGACTACGGCACCGCGCCGCTGCCGGTGGCCGACGACCAGGCCCAGCGGTACGGCGCGGGCTACATCACCGGCACCGTCATCGGCGTCCCGCGCGGCGCCGGGCACCCGGAGGCCGCCTGGGAGCTGGTGAAATATCTCACCACCGACACCGACTCACTGGTGACGCTGTCTAACGCGATCAGGAACGTGCCGAGCACGCTGCCCGCACTCCAGTCGCCCGCCCTCAAGAAGGACCCGAACTTCCAGACCTTCCTCGACGTCTTCGCCAACCCCAGCAGCACGACGATGCCGGCCCACCTCAACTCCGTCTTCAACCAGCAGACGCTGCAGGAGGCGCAGATCAAGTGGGAGTCGGGCCGCGCGTCCGACCTCGACGCGCTGCTCGCCGACGTGGACAAGAAGATCAACGAGAAGCTCAAGCTCACGGCGGGCGGCTGACCTTCGATGCGTGGCAACCTGCGCGCCCTGCTCTATCTGTCCCCCTGGCTCGCCGGGTTCGCGATCTTTTTCGTCTACCCGCTGCTGTCCACGGTCTACTTCTCCTTCCAGCGGTACGACCTGTTCACCCTGGAGCCCGTCGGGCTGCTCAACTGGGAGTACTTCTTCAAGGACCAGGCGGCCTGGACGGCGATCCGCAACACGCTGTGGCTCGTCGTGGTGATGGTCCCGCTGCGGGTGCTGTTCGGCCTCGGCGTCGCCCAGCTCGTGACCAGGATCAAGGCCGGCGCCGGGGTCTACCGCACGATCTTCTACCTGCCTGCCCTGGTGCCGCTGGTGGCCGGGACGCTGGGCTTCGTGTTCCTGCTCAACCCCGGCACCGGGCCGGTGGACGCGATCCTCTCGGCGGTCGGGCTGCCCGCGCCCGACTGGTTCGGCGACCCGGCGTGGTCGAAGTGGGGGCTGACTCTGCTGGGCCTGTGGTCGGTCGGCGACCTGATGGTCATCTTCATGGCCGCCCTGCTCGACGTGCCGAAACAGCTCTACGAGGCCGCGGCCATCGACGGCGCGAACGGCTGGCGGCAGTTCACCTCGATCACGCTGCCGGTGATCCGGCCGGTGCTGATGTTCGCCGCCGTCACCGGAGTGATCCAGACGCTGCAGTACTTCACCCAGGCCGAGGTCGCCGCCCGGGTCGCGTCCGGCGCGACCGACTCGGCCGGGTCGGTCTTCACCCCCGGCTACCCCGACCAGTCCACGCTGACGTTCCCCCAGTGGCTGTTCCAGCAGGGCTTCCGCGACTACGCGATGGGCTACGCGTGCGTGCTCGCGCTGGTGCTGTTCGCGGTGTCGATGGTGTTCACGCTCATCCTGCTGCGGCAGTTCCGCTTCACCGAGGAGGAATCGTGACCCCGACGGCGAGACGGACCGCGCTGCTGTGGGTCGCCCGGCACGCGCTGGCCATCGCGCTCGCGCTGATGTTCCTCGGCCCGCTGGTGTTCATCGCGCTCACGGCCCTGATGACCGACCATCAGGCGCTCACCTCCGAGCTGTGGCCGCACACCTGGAACTGGGACAACTTCGCCGAGATCTTCGAGAAGGCGCCGCTGCTGACCTGGATCCGCAACACGCTGCTCTACTCGGTGCTCGCCACCGCGTTCATGCTGGTGTCGTCGATCCCCGTGGCGTACGCGCTGGCGCGGTTCCGCTTCCGCGGGCGGCGGCTGGCGTTCCTGCTGGTCATCACCATGATGATGCTGCCGCCGCAGGTCGTGGCCGTGCCGATCTACCTGATCTGGGCCCGCTTCCACCTGACCGGCACGCTGTGGCCGCTGATCCTGCCGATGCTGCTCGGCGACGCGTTCTCGATCTTCCTGCTGCGCCAGTTCCTCGTGACGATCCCGCGCGAGTACTCCGACGCGGCGAAGGTCGACGGCTGCGGCGAGTTCCGCACGCTCGTGCGGGTGGTCCTGCCGATGGCCCGCCCGGCCATCGCCGCCGTCGCCCTCTTCCAGTTCTTCTACTGCTGGAACGACTACTACGGACCCCTGCTGTACGCCGGGACCGACCTGGACAACTGGACGCTGTCGCTGGGGCTTGCGGCGTTCCGGTCGGTGCACCGCGTGCAGTGGAACCTCACGATGGCCGCCACACTGCTGGCCATGGCCCCGGTGATCATCGTGTTCTTCTTCGCCCAGAAGGTCTTCATCGAGGGCGTCAAGCTGACGGGAGTCAAATGAAGCTGGCCGTTGTCGGGGGCGGTTCCACGTACACGCCGGAGCTGATCGACGGTTTCGCCCGCCTGCGCGGGGAGCTGCCGCTGTCGGAGATCGCGCTCGTCGACCCCGACGAGCGCCGGCTCGCGACGGTCGGCGGGATGGCCCGGCGGATGCTCGCCCGCGCCGGGCATCCCGCCGCGCTGACCACCTCCAATCGCGTGGAGGACGGCGTCGCCGGGGCCGCGGCGGTGCTGCTCCAGCTGCGCGTGGGCGGCCAGGCCGCCAGGAACGTCGACGAGACCCTCCCGCTGGAGTGCGGCTGCGTCGGGCAGGAGACCACGGGCGCGGGGGGCCTCGCCAAGGCCCTGCGGACCGTGCCGGTGGTGCTCGACATCGCCGAGAAGGTGCGCGCGCACGCGCCCGGCGCGTGGATCGTCGACTTCACCAACCCCGTCGGCATCGTCACCCGGGCGCTGCTCGACGCCGGGCACCGGGCCATCGGCCTGTGCAACGTGGCCATCGGCTTCCAGCGCCGCTTCGCCGCCCTCCTCGGCGTGGCCCCCGAGCGGATCGCGCTCGGTCACGTCGGGCTCAACCACCTCACGTGGGAGCGGTCGGTCCTGCTCGACGGCGTGGACGTGCTGCCCCGCCTGCTGGACGAGCACGGCGAGGGCATCGCCGAGTCGGTCGGCCTGCCGGTGGAGCTGGTCCGCCACCTGCGCGCCGTGCCGTCGTACTACCTGCGGTACTTCTACGAGCACGACCGCGTGGTGGCCGAGCAGCGCACCTCGCCGTCGCGGGCGGCCGAGGTCGCGGCGATGGAGTCGGCTCTGCTGGAGATGTACGCCGACCCGGCCGTGGACACCAAGCCCGACCTGCTGAACAAGCGCGGCGGCGCCTTCTACTCGGAGGCCGCCGTCGCCCTGGTCGCCTCGCTCATGGGCGACCGCGGGGACGTGCAGGTCGTCAACACCCGCAACAACGGCACGCTGCCGTTCCTCGACGACGACGCGGTGATCGAGGTGCCGGCCGCCGTGGGAGCCGCCGGGGCCGTCCCGCTGCCCGTCGAGCCCGTGGAGCCGCTCTACCGGGGCCTGATCGCCCACGTGTCGGCGTACGAGTCGCTGGCCCTGGAGGCGGCCCTGGACGGCGGCGAGGACCGCGTCAGGGACGCGCTGCTGGCCCATCCGCTGGTCGGGCAGGCGTCCCTCGCCGACGGCCTCGCCGCGCGCCTCGTGGAGGCCAACCGCGCCTTCCTGCCGTGGGCGGTGGCGCGGTGACCGCGCCGCGCACGGTGCTGGCGGTGGACGGCGGCAACAGCAAGACCGACGTCGCCCTCGTCCGCGAGGACGGCACGGTGCTCGCCACGGCGCGGGGGCCCGCGTTCCTGCCGCAGAGCGCCGGTGCCGCCGCCGCGGTCGAGGTGATCGGCCGGACCGTGCGGCGCGCCCTCGCCGGCGATGCCGCCACGCCGCCGTACGCCGACCACGTCGCGGCCTACCTCGCGGGCGCGGACCTGCCGGTGGAGGAGGAGGTACTGCGGGCCGAGCTGCTGACCCGCGGCTACGCCGCCGACGTCGCCGTGGGCAACGACACCTTCGCCCTGCTGCGGGCCGGGTCGTCCACCGGTTGGGGCGTGGCCGTCGTCTGCGGCGCGGGGATCAACGCGGTGGGGGTCTCCCCTGCCGGGCGGATCGCCCGGTTTCCTGCGCTGGGCCGCGTCAGCGGCGACTGGGGCGGCGGGCAGCATCTGGGCGAGGAGGCCTTCTGGCACGCCGTGCGCGCCGAGGACGGCCGCGGCCCCGCGACCGTGCTCACCGAGGTCGTGCGCGCCTGCTTCGGCACCGCCACGGTCGAGGAGGCCGTCATCGGGCTGCACGTCGGCGACCTGCCGGCCGACCGGCTGCACGCCCTCGTGCCGCCCCTGCTCGCGGCCGCCGCGGACGGCGACGCGGTCGCCGGGTCGCTGGTGGAGCGGCAGGCCGAGGAGATCGCGCTGCTCGGCGTCGTCGCCATGCGGCGGCTCGGCCTGCTCGCCGCGCCCTGCGAGGTCGTGCTCGGCGGCGGCGTGCTGACCGCCCGGCATCCCCTGCTGACGTCGCTGATCGAACGGCGCTACGCCGAACGCGCGCCGCTCGCCCGGCTCGTCATCGCCGACGTGCCGCCGATCGTGGGCGCCGCCCTGCTCGGCCTCGACCGCCTCGGCGCGCCCCCCGAGGCGTACGCGAGGGTGCGCGCGCACTTCCTCCGGGAGGACGGCGGCCGGGAGGACGGGAATTCTCAGCCCTCCGCGGCGTCCGCCTCCGGCTCCTTCTCGATCACCGGGGAGCGGTAGTCGTACGGCGTGCTCAGGACGACGGTCGTGCGCGTGCTGACGTTGGCCGACGCGCGGATCTGCTGGAGGAGCTCCTCCAGCGCCAGCGGGGAGGCGACGCGGACCTTGAGAATGTAACTTTCATCACCCGCGACGCTGTGACACGCCTCGATGGCGGTCAGATGGCTCAACCGCTCCGGCGCGTCGTCCGGGGCGGAAGGGTCGATCGGCTTGATCGAGACGAACGCGGTCAGCGGAAGCCCGATCTCGTCGTAGTCGACGAGAGCGGCGTATCCGCGGATGACACCACGCTTTTCCAGCCTGCGGACCCGCTGGTGCACCGCGGAGACCGACAGCCCGGTCTCCTTGGCCAGATCGGTGAAGCTCATCCGGCCGTCAGTCGCCAGCAGCGTGACGATTCGGCGATCGATCTCCTCCACCCCAGCAACGGTAGCGCCGCCCAGGACCGTCTCGTCCCGAAGCCACCGAAATGCCACCCAACCAGGACCGGCGGCAGGCGCCCGAGATCACGCATCAGCGGCCAGCGCCCTCACGTCGGGGTGCACGCCGGGAGTCGCCGTCACGAGCGCGGCGAGCGAGCCCAGGATCGTCACGGGCCGCGTCCTCGACGCCTCCACGGCGGCCAGGTAGCGCCAGGCCACCAGCTCGGCCACGTCGCCGCGCGCGTCCGGGTCCACCCAGGCCGTGGCGATCATCCCCAGCAGGGCCGCCTCGGTCACCCAGTCCTCCGGCCCGTACGCCAGGTCGGTCAGCACGCTCCTGCGCTCGGACTCCGCCCACGCCTGGCCGGCCTGGTGGTGGGCGATGCCAAGGCAGGCCCACGCCTGGACCTGCCTGATCCACAGCGGCACGGCCGCGGGCTCGCCGTACGGCGACAGGGGCGGGTGGGCGAGCACGCCGAGCAGATCGTCGAGAGACAGGCCCGACAGGCGCACGGCGTGGTCGTAGGCGGCCGGCAGGTGCGGCCAGCGCAGCGCCGCGACGGCGGCGACGGCCTCCTGCGCCTCCCCGGACGGCGGCGGCACGGCGGGCACGGCCGTCATGTCCTCATAACGCCACACCCGCCGGACCACGCTCCGCACCGGGCCGTGGCCGTACACCTCGGGCACGGTCAGCCGCGCGTCGGGCTGCGGCGCGTCGGCGACCGTCACCTCGAAGCCGGGCACGACCAGCGAGAAGGCGAGCAGCGCGCTGGGCGGCTCGGGGGCGGAGACAGTGAGCGCGCCGCCGACCGGGACGTCCTCCTGCTCCACCACCTGGTAGAGCACGTCGATCACCGACTCCGTGGGGCCGGGGACGCGGCCCAGCCACAGGCGCAGCCCGCAGTGCTCGCCGAGCACCGCGTCGCCGTGCTCGTTGCCGGGGTCGTCGCGCAGGTGGTCGGCGAGCTCCACCAGATGGCGGACGTCCCCGTCGCGCTCGAAGCGCATGCCGCAGGCGGCCGGATAGGCGTTCGGGTGCCTGGGCTCGCGCCGCAGCGCGCGCTCCACCCACTCCAGGCCCTCCTCCGGGCGGCCGCTGCTGTGCAGCATCTCGCCGATGTCGGTGTACAGGGCCAGGTTGGCGGGGTCGTGTTCCAGCGCCCGCACCATGGCCCGCTCGGCCTCGGGCCACCGCTGCAGGTCGCGGCAGGCGTATCCCTCGGCCAGGGCGGCCTGGAAGGACGGCGTGAGCGCGTAGGAGCGGGCGGCCAGGTCCGCCGCCTCCTCCGCCTCCCCCACCCGGCGCAGGAGGAGCGAGGCCAGCCACAGCAGCGACGCGTCGTCCGGGTGGGCGCGCAGCCCGCCCCGCACCAGGGCGACGTACGGCGCCAGCGCCTCGCGGCCGTCCTCCGGCACGGTGCCGGGCAGCCCGGAGGCCAGCAGCGAGACGAGCGAGCACAGGTCGCCGGGCGGGATCCGCCCGGGCAGCTCGGGGTCGAGCACCCACGGGACGTGCGCCCAGCGTCCCTCCGGCTCGTGCCGCTGCACCGAGATCAGCAGGCGCAGCGCGGGCACGTGCTCGCCCCGCGCGGCCAGCGCGTGGGCGCGGGCCAGCGCGGTGCCGAGGAAGACCGGCTCGTCCAGGGGGAACAGGTCCGGTCCGCCGCCCGGCCCGGCCAGCAGCCGCGCCAGCATCTCGTGCGCCTCGGGCAGGGCGGGGTCGCAGGCCAGCGCCGCCGCGACGTGCCCGGCGGCGTGCCCGGTCTCCCCGTCGGCCAGAGCCAGCCGCGCCATGCTGACCTCGCCCTCGGCCTGGGCGCGGGGATCGTCCATGCCCTCGTCGATGCCCTCGTGCGTCATGCGTCCTCCGATCCGGCAGTCGTGATCATCACTCTGCCAGAGCGGGCCGGCGCGGCGCAGAGCACGATCGCGGGCATCAGTCCACGACGACCAGGTCCCTGGTCGTGTGGTTCACCCGCTCTCCGGCGGTCTCGCCGCAGACGACGATGTCCTCGATCCGGGCGCCGTGCCGTCCGGGCAGGTAGATGCCCGGCTCGACGGAGAACGCGAACCCGGGCCGCAGCTCCTCGGTGTTGCCCGCGACGATGTACGGCTCCTCGTGGGTCTCCAGGCCGATGCCGTGCCCGGTGCGGTGGACGAAGTATTCGCCGTACCCCGCCTCGGTGATCACCTCGCGGGCGGCGGCGTCCACCGACTCACAGGTCACGCCGGGCCTGACGTGGGCGCAGGCGGCCTCCTGGGCGCGCTTGAGCACCTCGTAGTAGGCCACATAGTCGGCCGGGGGCTCGCCCACGCAGTAGTTGCGCGTGGAGTCCGAGCAGTAGCCGCTCGGCATGACGCCGCCGATGTCGACCACGACGGGCTCACCGGGCCGGATGACGCGGTCGCTCAGCTCGGCGTGCGGGCTGGCGCCGTTCGGGCCCGAGCCCACGATCACGAAGTCGACCCGGGCGTGTCCCGAGTCGATGATCGCTTCCGCGATGTCCTTGCCGACCTCGCGCTCGGTGCGCCCGGCCTTCAGAAACTGGGGCACCAGGTTGTGCACGGCGTCGATGGCCGCGCCCGCCTCCGCGAGCGCCGCCTTCTCCGCGGGCGACTTGCGCATGCGCAGGTCACGCAGCACGCTCCCGGCGAGCACCTGCTCGGCCTCGGGCATGACCGCGCGGAACCGCAGTGACTGCATCGCCCACATGCGGTCGGCGAGCCCGACCCTGGCCACCGGGCCCAGGCGGCGGGCCACCTCGGCGTACGGGTCTTCGGTCTCGTCCCACGCGACGAACTCGATGCCGAGCCGGGAGGCGGGCGAGTGCTCGGCGGCCGGCAGCTCCAGGCGCGGCACCATCAGGAACGGCTCGCCGGACGCCGGCACGACCAGGCAGGTCAGCCGCTCCAGCGGCAGCGCGTCATAGCCGGTCACGTAGCGCAGGTCGGGGCCCGGCGTCAGCAGCAGCGCGTCGAGGCCCGCGCGTTCGACGGCCTCGCTCACCGCGGCGGGACGGGTCGTGGGATACAGGTCGGAGGGCTCCAAGGACGTCGTTGTCACGCGACCAATCTAACCAGCACCGCATCAGACGACGTACGCAGGTGCGTGTACCACAGCCGCCACGCGGGCGAGCTCCGCTGGGCTCTGGCTTATCCCACGCCATAGAAGAAAAGCAACCCCTGGGTGGATGCGAGACTGCTACGCTCCGCGTCAGGACGATCACAGATCGTCCGTACGGCAAGTGCAAGAGCAACATCGAGAGCGAGACAAATGGTCGGCGTAGTGGGCGGCACGAGGCCCGCCCTTCCCCCCGCGGACGACCGCGATCCGGGCACCACGCCCGGCGCCGTCCCCGCCGGCACCCGCATGATCCAGAACGGCATGATCCAGGACCTGGCCGGACGGCGGTGGGCGGAGCGCCGGGACCGCGTGGCCGAGGAGCGCCGGGTCACCCTGGCACTGCGGGAGGCGATCCTGCCCGAGCCCGGCGCGTCGATCGACCTGCCCTACGCCCGGATCGCGGTCCGCTACGTCCCGGCGGGCCGCGCGTCGAGCCTCGGAGGGGACTGGTACGACGCCGCGCCGTTGCCCGACGGGCGCATGTTCCTCGCGGTGGGCGACGTGTCGGGGCACGGCCTGCCCGCGATCGCCGAGATGGCCCAGCTTCGTCACGCGCTGCTCGGCCTGAGCATGACGGGCGCCTGCCCCGGCAGGCTGCTGACGTGGCTGAACACCCTCGTCCTCACCCGGCTGGACGACACGACCGCGACGGCGGTGTGCGGCCACTTCGATCCGGCGACCCGCCTTTTCACGTGGGCACAGGCGGGCCACCCCGCCCCGATCCTGGTGCGTCGCGGGGGCGCGCGCCAGCTCGGGGCGCCCCGGGGGGTCGTGCTCGGGGCGACGTCGAGCCTGCCGTACGGGGTGGCCGACGTCCGCCTCGAGCCCGGCGACCTGCTGCTGATGTTCACCGACGGCCTGGTCGAGCGCCGCTCGCGCGACATCGGCGCCGGGGTGTCCCTCATCCTGGACGCGGCCGTGACGACCGGGCTCGGCACGGCCGGAGCGGACCTCGACGCGGGCCTCGACCGCCTGCTTGAGGCCATCGGCGGCCCCAACCCCGAGGACGACACCTGCCTGCTGGCCGTGGCGGTGACCGAAGAGGGTCCGCAGCGCGCCTGACAGGCGTGACAATGGCAGGGTGCTGATGCTTCTCGACACCCCGTCGCTGTACTTCCGCGCCTTCTACGGGATCCCGGAGTCGGTGACCTCGCCGGACGGCATGCCGGTCAACGCGGTGCGCGGGCTCCTCGACATGATCGCCACCCTGGTCCGGCAGCACTCTCCCGCCCAGATCGTGGCCTGTATGGACGCCGACTGGCGGCCGGCGTTCCGGGTGGCCGCGATCCCGTCCTACAAGGCGCACCGGGTGGCGAGCGGCGACGAGGAGGAGGTGCCGGACACGCTGGCCCCGCAGGTCCCGGTCATCGAGGAGGTGCTCGACGCGCTCGGCATCGCCCGCGTCGGCGTCGCCGGATACGAGGCCGACGACGTGATCGGCACCTACGCGACCGCCGCGACCGGCGCCGTGGACATCGTCACCGGCGACCGCGACCTGTTCCAGCTCGTCGACGACGAGAAGCCCTGCCGCGCCCTTTACACAGTAAGGGGAATCCGCAACCTCCAGATCATCGACGAGGCGTTCGTCCGGGAGAAGTACGGCATCCCGGGCCGGGCGTACGCCGACTTCGCGACGCTGCGCGGCGACCCGAGCGACGGCCTGCCCGGTGTCGCCGGCATCGGCGAGAAGACTGCGGCGGCCCTCATCACTCGCTTCGGGTCGCTGTCCGCGCTGCTCGCCGCGCTGGACGACGGGAGCACCGACGGCTTCCCCGCGGGCGCGCGCAACAAGCTCGCCGCCGCCCGCGACTACCTGGAGGTCGCCCCCGCCGTGGTCCGGGTGGCCCACGACGCCCCCGTCCCGGACGTCGACATCACGCTGCCCACCGCGCCGCGCGACCCCGAGCGGCTGGTCGCGCTGTCGGAGAAGTACGGCCTCGACAGCCCGCTCAATCGCCTGCTCGCCGCCCTGTGGTAGACGCGGGCACCGGCAGATCGAGACGTCCATCCGCGCCCGCATCCGGGCCGGCCGGATGCGAGCGGGCGCGTCGCTGCCACCCACCCGCACCCTCGTGACAGGCAAGCAGCTCGTCGCCGAGTGTTACCTCGTCAGCCGGTCAGTCGGTTACCCAGGCCGCCGCCTCGATGCCGCCGACCCGCGCGGGCCCCGCGGCTTCGACGGCACAGCCGGCCGCGCGGTGCGCGGCCATCGGCCGCTGCGTCATCCGGCTGTCTCGTACCAAACGAGAGCGCAGTTCAGCACCGTGACGGCGGAGGCGCAGGCCGCCGCGCACACCGTGGTGACGGGCCGGTTGACCAGGCGGCCCATCAGGTCGCGCCGGTGTGTGAACATCACCAGCGGCCACAGCGCGAACGGGATCCCGAAGCTCAGCACGACCTGCGAGATCACCAGGACACGTCCGGGTTCGGCGCCGGCGGCGAGTACGGCCATCGCGGGAACCAGGGTGGCCAGACGACGCATGGACAAGGACGACCAGCGGCCCAGGAAGCCCTCCGCGATCACCGTGTTGGCATAGGTGCCGACGGAGGTCGCCGCCAACCCCGAGGCCAGCAGGGCGAGGGCGAAGAATGCCGCCGGCACCTGGCCCAGACCGGCGGCGAGGCCTCTGTACGCCCCCTCCAGAGAGGCGCCGACGGCGGGGCTGAGCGCGGCGGCGCCGATGGCCAGTATGGCCGCGTTCACCATGCCGGCCAGGCCCATCGCGGTCAGTACGTCGAGCCGGGTGGCCCGCAGCAGCTCGCGACCGCGACCGCGGGGCTCGCCGTGCCGGTCCCTCAGCAGCGCACCGTGCAGATAGATCGCGTGCGGCATCACCGTCGCGCCAAGGATGCCACACGAAAGGAACAGGCTGTCGGTGCCGGAGAGTCCGGGGACAAGCCCTGAGACGAGGCCGTCGAGAGAGACACCGCCGTCGAAGGCGGTGAAGACGAACCCGACGAGTATCACTGCGAGCAGGGCGATGACGACGGCTTCGAATCGCCGCTGTCCCCGCCGTGACTGCACCACGAGCATCACCCAGGACACCGCTCCGGTGATGAGGCCGCCGGCGACGAGAGGGGTCCCGAAGAGCAGGTGCAGCGCGACGGCGCCCCCCACGACCTCAGCGAGGTCGGTGGCGATGGCCACGGTCTCCGCCTGAGCCCACATCGCAAGGCGGGCCGGACGGCGCAGGCGCCGTGCGCAGATCTCGGGCAGGGTGGCCCCGGTGGCGATGGTGAGTTTGGCGGACAGGTACTGCACGAGCATCGCCATGATGTTCGCGCCTGCCAGCACCCATAGGAGCAGGTAGCCGTGACGTGCCCCCGCCGTGATGTTCGCGGCCACGTTTCCCGGGTCGACGTAGGCGACGGCCGCCACGAAGGCGGGGCCCGTCATCCGGAGCAGGGCCGGGGTCCGGAAAACCGCGGTGGTGGCCGTCCGCGCCTCCCGCGGATGCGTGATCGTCATGGCGCTTCGGGGAGCCGCGCCGGGTTCGGGGGAAGCCCGATGACCGGCTCGACGTCTCTGCCGAGACTGCCGACCGTGCTCGCCCCACCGGGCGTGCCGAGCTGGGCGAAGAACTCCGCGTTGGCCCGCGTGTAGACCGACCACTCATCGGGGACGTCGTTCTCGTAGAAGACCGCGTCGACCGGGCAGACCGCCTCGCAGGCGGCGCAGTCGACACACTCCAGCGGATGGATGTACATCATGCGCCGCCCCTCGTAGATGCAGTCGGCGGGGCATTCGTCGACGCACGCCCGGTCGAGGACGTCGACGCACGGTTCAGCGATCACGTAAGCCATTGAGACTCCCATTCGAATGGGGGATCTGCGTGTGTCGTTCAGGCCGGCCGGTGGCCCGTGCGCGCCCGCCGCGCCGTGGCGATCAGCGCGAGCAGCGCGATCGCCGCCAGGGTGCCCCAACCCGGCAGATAACTGCCGGTGGTGTCCTTGAGCAGACCCAGGGCGGGAGGCGCCACGATCACCGCGACCTGGTTCACCGCCATCGCCAGGCCGAGGGCGAAGCCCGTCTTGCACGGCGGCGCGATCTCGGCGGTGTAGGCCACCCAGGGGCCATACCAGCCGAATCCGAAGAACCCGAGCCAGGCGACGAGCGACGCGACGACAGGAGTCGAGTCCAGAGGAACGATCATCAGCAGCACAAGCCCGACGACCACCGCGCCCATGCAGATCAGGACCGGGAAGTACCGCCCGGACCGGGCGCGATCGCTCCAGAGCGCGAGCACGACGCGTCCCGCCACGCCGGCGGCCAGCGCGGCGAACAGGAGCAGCGCCGCCCGCTCGATCGTCATTCCACCCGCTTCGTGCAGGTAGAGCACGGTGAAGATCAGGATTCCGTACTGAACCGAGATCAGGCTGAGTCCGGAGACCATGATGTTCGTCATCGACCTGTCGCGTAGGACGGAAAGGCGTGCCGCCGTCCCGGCCCGCGGTGAGCGCGCCGAGGAGCGGTTGTCGTGTGCCGACCCCGGTGGAGTCCGGTAGAAGACGAGGAACACCGCGGCACCGAGCAGGGCGACGAGCCCGCCGGCCGCCAACGACGAGCGCCAGCCCAGGCCGTTCGCAAAGGAAGGCAGGATCGCCGCCGACAGCGCCCCTCCCAGTGGGAGCCCGGCCTGCCGGATGCCCATCGCGAAACCCCGCTGTGACGTGGCGAACCAGCGGGCGATCGACTTGCTCCCGCCCGGCTGGGCCGTGCTGTACCCGGCTCCGACGACGATGAGGAACAGCAGCAGCGCCAGGTATCCGGGTGCGAGACTCGCGCCCAGAAGAGCCAGGGCCACGATCAGGGTGCCGCCTCCGACGACCAGGCGTTCGCTGTGGCGGTCCAGCAGTTCACCGGCCACGAGGAGTCCGACGACCGGGACCAGTTGGGCCGCGGAGATGAGCAGGCCCACCTGGGCGGTGGTGAGGTGCAGGTCACGCTGGACGAAGGCGCCGATCACGCCGATCCCCTGGACGAGGAAACAGGCGGAGGTCTGGGCGACGGTCGCGACGAGCAAGATCATCCAGCGGTAGCCCCCGGTCGGGCCACTGAGTGTGTCGACGCTCATCCCCGGATCGCCAGCGCCGGCGCCTCGACCGTGGGCTCACCCAGCGGACGCTGCCGCTGAAGGGAGAGGAGGTTGTCCCTGACCGCGTTGAGGCCCATCCGTTCGAAGATCAGTTCATGGTCGAGCTCCGGCGTGGCCCCGTTGGCCCGCAGTTCTTCGATGGCCATACCGAGCAGTTCGATGTTGTCCGACAAGCGCACTTGCCCGCGGCCGTCCACGGCGTATGGCGTGTCCTCCATGCCGACGCGGAGCACGTCGACCTGGCTGTCCGGCTGCGAGGCGTAGGCGGCAAGACGGCGCAGCGCGCACATGCGGGTGCCGCGCCGCGGGCCGACGTCCAGTTCCTTGACGTGCTGGAGGGCATGCTGGGGCATGACCGCCGCCCCGACGGTGACGGTGACGTGCCGCTTCTTCACACCGGGCTCGGCGAGGTCGTACTCGAGGCTCTTCGCGGCGGTGACGACCCGCCGGAATCCCGCGTAGTCCTGCGGAAAGGGCAACCGTGGCGAAAACCCGAAGAGCAATATGACGTTCAGTTGCCCGGAAGCGCCCAGGCGCAACTCCGGATGCTCGATCGCGTATCGCGTCATCGCATGGCTGCGCACCAGCTGCACCCACTCCACCTCATCATCGCCCCACCGGCGATCCAATTCTGGACGAAATCTGCTCGGGTGCCACCATCAAAACGTCACCGCTCGCCACCGTCGCCGAGGGGAAGGCGCTCTATGGGATGGGGTGCCGGTGATTGTCCGGCGTGAATTTCTCCCCGGTCGAGGCACAACCGAGTATCAGGGTCCTGTTGCTTGCTCGCAGATTCGGCATGACCACCCTTGGTATGTCGTCCACCTGACCATCCTGGCGGCGGATCGGGGATCTCCATATCGGCCCGGCCCGGTCACGGAGGGACCCGGCGACCCCCATTCGTCGCAACAAATAGAAGAATGATGCAAAAGTCAGGATGCATTGTCAATGCGCGTGAAATAAGGGACAATTTGACAATCCATAATTCCTGCGAATAACGGAGGCCACTGCCTTCCCGCAGCGAGCGCAGGCCGGGAAGGACCTTTAAGGGCGTTTCACCCTGGCGGGGAACCCTTTTGCGCGTTCGCTGTGCCCGTGTTCACCAGGGCCGCCGCGTTGCCGGCCGCCCAGCCATACCGGCTGCCCGGAACCGGGTTCGACGACGACCTGCCACAGACTGCAGACGCAGCGTCTGTAGACGACCCATCCCTGGGACGTGCGATGGCGGGATGCCTCGGTCCAGTCATGCGCCTGCTGTCCGACCATGGGACAAGTATGTTGTAATGCCATTGTGCATTTGAACCCTTACGGCAGCCAGGCGGTCGCCCTCGCCGTGGACCTGGCCAACAGGAAGCCCGTCACCGTCGGGGAACTGGTACGCAGGTGCACCGAGGCCGGACTGATCATCGACCAGGCGGTCGAAGTGGAGGATCTCGGCCGGGTGATCGCGCTGCTGCGCGACTGGGAGCGGATCGTGGACGCCGCCGACGAGTGGGCACGCGCCGATCTGGTCAATCGCCGGCTGGCTGCGGCGGCCGCCTACCCCCGGCTCACCGATCACGCGGGCGACGGGTGGCACCTGCACTACCGCGCCGACGAGACGTCCTTCATCGAGATGCTCGACTCACTCATCTTCGTCGGAACGGCGCTGCATCTGGTCGGCCGCGGAATGCACCGGCTGGGCAGGTGCAGGCTGGCCGAGTGTAACCTCATCTACGCCGATACCTCCCGTAGCGGAAGGCAGCGTTACTGTTCACCACGCTGCGCGAACCGTGACGCGGTCCGCAGACACCGCACCATGCTTCGGTCCGGCGCGTGACCTGCTCCTCCGCTGTCCCGCGCCGTTCAGCCGGAACCCCTGCCGGATGCCGACCAGCCCAGGACGGTCCACGCGGCCTGGTGCCCGCCTGCGGCAGGGCAGGACCAGCTCCTGTACAGCCCGGCCCGCCGGTATCTGTGGCGCGACCTCCGCAGGTCGTTTACATCCTGGTATGTCCGCACTCGGGTAGGTTGATCGCGTGCCGTACACGACGATCCGCCTCCCGGACACCGCGGACGGGCTCCGCCGCGCAGTGGAAGCAGGGTTCACCCGCATCCGCGGCGAGTTCCACCTGCCGGACGGCTTCCCCGCCTCCGTACGGGAGGAGGCCGAGCGGGCCGCGGCGGCCGCCGCCGCACGGCGGGAGGACCACACCGGCCTGCCGCTGATCACCATCGACCCGCCCGGCTCGATGGACCTCGACCAGGCGCTGTGCATCGAGCGGCGCGGGACGGGCTACCGCGTGTGGTACGCGATCGCCGACGTCGCGGCGTTCGTCCGGCCCGGCGGGGCGATCGACGCCGAGGCGCGGGTCCGCGCCGAGACCGTCTACATGGCCGACGGACGCGTGCCGCTGCACCCGCCGGTCCTGTCGGAGGGCGCGGCCAGCCTGCTGCCCGGACAGACCCGCCCCGCGGCCCTGTGGCGGCTCGACCTCGGGCCCGACGGGGAGATCGAGGCGGTGGACCTGCGCCGCGCGCTGGTGCGCAGCCGGGAACGGCTCGACTACGAGACGGTCCAGGCCGCCGTGGACACCGGCCGGGCGGAGGGGACGCTCGCGCTGCTGGCCGAGGTGGGGCCGCTGCGGCTGGAACGGGAGCGGGCCAGGGGCGGGCTGTCCCTGCCGACCCCCGAGCAACAGGTGATCCCCGACAGCGACGGCGGCTATCGGGTGGAGTTTCGCACCAATCTCCCCTGCGAGGCGTGGAACGCCCAGATCTCGCTGCTCACCGGCATGGCGGCGGCCCGGATGATGCTGGACGCGGGCGTCGGCGTGCTGCGGGTGCTCCCCGAGGCGGGCCCGCAGGACGTCGGCAAGGTCCGCAGGGTCGCCGCCGCGCTCGGCGTGCCCTGGCCCGACGGCACGTCGTACGCCGAGGTCGTGCACGGGCTCGACCCGAAGATCCCCGGCCATGCCGCCTTCCTGCACGAGTCGACGGTGCTGCTGCGCGGCGCGGCCTACGTCGCGTTCGACGGCACGCCGCCCGGCCACGCGCTGCACGCCGCCATGGGCGCGCCGTACGCGCACGTCACCGCGCCGCTGCGGCGGCTCGTCGACCGGTTCGCCACCGAGGTCTGCCTGGCCGTGGCCGCGGGCCGCCCGGTTCCCGAGCAGGTCGCGGCAGCGCTGCCCGAGCTGCCGGAGCAGATGGCGATGGGCGGCAGGCGGGCCGGCGCGGTGGAGCGGGCCTGCGTGGACCTGGTCGAGGCGGCCGTGCTGCGCCCCAGGATCGGCGAGGTCTTCGAGGCGGTCGTCGTCGACGTCACCGACGGGAAGCCGGGCGGGCAGGTGCAGGTCACCGAGCCCGCCGTCATCGCCCGCTGCGACGGCGACCACCTGCCGCTCGGCGAGCGCGTCCCCGTACGGCTCACGCGCGCGGACCCCGCCACCCGCGAGGTCCGCTTCACAGCGGTGTGAACCGGGCCCGTTTTCGAACCGCGTCAGCTCACCGACGAGTAGGCGACGACACCCCGGCGCATGGCGTCGATGGCCTTGACGGCGTTCTCGGCGACCTTGCTCCCCTTCGGCGCGGCGTCCCTGAGCTGGCCGAGCAGGTCGAGCAACTGCTTGATCCAGCGGACGAAGTCGCCCGCCGCGAGCTCGCAGTCGGTCAGCACGGCGTCGAGGCTGTGGCCCTTGGCCCAGCGGAAGGCCGCCCAGGCGAAGCCCACGTCGGGCTCGCGGACGAACGACAGGCCGTGGTCCTCCTCGATGCCCTCCAGCTCGCCCCACAGCCGCACCATCTCGGTGAGCGCGTCGCGCGCGGCCCCGGCCGGGATCTTGGGGCTGCGGACGTCGTCGGCCTGCCGCGACTCGTACACCAGCGACGACACGCACGCGGCCAGCTCGGCGGGGTCGAGGCGGTTCCACACGCCCGCCCGCAGGCACTCGGCCGTGAGCAGGTCGAGCTCGGTGTAGAGCGAGGCGAGCCTGCGGCCCTGCTCGGTGACGGTCTCGCCCTCCAGGTAGCCGAGCTGGTCGAGCACGCCGCACACCCGGTCGAAGGTGCGGGCGATGACGTGCGAACGCCCCTCGACCCGGCGGCGCAGCCCCTCGGTCTCCCTGAGCAGCTTGTAGTAGCGCTCGGCCCAGCGGGCGTGGTCCTCACGCTCGTCGCAGCCGTGGCAGGGGTGCTGGCGCAGCTCCCGCCGCAGGCGCGTGACCTCCTCGTCCTCCTGGGCGTGGTCGCGCGCCCGCGGCGGCTTGCCGAGGTCGCGGTCGCCCAGCTTCGCGTGCACGGTCGAGACGAGGTTGGCCCGCTCCTTCGGCGAGCGGGGATTGAAGCCCTTCGGGATCCTGATCTTGTCGACCGGCTCGACCGGCACCGGGAAGTCCGCCGCCGACAGGCGCTTGACCTGCTTGCCGATCGTCAGCACGAGCGGCGAGGGGCCGTCGTGTCCCCGGCCGTTGACGCCGGGGTCGAGCACGACCGCGATGCCGGCGCGGCGCCCGCCCGGCACCCGGATGACGTCGCCGGGCCTGAGCACCTCCAGGGACTGCACGGCCTGGGCCCGGCGGGCCGCGCCCCGCTGGCGCGACAGCTCGGCCTCGCGGTCCGACAGCCGCCTGCGCATCGCGGCGTACTCCTCGAAGTCGCCCAGATGACACGTCATGGCCTCGGCGTAGCCCTCGAGGGCCTGCTCCGCCTTGCGGAGCTGGCGGGCCAGCCCGACCACGGCCCGGTCGGCCTGGAACTGGGCGAAGGAGTCCTCCAGCAGGGTCCGCGCCCGCTCCCGGCCGACCTGCCCGACGAGGTTGACCGCCATGTTGTACGACGGCTTGAAGCTGGAGCGCAGCGGATAGGTGCGGGTGCCGGCGAGACCGGCGACCGCGAGCGGGTCCATCCCCGGCTGCCAGACCACGACCGCGTGGCCCTCGATGTCGATGCCGCGCCGCCCGGCCCGGCCGGTGAGCTGGGTGTACTCCCCCGGGGTCAGGTCGGCGTGGGTCTCGCCGTTCCACTTGTCGAGCTTCTCGATCACCACGGACCTGGCCGGCATGTTGATGCCGAGCGCCAGCGTCTCGGTCGCGAAGACCGCCTTCACCAGTCCCTTGGTGAACAGCTCCTCCACGACCTCCTTGAACGCCGGGAGCATGCCCGCGTGGTGGGCGGCCAGCCCGCGCTCCAGGCAGTCGCGCCACTCCAGGTAGCCGAGCACCGCGAGGTCCTCGTCCGGCAGGTGCGCGGTGCGGTCGTCGACGATCTGGCGGATCTCGTGGCTCTCGGCCTCCGTGGTGAGGCGCAGCCCCGAGTAGAGGCACTGCATGACGGCGGCGTCGCAGCCGTTCCTGGAGAAGATGAAGGTGATCGCCGGCAGCAGGCCCTCGGCGTCGAGCTTCTCGATCACGTCCGACCGGCTCGGGGTCGTGCCCCGGCCGGGCCGCGAGTAGCCCCGCCTGCCCCTGGCCTGGGCCAGCCGCATCTCGTCGCGGGAGATCCGCATGAGCGACGGGTTGACCCGCAGCGTGCCGTCGCCTTCGTCGACGAACAGGTCGAACATCTTGTTGCCGACGAGCATGTGCTGCCACAGCGGGACGGGCCGGTGCTCGTCCACGATGACCGTGGTGTCGCCCCGCACCTCGCCCAGCCACTCGCCGAACTCCTCGGCGTTGCTCACCGTGGCCGACAGGGCCACCACCCGCACCGACTCCGGCAGGTGGATGATGACCTCTTCCCAGACCGCCCCGCGGAACCGGTCGGCCAGGTAGTGGACCTCGTCCATGACCACATAGCCGAGGCCGGTGAGGGTGTTCGACCCCGCGTACAGCATGTTGCGCAGAACCTCGGTGGTCATGACCACGATCGGGGCCTCGCCGTTGACGCTGTTGTCGCCGGTCAGCAGGCCGACCTTGCCCGCGCCGTACCGCCTGACCAGGTCGTTGTACTTCTGGTTGGACAACGCCTTGATCGGCGTCGTGTAGAAGCACTTGCGGCCCTGCTCCAGCGCCAGGTGGACGGCGAACTCCCCCACCACCGTCTTGCCCGACCCGGTCGGCGCCGCCACCAGCACGCCGTCCCCCGCCTCCAGCGCCTGGCAGGCGTCGATCTGGAACTCGTCGAGCTCGAAGTCGTAAAGTGCGCGGAACGAGGCGAGAGCGGGTCCGGATCCGGACTGCCTCTCACGGAAGGCGGCATAGCGTTCCGCTGGCGTACTCATACCGTCAACCCTACCGATAACGGGATTCCGGGCGTCCGTGATCAGTGTTCCTTCTCAGCGAACGCGTTCACGCCGAAGCTCACGGAACGAGCACGCGCAGCGCTCCCGGCTCGATCGTGCAGGTCAGCGGGACCGGCCCGGCCCGCTCGCCGTCGGCGTACGCCACGACGTCCCCGTGCGGGGCCTCGATCTCGACCCGCCGGGCGCGTCGCAGGGTCACGGCGGGGTGGGCCGTATGGCCGCCCCGATAGACGCGGGGAAAGGTGCGCAGGAACTCGCCCTTCGGCATCGCCCCGAGCACGAGCACGTCGAGCAGGCCGTCGTCGGGCCGGGCGTCCGGGCACACCCGCATCCCGGCGCCGTACGACCGGGTGTTGGCCACCGCCACGAGCATCGCCTCGCGCTCGACGACCTGCCCGTCGAGGGTGATCCGGAACGGGATCGGGGTGAACGAGCGCAGCTCGCGCGCGAGCGCGACCAGATATTTCGCCATGCCGGGCGGCCACGTCATGGCGTTGGCCCGCTCGTTGACACGGGAGTCGAACCCGCAGGCGAGGACCCCCGCGAACCACTCGCCGGTGCCCAGCCTGGCCGCGTCGATCGTCCGGAGGCCGCCCGCGGTCACGACGTCGGCGGCGGCGAGCGGGTCCTTGCGCGGGATGCCGAGGGCGCCGGCGATGTCGTTGCCGGTCCCGGCGGGCACGATTCCGAGCGGCACTGCCGTCCCGGCGACGGCCTGCACGGCGAGGTGGACCAGTCCGTCGCCGCCGAAGGCGACGAGCGCGGCCGGTGCGGCGGCGACGGCCTCGCGGGCCCGCTCCAGGGCATCCGCCGCCGAGGTCCCGACGATAACCGAGACCGGGCGGCCACCCGCCCGCAACCGCTGTAAAACGGGGTCGAGCAGGCGCAGGGTACGGCCGCCGCGGGCGGCGGGGTTCACCAGGACGGTGATCTCATCGGCCACATGGGGAACCTACCGCCGCCCACCGGACGGCACCAGAGGGATATTCGGTCAGTCCCTCAGATCGACCGAGTCCGCCGTGCCCTCGGAGGCGGACGGCCCGTCGAGCTCCTCCTCGATGGCCCGTGCGTGCGCCGCGTCGGCGGCGTCGCGCTTCTTGTCGTGGAAGTACATGAACGCCTCCGCGATGAAGAACAGCGCGACCATGGGGAGCGCCAGGGCCAGCATGGTGACGGGATCCTGGCTCGGCGTCGCGACGGCCGCGAAGACGAACATCAGGAAGACGACCATGCGGGTGTGCTTGGACACCGTCTTGAACCGGAGCACCCCGATGACGTTGAGGAACACGAGCAGCAACGGCAACAGGAAGGAGGCGCCGAAGATGATCAGCATCGCGAGCGCGAAGCTGAGGTACTCGTTGATGCTCACCAGCGTCAGCGTGCCCTCGGGGGCGAAGCTCAGCAGCAGCGACAGGCCCTTGTCCATCGTGACGTAGGCCAGGGCCGAGCCGGCGGTGAACAGCGGGACGGACAGCCCGAGGAACGCCATGGTGTAGCGGCGCTCGTTCTGGTAGAGGCCGGGGGTCACGAACGCCCAGATCTGGTAGATCCAGAACACCGCCGAGACCACCACACCGAAGATGATGGCGACCTTGAGGTTGACGAAGAACGAGTCGAAGACCCCGTTGACCACCAGCGTGCACTTGTCGCCGTTGAGCTGGTGGGCCTGCGGCAGCCGGCAGTAGGGCTGCTTGAGGAAGTTCCAGATGGGCTCGAAGTAGATGAACCCGACGGCGGTCCCGACGGCCACCGCCAGAATGGCCTTGATCAGCCGGTTGCGCAGCTCGCGGATGTGCTCCATGAGCGTCATCCGCCCGTCGTCCGCCGTGGCGGGAGTCGAGCGTTTCAACAGGGCCATCTAGCTCGTCCTGAGATCGGTGGGGATGCGGCGCCTAGTTGGAGCGCTGCTCGTTCTGCGAGCTCACGGGCTGCTGACTCTCACGCAGCCTCCGGTTCTCCTCCTCCAGGAGGCGCAGCCGCTCCTCGATGGACGGGGTGCCGGGCGGGATCTGCGCCGCCTGCGGAGCGACCGGCTCGGCCTGCGCCTGCACCGTCTGCCGCGCCTCGTCCTCGTCGCTCATCTTGCTGGTTTCCTTCTTGAACATGCGCAGCGACTGCCCCAGGGCCTTCGCGGTGTCCGGGAGCTTCTTGGCGCCGAAGAGAAGGATCAGAACCAGGAGGATCAGGATCCATTCCATGGGTCCGAGGTTGGGCATGTCGTGTCCTTACCGCGAGGGCCGTGTACTACCTCCCGATCGTACGCGCCCCGCACGCCAAAGTTCACCTGTCCACGAGCCTCAAAATCACATCAATCGCGGGCAAAGCCCACTATTCGGGCATTCCAAGTCGGCCCCTGGCCCGGCGGACCTCGGTCTGCAGGTCCCGCGCCGCGGCGAGCACCCGGACGGCCGGCCACGCGAGGACGGCGAGCCCCGCCACGGTCACCGCCGCCAGGGCGAAGAGCACGGCCATGTCACCCGCCCCGGTCACACGGTCTCGTAGTTGGCCAGCGCCTGCTTGGCGGTGGCCGTGACCCGCTCGGCGAGGGACGCCGGCGACAGCACCCGGCCGCTGTCGCCCAGCCGGAGCGCGAGCCGTACGAGCCAGGACTGGTCGCGGGCCCGCAGGGAGACGCGCAGGCGGCCCTCCCCGAGCTCGGCGACCTCCTCGCAGGGGTAGTACTCCGCCACCCAGCGGCCCGCCGGGGTCAGCTCCAGCTCCACCAGCTCGTCGCCGTCCGACGGCCGGAACACGCCCTGGGTGACGTCCATCGGCTCGGCCTCGGCCGGCGGATCGGCCGGCACGTCGAGGACCTCGACCTCGACGATCCGGTCGAGGCGGAACATGCGCATCGCCTCGGCGCGGTAGCACCAGCCCTCCAGGTAGTGCCGCCCGTCCACGAGCACGACCCGCAGCGGGTCGACCTCCCTGGGGGTGATCTCGTCGCGCCCCGGCACGTAGTAGCGCAGCGACAGCCTGCGGCCCCGGCGCGCGGCGTCGGTGATGACGGCGTGGGCGTCCGGCGCCGCGCCGATCTCCACCTGGACCTGGCTGCTCACCGTGGCCGCGCCCTCGCCCGCCGCCTGCTCCAGCTTGGCGATGACCCGGCCGAGCACGTCGCGACCCTGGAACTCGGGCAGCTCGTCGAGCATGCGCAGCGCGACGAGCAGCGCGCTCGCCTCGTCGAGGCCGAGCTTGAGCGGCCGGGCGATCGCCTCGGCGTTGTCGATGAGGATCTCGCCGCCGTCCCACGAGACGTCGATCAGGTCGCCGGGCGTGTGGCCGGGCAGGCCGCACATCCAGACGAGCTGGAGGTCGTCGATGAGCTGCTTTTCCGACAGGCCGAACAGCCGCGCCACCTCGGGCACCTGCGCGCCCGGGTGCGACATGAGGTACGGCACGAGCGCGAGCAGCCGCGGCAGCCGGTCAGAGCTCACTGCAACGCCCCCTTCAGACGGCGGATCACGGCGTCGCGCGCGTCCGGCGGGTCGAGCACGACGGCGTCCGGGCCGAGGCTGGCCAGCCACCCGGCGAGCCGTTCCGCGTCGGCGAAGGTCACCTCGGCCTCGTCCCACTCGTCCGGCCCGGGACGCACCGCCTGGGCGGCGTGCCGCAGGCCGAGGCAGGTGCCCTTGCGCACGCGCACCAGGGCGACCCGCTCGTTCGGCAGCTCCTGGAAGCCCACCATGGCCCGCAGGTCCAGCCCCTCGGGCACGGTGAACGCCCCCGGCCGCCCGAGCGTGGACACGGCCCCGGCGATCCGGCTGAGCCGGAAGACCCGGGCGGCGCCGCGGTCGCGGTCGTGCCCGACCAGATACCACCGGCCGCGCCTGCTGACGACCCCCCACGGCTCGACCGTGCGCCGCAGCACCGACTCGCTGCCGGCCGACCGGTAGTCGAAGGCGACCGCGCGCCGGTCGCGTACGGCCTCCCACAGCGCGGGGAACGCGGGGTCGCGGGTGTCCACCCGCAGCTCCAGCGGGCTCTCCGCGAGGTCGGCGTGCACGCCGCCCGCGGTCAGCTTCAGCAGCGCCCCGCTGGCCGCCTCGGCGAGGCTGGCCCGCTGCCACACCTGCGCGGCCAGGCCGATGACGGCGGCCTCGTCGGGCTCCAGCGTGATCTCGGGCAGCTCGTACGCCTCGCGCACGATCCGGTAGCCGGGGTCGTCCTCCCAGGGGTCCTTGTGGACCTCGATGGGGATGCCGATCTCGCGCAGCTCGTTCTTGTCGCGCTCGAACATGCGCTGGAAGGCCTCGTCGTTGTCCGGGTCGTAACCGGGGACGGCCTGCCGGATCTGCTCCGCGCTCAGCGGCCGCCGCGTCGCGAGCAGGCAGATAACCAGATTGAGCAGCCGCTCGGTCTTCCGCCGCGACATCGGGCCTCCCTTCCGATGGAGAACGCTACCCTTTTCGGCGTGATCAGATGGCGCAAGGGCGAAGTGGTGCGGGTCCGGCGCGAGTGGCCGGGGGCGGTGGAGCTCGACGTCGCCGTCGCCGAGGGCGAGTGCCGGGCGCTCGCCTATCCCCCGCTGGTGGGACGCCCTGAGGTGGGCGACACCGTGCTGCTCAACACGACCGCCCTCGCCATGGGTCTCGGTACGGGAGGGTACGCCATGGTGGTGGCCGTCCCGGACCGTTTGCCGCAAGATCCTTCGGGCCCGGGCCACCTGGTGAAGGCACGCTACACGCCGTTGCAGGCCACGGTGCTCGGCGCGGACGAGCAGGGGTCCCCGCACCACGAGGCGCTGCGGGAGGCCGACTCGGTCGACGGCATGCCCGTGGTCGTCGCCGACCTGCACTCCGCCCTGCCCGCGATCCTGTGCGGCCTCTACGCGGACGCCCCCGGGATCAGGGTGGCGTACGTGATGCAGGACGGCGGGGCGCTGCCTGCCTGGTTCTCGATGTCGTGCGCGACGCTGCGCGAGCGTGACTGGCTGTGCGGGGTCGTGACGACCGGCCAGTCCTTCGGCGGCGACGTGGAGGCGGTCACCCTGCACACCGGCCTGCTGGCCGCCCGCCACGTGCTCGGGGCCGACGTCGCCGTAGTCGCCCAGGGGCCGGGCAACCTCGGCACCGGCACCCGCTGGGGATTTTCCGGCGTCGCCGCGGGCGAGGCGGTCAACGCCGCCGCCGTGCTGGCCGGGCGGCCCGTGGCCGCGCTGCGGGTCAGCGAGGGAGACCGCCGCGAGCGGCACGTCGGGGTGTCGCACCACTCCCTCACGGCGTACGGCCGGGTCGCGCTGGCCCCGGCCCAGGTGGTCGTGCCGGATCTGCCCGGCGAGTTCGGGGCGGCGGTGCGCGAGCAGGCCGCGGCCCTGGCCACCCGCCACGAGATCGTGACCGTGCCGGTGGACGGCCTGCGCGAGGCGCTCAAGGCGTCCCCGGTGCGGCTGTCCACCATGGGCCGCGGCCTGGAGGAGGACCTGGCCTACTTCGTGACCTCCGCCGCCGCCGGGAGGCACGCGGCGTCGCTGCTGTCGTAGAAGTCCTTGAACGTGAACGCCTCCGGGCCCGGCCCCTGGGCCCGGAGCAGCTCCAGGCGCGCGACGGCCTCGTCGAGCGGCGGCCGGTGGCCCTCGGGCACCCACCACATCACCGTGTATGGCTCGGCCATCCGGAGGAACCACTGCCGGCGGCGCCGCATCACCTCCAGGTGGGCACTGCGATAGACGAAGTTCCACAACGTCTCGCGGGACTCCCAGACCGAGACGTTCACGACCAGCATCGGCCCGTAGTCGTGCTGGATCAGGTCGGTGGGCTCGTCGCCCTCCTTCATGCGCCAGACGAAGCCGGGCGCGTCGTCCGACACCTCGTAGATCGGCGCCAGGGCGGCGAGGAAGCTCGCCAGTGCGGGTGAGTCGAGGGGTTCCCTGAGATGGGCGACGTTGAGCTGGGCGAGATGCATGCCGCGATTCTATGTCAATCTACGTTGTTTTTAGAAGGCCCGAAGACCACGCAGCACTCCTCCGGTCTCGGGTCGAGCGCCGCGACGACCCCGGTCTCGCCCAGACCGGCCAGCATCCCCTCGCAGAGCGCGAGGTTCATCGAGCACACGAGCAGCGGATGAGTGTCGGCCAGCACATGGAAGGGGCAGTTGCGCAGCCGCACCCGCCCGTCCTCCTCGTACGGCTCGTAGCCGCGCGCACGCAGCATCTCGACGAGGTCGCCGCCCGCCTCACCGGCGGCCAGCCGCTCCCCGGTCCGGCGGGCGGCCTCCTCGGCCTTCTCCTCGCCGCCCAGCAGGTCGACGGTCTCCGCCAGCACGAGCGCGAGCGTGCGATAGTCGCGGGGCGGCAGGCTCACGGTCCGCTCCTCGCGCACCCGCCGGTAGACCTTCGCGGGGCGTCCGCCGCCGGGGCCGGCCTTGCCGCTGAGCCGCCGGAAGCCCGCCTCGAGCAACCCCGCGTCGACCAGTTTGTCCAGATGGTGGGCCGCCAGCGTGCGCTGGACTCCGGTCGCCTCGGCCGCCTCGTTTCGGCCCACGTCACGCCCCTGCTCGGCCACGAACCGATACAGCGCCCGCCGTACGGGATCGCCGAGCACGCTCATCGACTCCAGGTCGTCGCTCGTCACAGGCGGAGTCTACGGCGGGCCGTTGACGCGGCCGTACGGCGCTGCTTTCATTAGGAAACCTTCCTAACTAGACCCCCTCACGGAGGGCTCACCCCCGCCCGCGCCCCTTCCCGCCACGTCGCACGGCCGCGGGCGGAGAACGGAGCGACGCACGTGAAAGACCCGCTGATCAGGCGCACTCCCCGGCTCACTCCCCGGCGCGCGGCTGTGCTGCTCGCGGCCGCAGCGGCCGTGCTCCCCGCGAACGCGGCGGCGGCCGCGACCGGCGGCGGTCCGGCCGCCGCCCGGGAGAACGTGAAGGTGGCGGTCAAGGCGGCGCCGGTCGACCTCACCGACCCGAAGAAGAAGGAGATCGCGATGGAGCTCGTCTCCAGCGCGGAGAACTCCACCCTCGACTGGAAGGCCCAGTACAAGTACATCGAGGACATCGACGACGGGCGTGGCTACACCGCCGGCATCATCGGCTTCTGCTCGGGCACCGGCGACATGCTCGACCTGGTCGAGCTCTACACCGCGCGCAAGCCCGGTAACGTGCTGGCGAAGTATCTGCCCGCACTGCGGAAGGTGAACGGCACCGACTCGCACCGGGGGCTGGACCCGGACTTCCCCAGGGACTGGCGCGCCGCCGCCGCCGACCCCGCGTTCCAGCAGGCGCAGAACGACGAGCGCGACCGGGTCTACTTCAACCCCGCCGTAACCCAGGCCAAGGCCGACGGCCTGCGCGCGCTCGGGCAGTTCGCCTACTACGACGCCATGGTGATGCACGGCCCCGGCTCCGATCCGGTCAGCTTCGGCGGCATCCGCAAGACGGCCATGAAGAAGGCCAGGACCCCGGCGCAGGGCGGCGACGAGGTCGCCTACCTCAACGCGTTCCTCGACGCCCGCAAGGCCGCGATGAAGACCGAGGAGGCGCACAGCGACACCAGCCGGGTCGACACCGCCCAGCGGGTGTTCCTCAAGAACGGCAACCTCGACCTCGACCCGCCGCTGCGCTGGAAGGTCTACGGCGACGGCTACCAGATCCTGAGCTGACCCCCGTACGCCGAGGGCCCCTCCCACCGCCCGGGTGGAAGGGGCCCCTGCCGTACGGGTGACCGTCAGGCCGCGCCGAGAACGTCCACGACGAAGACGAGCGTGTCGGTGCCCTTGATGCCGCCCTGCGCGTTGCCCTCCTTGCCGTAGCCGAGGTCCGGCGGGATCGTCAGCAGGACGCGGCTGCCGACCGGGACGCCGGTCAGGCCCTGCGCCCAGCCCTTGACGACCTGGTTGAGGGCGAACGTCGCGGGCTGGCCCCGCTCCCAGCTGGAGTCGAACTGCTTGTCGGTGCCCCAGATCTTGCCGACGTAGTGGGCGAGGACCGTCTGATCGGCCTTCACCTCCGGGCCGCCGCCCTTGATGACGGTCTTGACGACCAGCTTCTTGGGCGCCTTCTCGGTGGTCTTGGTGGTCAGCGTCGGCGCCTTGTCGCCACCGGGGTTCTCCAGCTTCACCCCGTCGACGCCGGGGTCGACGGCGGCGCCCTGGACCGACTTCAGCGCGGCCGACACCACGTCGATGACGAGCACCTGCGACGTCGTGTCGAAGTCCTGGCCCTGCTGCTTGGCCTGCTCGACCTGCTCCGGGCTCAGGTTGTCCTTGGCGACGACGGCCATGACCCGGCCGCCCGGCTTGGCGCCGACCAGCGCCTCGTGCAGCGCCTTGGGCAGCTGCGGGCTGACCGACACGAACTCCGCCCTGCCCTGGTCGTAGTCGGACCCGGCCGCCTTGTTCTCCTTGCCGTCCCAGTTGTAGACGGTGACGTTGGCGGTGAGGACGTCGCCGTCCTTGGCCGGGGTGCCCTGGCCCTCGATGACCTTGACGGAGGCGGAGGTGAGCGAGGGCTTGCCCGCCGGGAAGGTCAGGGTGGGCTTCTTGCCGGCCTCTCCCGTCACCTTGATGGCCGAGGCGGCGGCCTGGCCACTGGAGGTGGGGCTCGCACTGGACGCGCTCTTCTGCGCGGTGCCGCAGGCGGCGGCGAGCAAAAGGGGCAGGGCGGCGACGAGTGCCGTACGACGGCGCATATGGGATTCCTCAAACAGACAGCGGGTCCGGGCCAGGCTACCCGAACCCGCCGTCAGAGCGGTGTAAGAGATCACATGCCGGCGATGAGCTTCTCGACTCGCTCGTCCACGCTGCGGAACGGATCCTTGCACAGCACCGTCCGCTGGGCCTGGTCGTTGAGCTTCAGGTGGACCCAGTCGACGGTGAAGTCGCGCCGCTTCTCCTGGGCCTTGCGGATGAACTCTCCGCGCAGCTTGGCCCGTGTGGTCTGCGGCGGAACCGACTTGGCCTCGAAGATGCGGACGTCGTCGGCCACCCTCTCGACCGCCCCGCGCTTCTGCAGGAGATAGAACAGCCCGCGCTTGCGGTGGACGTCGTGATAGGCGAGATCCAGTTGCGCGACACGCGGCGACGACAGCGGAAGGTCGTACTTCTGTCTGTAACGTTCAATCATCTGATATTTGGTGACCCAGTCGATCTCGCGCGAGACGAGGTCGAGGTCGCCCGTGTCGACCGCCCGGAGCGTGCGCTCCCACAGCTCCAGCACCCGCTTGGCGATGGCGTCCCCACCACGCCTGTCGACGAAGTCCTGCGCCTTGGTCAGGTATTCCTGCTGGATCTCCAGCGACGACGCCTCACGGCCGTTGGCCAGGCGCACCCTGCGCCTGCCCGTCATGTCGTGGGACACCTCCCGGATCGCCCTGATCGGGTTCTCCAGGGACAGGTCGCGCATCACCACACCGGCCTCGATCATGCGCAGCACCAGGTCGGTGGCGCCGACCTTGAGCAGCATCGTGGTCTCGCTCATGTTCGAGTCGCCCACGATGACGTGCAGCCGGCGGAACCGCTCGGCGTCCGCGTGCGGCTCGTCACGGGTGTTGATGATCGGCCGGGACCGGGTGGTCGCCGAGGAGACGCCCTCCCAGATGTGCTCGGCCCGCTGGGACACGCAGTAGACGGCTCCGCGCGGCGTCTGCAGCACCTTGCCCGCACCGCAGATGATCTGCCGCGTCACCAGATAAGGGATCAGGACGTCGGCCAGCCGCCCGAACTCCCCGTGCCGGCCCACGAGGTAGTTCTCGTGGCAGCCGTATGAGTTGCCGGCCGAGTCGGTGTTGTTCTTGAACAGGTAGATGTCGCCCGCGATGCCTTCCTCGCGGAGCCGCTTCTCGGCGTCCACGAGGAGGCCCTCCAGGATCCGCTCCCCCGCCTTGTCGTGCGTGACCAGCTCCACGACGTTGTCGCATTCAGGGGTGGCGTACTCGGGATGGCTGCCCACGTCCAGGTAGAGACGTGCGCCGTTGCGCAGGAATACGTTGCTCGATCGGCCCCAGGACACCACTCGCCGGAACAGGTACCGCGCCACCTCGTCCGGCGACAGCCTCCGCTGCCCGCGGAACGTGCAGGTGACGCCGTACTCGTTCTCCAGCCCGAATATGCGTCGATCCATCACCTCACACTATTCCCATAAACCGGCGGCCGAACAGTGATCAGGCGGGGGAATGCCGAGAAGAAGGACTCAGGCGGCGTAGATCTCCGTCACCTTGACGATCTGCCCGCCCTTGACGGTGATGAGCGCCCGCAGGTCGCCCTTGTCGGCCCGCAGCACCAGCTTGTCCCGGGAGCAGCGCTCGGTGCCCAGGTAGTCGCCGTCGATGGTCTGGTCCTTGCCGTCGCAGCCGACAGCGCTGAGGAAGACGACGCCGGCGGCGATCGGCGCGGCGAAGGCCGTCACGTCGCCCTCCGGCGGTCCCTCGAAGTGGCCGGTCGTGCTGCCGCCGTACTCCTTCACGAACTTGATGGGGCGATACTCCGCCACGTTCTCGTCGTGCATGGCCACGAGCTGACCGCGTACGACACCGTCGCTGCTGGGGCTGAGCCCCTTGGTGAAGTCGTGATCGGGATCCGACTGGATGGTCCCGCCGAAGGGGGCCGGCGTCTTGTCCGTGATCGGCGGCCCGGCCTTGACCGGCTTGCGCGTCGGCGCGGTCGTCGCCGGGTCGGTGGGCGTGTCGTCCGCCGGGGCCTCGGAGGCGGCCGGGTCGGCGGACGGTTCCGCGGGCGACGCCGGGGCCGTCACCGTCACGGTGGCGGTCACGGTGGGCGAGGCCGAGGTGCCGGAGGCCGAGGAGCACGCGGTCAGCGACAGGAGGGTAACGGCGACGGCCGGAACGGCTCCTCGCCGAAAGAGATCAAAAGTCGTCATAACGGCACGAGACTAGCGAAGTCAAGGTTCGGCCGAGCCGAAACGCCCGACCCGGCGCACCCGGGACACCCGCCCTCGGGTGCCCGGCCCAGAGCGACCGAGCCTCCTCGGCGAGCCGGAGGCCGGGACCGGCGTGCCCAGGCCGAACTGTCCGGCCCGAGCACCCGAACCGGCACGCCTGAGCTGAAGTGCCCGGCCCCCACCGCCCGACCCGAAGTGGCTGAACCGGGGTGCCCGAACTGGAGTGCCCGAACTGGAGTGCCCGAGTGGTCCCATGACACGGCGGCGCCGCGCCCCCAGGGCGCGGCGCCGCGGCCGTACGGACGGAAGGTGGGGACTACTCGCCGGAGCCCGTGTCGATGTCGCCCTCGGGGGCGATCGGCGGGGCGGTGTCGGGAGCCTGCTCGCCCTGTGCCTGCTCGCCGCCGCCCTGCTCCGCCTGGTCCTCGGCGGCGGGCTGCGCGCTCTCCTGGCTCTCCTTGGCGGCCTCCAGGAGCTTCTCCAGGCGGGGCCCGGTCAGGCGCAGGAACTTGCGGTGCTCCCTGCTCCGGTCGAGGACGGCGACCTCGATCTGGGTCGCAGGGGGACGTTCGCCGCCCGGCTCGGTCAGGGCGGCCAGCGCGGCGTCGAGGGCCTGCGGCAGCGGCAGCCCCTCGCTGTAGCGCTCCTTCAGGCGGCCTCCGACGGAGTCGGCCTGGCCGCCGATCACGGCCATGCCCTGCTCGTCGAAGACGGAGCCGTCGAAGGTGATCCGGTAGATCTGGTCGTCTTCGGGCGCCTCGCCGACCTCCGCGACGACGATCTCCACCTCGAACGACTTGATCGACTCGGTGAAGATCATGCCGAGCTGCTGGGCGTACAGGTTCGCGAGGCCGCGGCCGGTGACGTCGGTGCGGTTGAACGTGTAGCCGTTGATGTCCGCGTAGCGGATGCCCGCCAGGCGGAGCGACTCGAACTCGTTGTAGCGCCCCACCGCGGCGAAGCCGATGCGGTCGTAGATCTCACTGATCTTGTGCAGGGCCTTGGACGGGTTGGGCGCCACGAACAGGATGCCGTCGGCGTACTGCATCACGACCACGCTGCGACCGCGAGCGATGCCCTTGCGGGCATACTCCGCCCTGTCCCGCATGATCTGCTCGGGCGAGGCATATCCTCCGAAGGGGATGGACACCGGGGGTGATCCTCTCTTGGGTTAGCGCAGCGGCGCGATCGGGCCTTCGGGGGCGGTCATCCGCCTCTCCAGCATGGACTCCACGAACTCGGCGACCTCGTCGTCCGGGAGACGGCGGAAGCCGTCCGCGGTGATGACGGCCACGACCGGCCAGATCTTCCGCATCACGTCGGGGCCGCCGGTCGCCGAGTCGTCGTCGGCGGCGTCATACAGGGCGTGCAGGCAGGCCAGGACCGTGTCCTGCGGGCTGGCGTTCTCCCGGTAGAGCTTCTTGAGCGACCCCCGGGCGAAGATCGAACCCGAGCCGATCGAGTGGAACTCCTTCTGCTCGTACGGCCCGCCGCCCACGTCGTAGCTGAAGATCCGCCCGGCGTCGCGGGCGGGGTCGTACGCCGCGAAGAGCGGCACGACCACGAGGCCCTGCATGGCCATGGGCAGGTTCCCGCGGATCATGGTGGCCAGGCGGTGCGCCTTGCCCTCGGTCGACAACGAGCGGCCTTCGGTCTTCTCGTAGTGCTCCAGCTCGACGCGGTAGAGCCTGGCCAGCTCCAGGCCGGTGCTGGCGGTGCCCGCGATGCCCATGCAGGAGTAGTCGTCTGTGCGGAACACCTTCTCGATGTCCCGCTGCGAGATGATGTTCCCGGAGGTCGCACGCCTGTCGCCCGCCATCACCACGCCGCCGGCGCAGGTCGCCGCGACGATGGTGGTCGCGTGCGGGATCTCGTCGCCCACCGGCGCCGCCAGCGACTCGTTGCGGGCGGGCAGCAGGTTCGGCGCGTGCACGCCTAGGAACTCCGAGAACGACGACGATCCCGTATATGTGAAGAGGCTGTTCATCCAGGCTGGCTGAGATGCCACGCGACTCCCTCCAAGCGTGCGTTGTTACGCCCGACCATACTCAGGTCTCAGCATTGGTTGCACTCTTCCCGATCAGCTCAGCGCGAACCAGACATCCCACAAGAGGCCGGGCGCGCGTCCCTTACTCGTTCACCAAACCGTTTCTTTACGTGTTGGTAATCGCGTGCGAGGGTCGATTTGTCCGTACATCAGGACTTACGGGGAGGTCGATCATGAGACCTGCACTCGCGGTGGCGGCGGTGGCCCTGCTGACCCTGGGCGCCTGCGGCACCGGCTCCGGCGATGACGGCGGCTCCGCGGGCGAGGGCGTCACCCTGACCATCACCTCCAACTCGATCTCCGGCGGCAAGAACGCCGAGACCGCCGACTGGACGGCCGAGTGGGTCATCCCCCGGTTCGAGGCCGCGCAGAAGGCCAAGGGCCGCGACGTCCGTGTGGTGTTCCAGCCGAGCGGCGTGGACGACGAGCAGTACAAGACCAAGATCGCCCTCGACCTCAAGTCGCGGGCGGGCGCCGACGTCATCGACCTCGACGGCATCTGGGTGGGCGAGTTCGCCCAGGCCGGGTACATCAAGCCGCTCGCCGAGGTCGCCGGTCCCGAGGCGGACTCCTGGGAGGGCTGGAGCCGCATCCCGCAGGCCGTGCAGGGCCTCGGCACGTTCGAGGGCAAGAGGTACGGCCTGCCGCAGGGCACCGACGGGCGGGTGCTGTTCTACAACAAGGCCCTGTTCCGGAAGGCCGGCCTGCCCGACCCCTGGCGGCCGCGGAGCTGGCAGGAGATCCTCGACGCCGGCGCGGCGCTCAAGAAGGCAGGCGTCCCCGTCCCGATCCAGATCAACGCGGGCACCGCCATGGGCGAGGCGACGACCATGCAGGGCGCGCTGCCGCTGCTGGCGGGCGCGGGGGCGGAGATCTACGCCGACGGCAAGTGGACCGGCGCCTCCCGGGCGCTCAAGGACGTGCTCGGCTTCTACCGGCAGGTCTACTCCGGCGGCCTCGGCGACCCCAGGCTGCAGCAGGAGGCGCGCGGGCGGGACAAGTCGTTCGCCCAGTTCGCCGAGGGCAGGATCGCGATCCTGGCGGAGGGCGACTACTTCTGGCGGTCGGTCATCGAGCCCAAGGCCGGGGTCGCCCCGATGAAGGACCGCGACTCGGTCGTCGGCTACGCCCTGATCCCCGCCCAGCGTCCCGGCGCCGGCATCCGGGGCCAGGACTTCGTCAGCATGTCGGGCGGCGCCGTACGGGTGCTCAACCCCAACGCGAAGAACCCGAAGCTGGCCTGGGAACTGCTGTCGTTCATGCACTCGGCCGAGGCCACCACGTCGCAGCTCGCCGGGGCCGCCCGGATCACGTCGCGCACGGACGTGAACGACGCGGTGCTGGGGGCCGACCCGATGCTGAAGTTCGTCTCCGACGAGGTGCTGCCCCTCACGGCGTACCGGCCGCCGCTGGCCGTCTACCCGCAGGTGTCGGTCGCCCTGCAGGAGGCCACGGCCGCGGTCGTGTCGGGCACGAGCGTGGACGAGGCGGCCGCCGCCTACCAACGCAAGGTCGAGTCCCTCGTCGGCGGCCCCGCCAATGTCGCGAGCTGAGCCCGGCACGCCGGGCCGCCGGCCCGGACCGGGGAGACGCGCGGGAACGAGGCGGCCAAGCGGCGGCGAGGGGGTGACATGGCGCGCCTCCGGCACGACCGGGCGGAAGTGAGCGCCCCGATGGTGAGCGGGAAGCACAGCCTGGGGTTCGTGGTGCCGGCGCTGGTGCTGATCGGGGTGTTCCTGGTCTTCCCCGCGCTGTGGACCGTCTATCTGGGCCTCACCGACTATCGGCTCACGGGCCTGGCGGCGGCCGATCCGCAGGTGGTGGGGGCGGCCAACTACGCCGAGGCGCTGGGCGACGAGCGGTTCCGCACGTCGCTGTGGCTCACCGTGCAGTTCGTGCTCGGCTCGGCCGTGCTCGGGCAGGCGGTGCTCGGGTTCGCGATCGCGTGGGTGCTGCGCGACCGGCGCGGGCCGCTGAAGAGCGTCACCGAGGGGCTGGTGCTGCTGGCGTGGATCCTGCCGTCGTCGGTCGTCGCGTTCCTGTGGATCGCGCTGCTCGACCGCGACGGCGGCACGCTGAACGCGATCCTGCGCACGCCCGGCTTCGCCTGGCTGCTCGACCACCCCATGATGTCGATCATCGTGTTCAACGTCTGGCGCGGCACGGCGTTCTCGATGATGCTGTACGGCGCCGCCCTGGAGAACGTGCCGCCGTCGCACCTGGAGACCGCCAGGCTCGCGGGGGCCTCGACGCTCCAGCAGCTCAGGGACGTGGTCTTCCCGCACATCAAGGGCCATGTGCTGACGAACCTGCTGCTGATCACACTGTGGACGTTCAACGACTTCACGGCCTTCCAGCTCACCGCCGGAGGCCCCGAGGGGCGGTCGGAGATCCTGCCCGTCTACATCTACAACGTCGCGATGAGCGGCGGCAGGCTCGGCTTCGGCGCGGCGGTGTCCTTCCTGGTCCTCGTGGTCAACCTGGTGCTGGCGTTCGCCTACCTGCGCCTGCTGCGGTCCCGGGGGGAGGTGCGGCCGTCGTGACGCCGGTGCGCCACGCGCTGGGGACCATCGGGCGGGCCGTGTTCCTCGCCCTGGTGCTGGGCTTCTTCGCGCTGCCGCTGCTGTGGCTCGCATCGGCGCCGTTCGACGCACACCCGACGATCACGACATCGGTGCCGGAGTTCACGCTGGCGAACTTCCGGGCACTGCTGGACAACCCGTACGCGCTGGGCTCGCTGCGCAACTCGCTGATCCAGGCGTGCGGCAGCGCGGCCCTGGTCGTGACGCTGGCCGCGCTGGCGGCGTACGCGCTGTCGCGGGCGCGGGTGCCCGGCCGCGACGCGCTGCTCTACGTGCTGCTGCTCCTGTCGTCGGTGGTGACCGGGACGGCGGCGATGGTGCCGCTGTTCGAGCTGGCGACCCGGCTGAACCTGATCGACACCCACCTCGGCGTCGTGCTCACGCTGTCGGGCGGCCTGCTGCCCGCCGCGATCTTCATCCTGAAGGACTTCATGGACGCCACGCCCACGTCGTACGAGGAGTCGGCGCGGGTGTTCGGCGCGTCGGCGGGGCAGGTGCTGCGGCACGTCGTGATCCCGCTGGTGCGGCCCGGCCTCGCGACGATCGCGGTCTGGACGGTCGCCAACGTCTGGGGCAGCTTCCTGCAGCCGTTCATCCTGCTGCGCGACCCGGACAAGGCCCCCGGCGCGGTCATCCTCTACACGCTCTACACCGAGGGCGGAGCGCCGCGCCTCGACGTGATCTCGGCGTTCTCGCTGCTCTACTCGCTGCCGGTGGTGGTGATGTACGTGTTCGTCAGCCGGAGATACGGCTTCCGCTTCCACGGAGGGATCAAGCGTTGATCGCGTTGCGCGGCCTGACCAAGGAGTTTCCCGGCGGGGTGCGGGCGATCGACGCGCTCGACCTGGAGATCGGCGACGGCGAGTTCTTCGCGCTGCTCGGCCCGTCGGGCTGCGGCAAGACGACGCTGCTGCGGACGATCGCCGGCCTCGAGACCCCCACCTCGGGGCGGATCGAGATCGGCGGCGTCGACGTGACGGGGTCGCCGCCCGGACGGCGGGACGTCGCGATGGTCTTCCAGGACTACGCGCTGTTCCCGCACATGGACGTGACCGCCAACATCGCCTATCCGCTGCGGATCAAGAAGGTCCCGCGGGCCGAGCGCGTGGCGAAGGCCGCCGAGACGGCGTCCCGGCTCAGCCTGTCGGAACTGCTGGACCGCAGGCCCGCCCAGTTGTCCGGCGGCCAGCAGCAGCGGGTGGCGCTCGCCCGCGCGGTCGCCTGCCGTCCGAAGGCGTTCCTGTTCGACGAGCCGCTGTCGAACCTGGACGCGCGGCTGCGCCTGGAGGCCCGCACGTTCCTCAAGCGCCTGCAACGCGAGCTGGGGGTGACCACGGTCTTCGTCACGCACGACCAGAGCGAGGCGCTCGCGCTGGCCGACCGCATCGCCGTCATGTCGGCCGGGCGGATCAGCCAGCTCGGCACGCCGTCCGAGGTGTTCCGGCGGCCGGCCACCACGTTCGTGGCCTCCTTCATCGGGTCCACGCCGATGAACCTGCTGCCCGGCGTCGCGGAGGACGGCGTGCTGCGGGTGGGCGAGGCCGAGCTCCCCCTGCCGGACGGTGTCCCCGACGGCGAGATCCTGTACGGCCTGCGGCCCGAATACGCCGAACTGACCACCCGGGAGCCCGGGGAGAAGGGGGCGTTCCGGGGGAAGGTGGCGGTGGTGGAGAACCTCGGCACGGCCCATCTCGTCACGCTGGAGTGCACCGGCCATCTGCTGCAGGTGGTGGTCCCCGAGGGCGCCGAACCCCCGCCGGGGGCGGCCGCCTGGGCGGTGCCCCGCCCCGGCCGGGCGCTGCTCTACCGCGACGACGCCCTGGTGGGTGACGCGTGACGACCAGGGCCGCGATCAACGGGACGTGGACGCTGGACGACCGGCTGGCCGGGCCGGTGGCGGAGGTGCCGGTCGAGGTGCGGCCCGGCACGGCCGCCCTCACGGTGCGCCTGTCCTACGACCGGTCGGCCGGCGTGCTCGACCTCGGCTGCGCCGGGCCCGCCGGGTTTCGCGGCTGGTCGGGCGGCGCGCGTTCCGAATACACCATCACCCCCTCCTGGGCCACCCCCGGCTATCTGCCCGGCGAGATCGAGCCGGGGGTGTGGCGGGTGCTCGTCGGGCTGCACCGGGTGCCCCTCGGCGGCCTGCCGTACGAGATCCGGGTGATCAGGCACGTGCGGCCACCCGCGCGGCCGCGCCGGCGCCGCGCCCGCTTCTCCCGCGTGCCGGGGCCCGTCCCGCCCGAGCCCGCCGCCGTACGGCGCCGCCTGCCGTCGCCGCCCGGATACCGCTGGCTCGCCGGGGACCTGCACGCGCACACAGACCACTCGGACGGCGCGCTGAGCGTCTTCGAGCTGGCCTGCGTGGCGTCCGCGGCCGGGCTGGACTTCCTCGCGGTGACCGACCACAACACCGTCAGTCACCACATGGAGCTGGCCGCGGCCGCGGCGCCGGCCGGTGTCGTGCTCGTGCCGGGGCAGGAGGTGACCACCGATCTCGGGCACGCGAACGCGCTCGGGGACGTCGGCTGGATCGACTTCCGGCAGCCACCTGACGAGTGGGCGAAGGCCGTGCGCGACCGGGGCGGGGTGCTGTCGGTCAACCACCCGGTGGCGGCCGACTGCGCCTGGCGGCACCCGATGACCGACCGGCCACGGGTCGTCGAGCTGTGGCACTGGAGCTGGTGGGACCGCACCTGGGGCGCGCCGCTGGCCTGGGCGCAGGCGTGGGCGGGCGATCCGGGCGGAGACCCGGCCGGCGACCTCGTGGTGGTCGGCGGCGGCGACTACCACCGGCCCGAGGAGGGTCACCCTCCCGGCGCGCCGACCACCTGGGTGCTCGCCGAGGGCGACGGGCGCGGCCCGGAGGCGGCCGGAGCGATCGTGCGGGCCGTGGCGGAGGGCCGGACGGCGGTGTCGGTCTCCCCCGGCGCGCCGCTGCTGCTGCGGCTGGAGGACGAGTTCCTCGCCGTGGACGCCGACGGCCTGGTGCTGTGGGGGCCGCGGACCCGGCGGATGGTGCGGGGGGACCTCGTCCTCCTGCCCGCCGGCCCCGGGGTGCACCGGCTGGAGACGCCCGCCAACGAGGTGGTCGCCGTCTGCACATGACGGGGGTTGCGCCCCGCCGCCGATGGGGAGGTGCAGGTCAGGTCGCCGAGCGGAGGAGGGTGAGGACGTGGAGACGGTGAAGGTGGGAATCGCCGGTCTGGGCGTCGCCGCGCAGGTCGTCTACCTGCCCCTGCTGGCACGGCGGCGCGACCTGTTCCGGGTCGCGGCCGTGTGCGACCTCGACCGCGGGCACGCGGAGACGATCGGCAGGGAGGCGGGCGTCCCGGCGTACGACGACCCGCTGGCGATGCTCGACAGGGGCGGGTTCGACGCGCTGATCGTGCTCACCCCCGGCTCCCACGGGCTGCTGGTGCGGGCCGCCCTCGAACGCGGCCTGTGGGTGCTGTGCGAGAAGCCCCTCGCCTACAGCCGGGCCGAGCTGAGCGGCTTTTCCGGCGAACGGCTGATGGCCGGTTACATGAAGCAGTACGACCCCGCCTCCCAGCGGCTGCTCGAAGCGCTGCACGAGGCCGGCGGGCCGCAGGTCGTCCGCCACCTGGACGCCACCGTGCTGCACCCGTCGGAGGAGTCGCAGCTGCTGTTCGCCCGGGTGCGGCCCGGCCATCCCGCGCCCGAACGGCTGGCCCCCTACGCGGAGGCCGACGAGCGGGCGCTGACCGCCGCGCTCGGCACCTCGTCGGAGCGGCTGCGGCGGCTGTACGCCGAGGTGCTGCTCAGCAGCGTGTGCCATGAACTGTCGCTCATGCGGCTGTTCACCGGCTCACCCGACACGGTGGACCACGTGGCCGTGTGGCCGGTGGAGGCGTTCCCGCCGTCCCTGGAGGTGAGCGGCACGCTCGGCGGCGAATGCTCCGGCAGGTACGGCATCCGGTGGCACTACCTGCCGAGCTACCCCGCCTACCACGAGACCATGGCGCTGCACCACGAGCACGGGTCGATGGAGCTGCGCTTCCCTTCTCCGTACCTGCTGAACACGCCCACCCGGCTGACCATCACCTGCCGGGTCGGCACCACCGAGCGGACGGTCGTCAACGAGGACGTCGCCGAGGCCTTCGAACGCCAGCTGCGCGCCTTCTACCGCTTCGTCACCCTGGAGGAACCGCCGCTCACCGGACTCGACGGCGCTTTGGAAGATATCGTCACGGCGCAGCGGATCGTGCACCGGTACGCGCGGTGGGCGGGCATCCCCATCGGCGGGGAGTGCGCCCAGGAGGTCACCGGCGCCCCGCGGGAGGCGACCGCCGGGGCCGTCAGCAGCGACGCCGAGGAGGGCGGGAGTGGAGCCAGCGGTCACGCCAAGGCGAGCCTCAGCAGATAGCGACAGGATCGTGGTGGTCCCGCACACCCACTGGGACCGGGAGTGGTATCTGCCCTTCCAGCGGTTCCGGGTCGGGCTGGTGCGGGTGCTCGACGAGGTCCTCGACGCCATGGCCGCCGACCCCGCCTACCGGTTCACGATGGACGGCCAGCTCGCGGCGATCGAGGACTACCTGGAGATCCGGCCCGCCCGGCGCGGCGACGTCGCCCGCTTCGTCGCCGAGGGACGGCTGGCCGTGGGGCCCTGGCTGATCCTCGCCGACGAGTTCCTGTGCTCCGGCGAGACGCTGCTGCGCAACCTGGAGTACGGCATGCGGGGCGCCGCCGCGCTCGGCGGCGCCATGCCCGTGGGTTATCTGCCCGACCAGTTCGGCCACGGCGCCCAGATGCCGCAGATGCTGGCGCTGGCGGGGCTGCGCCGGGCGTGCCTGTGGCGCGGCGTGCCCGCGCACGTGGACCGCGACGTGTTCGACTGGACCGGCGCGGACGGCACCACGGTGAGGACCACGTATCTGCCCGGCGGCTATGGCAACGCCTTCGGCCTGTTCACCGGCCCGGCCGAGGAGATGCCCGACCGCGTGGCGGCCTTCGTCTCGACGGCGGAGGGCTGGTCGTCCGGCGGCACCCTGGTCGCGATGTACGGCGCGGACCACTCGGCCCCGGCCCGCGAGGTCACCGCGTCCGGGCTCCGCGTCGCCACCCTCGCCGAGGCCCTGGCCGGAGATTCGGCCGGCGTTCCTGACGGCGTTCCGGACGGCGTTCCGGACGGGGTTCCGGACGGCGTTCCAGCAGGTGGGGAGGTGCCGCGGGTCGTGGGCGAGCTGCGCTCGCACGCGCGGGCCAACATCCTGCCCGGCGTGATCTCGGCCCGGGTGCCGATCAAGCAGGCCATGGCGCGGGCCGAGCGGCTGCTCACCCGCTACGCGGAACCGCTGTCGGCGCTGTGGCTCCCCGGCGACTCCGCCTGCGGACGCCTCATCGACATGGCCTGGCGGTCGGTGATCGCCTGCAGCGGGCACGACTCCGTCACGGGGTGCGGCTCGGACGAGACCGCCCAGCAGGTCGCCGCGCGGATCGCCGAGGCCGGGCAGACCGCCCAGGCGGTCGTGGACCTGGTCGCGGCGTCCCTCGCCGAGGCCGCGCCCAAGGGCGCGCTCGTGGTCGTCAACCCGTCCCCGTTCGAACGGACCGGCCTGGTGCTCGCCGACCTGCCGGAGGACCGCGCGTCCCTGGTGGACGCCTCGGGCCTGCCCGTCCCCGCGCAGCGGCTCGAACACGCCGCCACGCTGCTCGACGAGACCGTCATGGACGACCTCTCCCGGCTCCTCGGGCGCGTCCACGAGCGGGAGCTGTACGGCCACGAGATCGTCTCCTGGCACGCCGGGGACGGCGTGTTCACCGTCACCGTGAGCCGGCACGCCTCCGGCGCGTACGCCTACGAGGACCTGCGCGGGGCCGTCGTGTCGGCCGGTCCGGGGCCGTGGATCGTCCGCACGGTGGCCGAGCCCGTGGTCACCGTGGCGGCGCTGGTCACCGTGCCGCCGCTCGGCCGTGCCGTCCTCACCACCCGTCCGCCCGAGCCCCGGCCGCCCGCCCCGGTCCCGTACGCCCTGCGTACCGACGCGTACGGGTTCGAGCCGGTGCTGGACAACGGGCTGCTGCGGGTGCGCGTGGCCGACGACGGGACGCTCTCGCTGCGCGGCGCGGACGGCACCGAGGTCCACGGCGTCGGGCGGATCGTCCACGGCGGGGACGCCGGGGACACCTACAACCACGCGCCCCCGCCGCACGACCGGCTCACCGACCGGCCCTCCCGCGTCGACGTCGAGGAGATCTGCTCGGGCCCGCTGACCGGCGCGTACGAGATCACTCGGGTGTACGACTGGCCGACCGGCCTCGGCGGCGACACCGACGGCTCCGAGACCGTGCCCACGGCCGTCACGACCCGGGTGGAGCTCAGGGCGGGCGAGCCGTTCGCACGGTGCGAGATCACCATGGACGTGCGCTGCCGCGACCACCGCGTCCGCTGGCACGCACCGCTGCCCCGCGCGGCGGACGGGTCGTACGCCGAGGGACAGTTCGCCGTGGTGCGGCGCGGCCTGATGGCCGAAGGCGGGGGCGGCGAGCGGCCGATCCCGACCTTCCCCGCCGAGTCGTTCGCCGCCGCCGGGGGCCTGGCCGTGCTCCTCGACCACGTCACCGAGTATGAGATCGTCACGGACGAGAAAAGCGGGGGCGAGATCGGCAGGCATGAAGCCGGCGGGGACGGGGCCGAGCTGGCGCTGACGCTCGTGCGGTCCGTCGGCTACCTTTCCAGGAACCGCAACCCCTACCGCGACGAGCCCGCCGGGCCCGAGGTGCCCACCCCGGCCGCCCAGTGCCAGGGGCCGCTGACCGTGCGCTTCGCCGTCCTGCCGTACGCGGGAGAGTGGCACGAGGCCGGGCTGCCGAGGCTCGCCGAGGAGTTCCGCCACGACCTGCTCGCCGTACCAGGCGCCGCCCCCGCCGAGCAGACAGACGCGGCCGGAAGGGAGAGCGCCGCCGAGGCCGCGGACGCGAGCGGGGCGGCAGACGCAGCCGAGGCGGCGGACAGCGGCACGGCGTGGGACGCGGATGAGGACGGCCCGCCCGAAGGCGGACGCGTCGCGATCAGCGGCGACGGCCTGGACCGAGGCGGTCATGCCGCGATCAGCGGCGACGGCCTGGACCAAGGCGGTCATGCCGCCATCAGCGTGGAGGGCCGGCGAGGAGGTGGCCGCGTCGCGATCAGCGGGGACGGTGTCGTGATGGCCGCTCTGCGCGAGCGGGGCGGACGGCTGGAGGTCCGCCTGGTGGCCGAGCATCCCACGGCCACCGAGGCGGTCGTCCGGGGAGATTTCACCGCGGCCTGGACGGCCGACGTGCTGGGCTCTCCCCTGAGCCCTCTGGAGGTGTCTCGCGACGAGGTGGTTCCGAACGGAGCGGTGCCGGAATGGCTGGTCTCCGGCGGCGTAGGTCTGGATGGAGTGGTCAGGGACGGGGTGGTTTCCGGCGACGTGATTCTGGATGGAGTGGTTGCGGACGGGGTGGTTCCGCGCGGGGTGCTACCCGGTGAGCTGTCAGGCGACGGTGGGGCGGACGCACCGGGACTCTCGGGACGGGCGGGATCTCTGGGTTCGTCGGGGTCCCCGGACTCCTCGGGGTCCTGGCGGACGGTGCGCGTCCCGCTGAGGCCCTTCGAGATCGCGACCGTTCATCTTGGTCATTTCGATCATTTCGGTCATCTCGACGGAGCCTGACGCCCGGCCGCCCGGGTTCCCGCACGAGACCTGTACTGAGACCTGGACAGAGAACTCGCACAGGCCCATCGCGCAGGGCCCACTCGCTCGGCCTCCACACGGAGCAACCCGGCAGAGGAGCCAGACAGGGCACCCGGACAAGGCACCCGGACAGGGCACCCGGATAAGGCCGCCGCGCAGAGCCGCCGTACAGGCCCCGCACAGAGCCCGCGGCCCGCGCGTCGTCGTCCGCGCGTCTTGCGTGCGCTCGCCCGTGCCTGATCGGCTGCCGTCTGGTCGCCGAGGGCGCGTCCGGCGGGAGTCTCCGGGTCCGACGGCGGCCCTGCCGGGAGACGGTCTCCCGGCGTGGCCGCCACCGGCCCGGACGCTGCCCGACGGGTTACTGCCCGCCCTTCTGCACGTAGGAACGGACGAACTCCTCCGCGTTCTCCTCGAGCACCTCGTCGATCTCGTCCAGGATCGCGTCGACGTCGTCGGTGAGCTTCTCGTGGCGCTCCTGGACGTCCGGGGACGCCTGCGCCTCGACTTCTTCGACTTCGTTCTCCTGCCGTCCGGTCTGCTTCTGGCCGCCGGTCTCCTTGGTCGCCATCCCTGACACCTCCGCTGCTCGGGGGGACGCCTCTCCCCATATCTTCCCCGAACCGACCGACAATGCGCGCGAAAGAGCGTGCGATCTTCGGCCCGGCCGCTCTGGCCAGACAACCCGCTGAGCGCCGGGAAGGCAAACGCCCGGGGATCCGGCCCCGCCGCGGACGCACAGGGCATCGGACAGCGCCTTCGTTAGACCGGATCGTTATCGACCTCACACTCTTCGTGGCCGCCTTTCGGCGCAGCGCTACCGTGTGCGGGACGACAATTGATGGATCACGGCACGACCTAGCGTACGGGTGGTCGATGGCATCGCACGCACGGCAACTGCTGGCGGATCGGTACAAGCTGCTGACGCCCTTCCGGCGCGACGGCGGCGGGATCATGTGGCAGGCGCACGATCTCCGTCTCAAGCGTGATGTCGCGATCAAGGAAGTGCAGCCGCCTTACCGGGTGGACGTGGCCGATCTGCAGGCCGCCCGCCGGCAGGCGCTGCGGGAGGCCCGCTCGGCGGCCCGGCTCAGCCATCCGGCCGTCATCACCGTGCACGACCTGCTCGAAGACAAGGGCCGGCTCTGGATCGTGACGGAGCTCCTGCAGGGCGTCACCCTGAGCGACACCGTCCGCCACCTCGGCCGGCTGCCGGTCCACTGGGCCGCCTGGGTGGGCTTCCAGCTCCTGTCGGGCGTACGGCACGCGCATTCGATGGGCGTCGTCCACGGGGACATCCGGCCCGCCAACGTCGTGCTGACCGAGGACCGGGTGGTGCTGACCGACTTCGGCATCGCCGCGTTCGACCGGGACGCGGGCGGGTCGACGACCGTGCCCGTGGGGCGGTCCGGCGCCTATCTGGCCCCCGAGCGGCTGCGCGGGAAGGGCCTGGCCCCCGCCGCCGACCTGTGGTCGTTCGGCGCCACGTTGTACTGCGGAGTGGAGGGGCGGCCGCCGTATCCGGCCGCGCAGCCGTTGCCGGCCGCGGCGCTGCTGGGCCGCCAGCCGGAGCCGCCGCACCGGGCGGGCCCGCTGCGACCGCTGATCGAGGGGTTGCTGCGGCACGACCCGGAAGAACGGCTCACCATCGACGAGGCGATGCGCGTGCTGGTGGACGTGTTGCGGCGGCAGGGCATCCCGGCGGCGGCGCCCGGCCGGACGGCCGGAGAGCTGCCGAGCCTCGGCGCGGCCGGCGCCGTGCCTTACGCGGCCCCGTACGCGGCGTCCGGCACGGCGCCCAGACCGGGCGGGGCGCACCAGCACGGCCGTTCCTCCGGCCACGCGCGGCCGCCGGCACCCCGTGAACTGACAGCGCCCCGCGAACTCGCGGTGCCCCGAGAGTTCGCCGTGTCCCGGGAACTCCCCGTGCCTCGGGAGTTCCCAATGCCCCGGGAAGTCCCGACGCCCCGGGAAGTCCCGACGCCACGGGAGCGGATGGTGCCGGGAGAGCTCACGACCGGGCGCTTCTACGACGTGGAGGCGCGTCGCCGGGACCATTCCCACTGGCCCCTTCCCACGACCGGGCCCAGCCTGCCCTGGCCTCCGCGTCTCCCGTAGCCACCGAAGGCCTCTGGCCAGCCTCCGTAGCTCCCGGTAGCCCTCGCGGGCTCCGGTAGTCCCGGCTGGCCTCCGTAGCTCCGGTAGCCCCGAATAACCCGTGGTAGCTACTGGCCCCATAGCCCCGGCCGCCCCCGCATCACAGCCTCAGAAGCCCCCGGTAGCCCCTGGCCCATAGCTCCCGGAGCCACTCGTGGCCCCCGGAAGGCCCCCGGCCGCAAGGCCCGACGAGGCCGGGCGGCTCCCCGTGTGGGTGGCCAGGGGAGCCGCGTGTTCCCGGCCCGAGATCAGTCGTCGTGGTCGACGCGGAACTTGATGATCCGTCCGGTCGCGATCGCGACGTAGACGTCATACTCCGTGTGGCCCTTGCGCAGCTCGACCTTCCAGGTGCGGTAGCCGTGCTCCCACTCGCGTTCGACCTCGGTGACCCGCGCGCCGGGCACCCGCTTCTTCGCGATCGCGACCGCCTGGCGCCAGGTGATCGCGGCCGTGGAGGCGGAAGCCTTGGCGACGGAGGCCCGGGAGAGGGCGGCGGAGGAGAGGGAGGCCGAGGCGGCCGAGGAGAGCGGTGCGGGCGCGGCGACGGCGACGGCGGTGCCCCCTGCGGCCAGGGCGGTGACGGTGACGGCGGCGGCGAGAGCGATCTTCGTTGTGTGTCTCATGCGTCGAGGCTCGCAGCGATCATGTTAGGGCCGCGCTAAGCGATCCCTAAAGCATCGCTGCCTCATCCTCGCACCGCCGGAATCCCTGTGTCAGCGCCGATCCGAGTCGCCACGCGCCGAGCCCAGGAGCAGGCGCACCTCGGCGCCGCCGAGGTCCGACCGGCCGACGGTCAGGGAGCCGCCCGACTCCTCGGCCGCGCGGCGGGCGATGTCGAGCCCGAGCCCGGTCGAGCCCGCGCCGCTCTCCCCGCGTCGCGGCGGCCCGCCGGGGCCGAAGCCGGGGCCGGCGTCCGAGACCGTCAGGGCCGCGGCGTCGTCCGGCCCGGGGGCCAGGAGCACGCGGAAGGACGTCCCGTCGGGGGTGTGCGCGAAGACGTTGCCGAGGAGGGCGTCGACGCAGTCGGCCAGGTCCTCGGCCGCGACCGCCACCGGCAGCGGGCCGGGCGCGAGGTCGAGCGTGACGGTTCTCGACTGGTCCTCCGCCAGCACCGACCAGAACTCCACCCGGTCGCGCACCACGGCGACGGCGTCGCAGGAGGCCCGTTCCCGCGACCGCCGCCGCACGTCGTTGATGACGGCGGTGACCGCGCGCTCCAGCGCGTCCACGCGGGCCTCCATCCTGGCCGCCTCGCCGGGATCGGCCAGCGACTCCGCTTCGAGCCGCAGGCCGGTCAGCGGGGTGCGCAGCCGGTGGGAGAGGTCCGCCACCATCTCGCGCTCCTCGGCGAGCAGGTCGGAGATGCGTCCCGCGAGGTGGTTGAGTGCCAGCCCCGCCGTACGGACCTCGGGTGGGCCCTGCGGGGTCGCCCTGGCGGTCAGGTCGCCCTTCGCGAGGCGGTGGGAGACCTGGGCGAGAGCCGTGGTGGGCCGGACGACCGCGCGTGCGAGCCGGTCGGCGACCACGATGCCGAGCCCGACCAGGGCGACCCCGAGGACCAGCAGAGCGAGCCAGGTCCGGTGGACGCCTCGGTCGAGGTCGTCGTCGGAGAGGAACGCGCGGACGACGGCGGTGCCGCCCGGCGCCCCCTGCACCGCCATGAGGATCTCCCTGCCGCCCGGCACGGCCGCGGTCAGGCTCCGGCCGCGTGCGGCGAGGTCGACGGCGCGGGTGCGGGCCGCCTGTGCCCCGAGCACGCGGCCGTCCGCGAGGAAGACCGTGACGGGGTGTCCGCTCGACGCGCCCGCCTGCTCGGCGGTCAGCCGCAGCGTCTCCTCGTCCACCGCGCCCACGGCCACGGCGACGGACTCGGCGGCCCGCGTGGCGGAGTCGACGGCCTCGCTGTGCGCCACCGACCGCACGAGCAACGCCAGCGGCACCAACAGCGACACCAGGACCAGCGACGTGGTCGCCGCGACGAGGGCCGCGAGCCAGCGCCTCATCGGCTCATTCCGCGGGCGAGGGCGGCGCGGTCAGGCGCACGCCCACCCCGCGGACGGTCTGGAGATAACGCGGCTGCTGCGCGGTCTCGCCGAGCTTGCGGCGCAGCCACGACAGGTGGACGTCGACCGTCTTGTCGGTGCCCCCATAGGGGATGCGCCAGACCTCGGTGAGCAGCTCGCGCTTGGTGACGACCTGCCCGGCCCGTGCCGCCAGATAGTGCAGCAGGTCGAACTCCCGCGGCGTCAGGTCCAGCACCGCCCCGTCGAGCGTCGCCTCCCTGGCGCCCGGGTCGACCCGCAGCGTCCCCACCGTCAGAGAGGTGTCCGTACGCCCGGTGTCGATCCGGCGCAGCACGGCGCGGATGCGCGCGTCGAGCTGCGCGGCGCTGTAGGGCTTGATCACGTAATCGTCGGCGCCGGCGTCGAGCAGACGGACCATGTCGGCCTCCCCGTCCCTGGCGGTGGCGACGATGACCGGCACGCGGCTCACCGCGCGGAGCATGCGCAGCAGGTCGGCGCCGTCCATGTCGGGCAGGCCGAGGTCGAGCACGATGAGGTCGGGACGGTCCTCGACGGCCGAGCGCAGGCCGTCGAGGGCGGTGGAGGCGGAGGAGACGGCGTGCCCGCGGTCGCGCAGGCTCCGGGTGAGGGAGGTGCGGATGGGGGCGTCGTCTTCGATGAGCAGCACGCTTGGCATTTGACCGTTACGGTAGCCGCCCGATGGAAGCGGCATAAGTCCGTTATCCGGGCCTTAGCATTCCCTTAGCGTTCGGAGTGGGAGAGTGACGGCGTGAACAGCCGTCTCGCACTCGCCGTCGCCGGGTGGCTGCTGGCCGCGGCCCTCGCCACCGGTACGGGCGTCGCCGTGCTCGGCCTGCTCGGCCGGCCGCTCACCGGCCCGGCGGAGCGGCTGATGACGGACGAGGACATCAGCCTCGCGCTCGCCCGGGAGACGCCGCTCGCCCAGGACACCCGGTCTGCCCAGGACACCCCGCTCACCCAGGACACCCCGCTCACCCAGGACGCCCGGCCTGCCCTGGAGACGCCGCTCGCCCTGGAAACGCCGCTCGCCGAGGACGCCCCGGGCGATACACCGAGCGGCACCCCGGGCGCGCTCTCCCCCGCCGTCCCCTCCGATGAAGCCTCGGCGGGCCCTTCGGGCGCACGGACGCCGGGCGTCGCGCCCGGGCGCAGGCTCGTCTCCACGGACGCGGGCAGCGTGATCGCCCGATGCGACGGCGAGCTGGTCCGGCTCCAGTCGTGGACGCCGGCCCAGGGCTTCGAGGTGGACGACGTCGACCCGGGGCCGGACGACCGCGCGCGGGTGAGGTTCGAGTCGGACGAGGCCCGGCTTGAGGTGGAGGTGCGCTGCTCCGGCGGTGTCCCGGTCCCCCGGATCACCCGGCACGACGACTGACGGGAGACACCGGCCGCCGCCGATCGCGGCGCCCTGCCGTACGGCCCGCACCGGCCGCCGCCGGGCCCCGGCGCCCCGGTCAGCTCTCCCCGGTGAGGGCGGCGACGAGGTCGGCGGCCGTACGGCACCGGTCGAGCAGGTCGCCCACGTGCGCCTTGGTGCCGCGCAGCGGCTCCAGGGTCGGCACGCGCTGGAGCGACTCGCGGCCCGGGATGTCGAAGATGACCGAGTCCCAGGACGCGGCGGCGACCGACTCGCTGTACTGCCGCAGGCACCGGCCGCGGAAGTAGGCCCGGGTGTCGGTGGGCGGCAGCTCGACCGCCCGCTCGATGTCCTCGTCGGTCACCAGGCGCTGCATGCGGCCCCTGGCGACCAGCCGGTTGTACAGGCCGCGGTCGGGGCGGATGTCGGAATACTGCAGGTCGACCAGCTGCAGCCGCGGATGCGACCACGGCAGGTTGTCGCGGGTGCGGTAGCCCTCCAGGATCTCCAGCTTGGCGACCCAGTCGAGCTCCCGGGACAACTGCATCGGGTCCTCCGCGAGCCGGGTGAGCACCGACTCCCAGCGGTTGAGCACGTCCTTGGTGAGGTCGTCTACTCCCGAGCCGAAGCGGTCCTCGACGTACTTGCGGGCCTGCTCCAGGTATTCCATCTGCAGCTGCACGGCGGTCATCTTCCGCCCGTTGCGCAGCGCGATCTCGTACTTGCAGGTGGGGTCGTGGGAGACCGCGCGCAGCGCCGCGACCGGCGACTCGGGGGTCAGGTCGATGGTGAGGAACCCCTCCTCGATCATCGCCAGGACCAGCGCCGTCGTGCCCAGCTTCAAATAAGTCGAAATTTCCGACATGTTGGCGTCGCCGATGATCACGTGCAGGCGGCGGTACTTCTCCGGGTCGGCGTGCGGCTCGTCCCGGGTGTTGATGATCGGCCGCTTGAGCGTGGTCTCCAGCCCGACCTCGACCTCGAAGAAGTCGGCCCGCTGGCTGATCTGGAAGCCCTCGCCGCGCGAGTCCTGGCCGATGCCGACCTTGCCCGCGCCGCAGACGACCTGCCGCGACACGAAGAACGGCGTGAGGTGCCTGACGATGTCGGCGAACGGCGTCGCGCGGCGCATGAGGTAGTTCTCGTGGCAGCCGTACGACGCGCCCTTGGCGTCGGTGTTGTTCTTGTAGAGCTGGATGGGGGAGTTGCCGGGCATGGAGGACGCCCGCACGGCGGCGTCGTACATGACCCGCTCGCCCGCCTTGTCCCAGATCACCGCGGCCCGGGGGTTGGTGCACTCGGGCGTGGAGTATTCCGGGTGCGCGTGGTCGACGTAGAGGCGCGCGCCGTTGGTCAGGATCACGTTGGCGAGCCCGAGGTCCTCGTCGGTGAGCTGACTCTGATCGGCCACCTCACGGGCCAGGTCGAACCCTCGGGCATCGCGGAGCGGGTTCTCCTCCTCGAAGTCCCACCGGGCCCGGCGAGCCCGGGCGGCCGACGCCGCCAGGTACGCGTTGACGACCTGTGAGGAGGTCACCATCGCGTTCGCTCCCGGTTGACCAGGCACGGCGATGCCGTACTCGGTCTCGATGCCCATCACCCGCCGAACCGTCATTCGCACCCCGCCTGTATCAGGCCGTCGTAGTCATATCCGAGCCTAGCCCTTTCTCTATGCCCTGCTACCGAACAGTTACGGCACAGATGCCTCGGGACTTTGCGCCGGAATGGCCGTCGTAGTCCGGGAGATACCCCCGCCGCCCCGGGGACGGGACCGCCGCGAGCGGTCGAGCAGTGCCCCCAGCCTGGCACGAAGCCAGCGCTGACCGGGTTTGTCGACCAAACGGTAGATCAGATAGGCGATCCCGATCGAGACCGCCATCGTGATCGCGGCCAGCGGCCACGGGTCCACCACATCTCGATATGCGGGGATCACGACGGCCGAGATCGTCTGGTGCACGAGATAGAGGGGATACGTGAGGGCCCCCAGGGTCACGAGGCGTCGCCAGCGCACCCACCGCAGCCAGCCGAGGGCGACCGCGGCCATCAGGAGGTAGACGACCGTGATCGCGACGACGACGGCCTCCGGCGGCGCCGGGTAGTGCTTGATGCCGACCAGGCGCACCCGCTCCCCCACGCGCTCCATGGCGGCGTACAGGGACATCCCGTAGCCGGCGGCGACCAGCAGCCACGGGACGAACGCGCCGGAACGCGCGCCGAAGCGGTGGATCAGGAAGAAGGCCATGCCCGCGATGAAGTACGGCGCCTGCCGCGGCATGAAGACGAAGACGAGCGTCTCGTTCTGAGTGAGCTCGGCCAGCAGCGCCAGGCCGCACCAGGCCACCAGGAACACCAGGCAGCGCCGCATCGTGATCCCCACGAGGGAGAACAGCGCCATGAGCACGTAGAACCGCAGCTCCACCCAGAGGGACCAGAAGACGCCGCCGGCGTGGCCCACGCCGAACGCCCCCTGGAACATGGTCAGGTTGAGCAGATACTCGCCGTCGCTGAGCTTGGGGTCGAACCCCGCGACCCCGCTGAAGCGGTACATGATGAAGATCATCAGTACGGCGAACCAGTACGCCGGATACAGCCGCGACACCCGGGAGACGGCGAACTCACCGACCGTGTGCCCCCAGACGCTCATCAGGATGACGAACCCGCTGATGAGGAAGAACAGCTCCACCCCGAGGATGCCCAGCGTGGTCAGGCGGGCGACCGGCTCGAACAGCTTGGTGGGGTATTCGTCCCACAGCGACTTGCTGGCCGCCATGAAATGGAAGGACATGACGGCGAACGCGGCCACGAACCGCAGGACGTCGAGCTCGACCAGGCGGCGGCCCTTGGCGGCCGCGGCGGCGCCCCGCGGCCGGGCCCTATCCAAGGCACTGCCCGAGGCACTGCCCAGGGCTCTGTCCGGCCCCATTTCCGGCCCCATTTCCGGCCCCCTGTCCGGCGCGGCCGAGACCGGATCGGACTGTCGCACGGGCCGTCTTACCGGCTGTCTCACAGGCTGCCCCACAGCGGACATCCGCGCGAGCCAAGAAAGATCATGCCTTCTTTGACGTGATCAGCCCGGGTTTCGGTTCCCTCTGATCACGATCGTTATCAAGGGTCACTTCTGCCCCGCCCGCCGCCGCCCTGCCCGCGTTCCCGCGCCGGGAAGGGCCTGAAATGCCGGAGGAGCGGCGCGACCCGCAGGTCGCGCCGCTCCTCGATGGCGACGGTCCGGCCGGAGCCGGGGTGTTACAGGTACTGACCGGTGTTGGCGACCGTGTCGATCGACCGCCCGGCCTCGGTGCCCTGCTTGCCCTGCACGAGGGTGCGGATGTAGACGATCCGCTCGCCCTTCTTGCCGGAGATGCGGGCCCAGTCGTCGGGGTTGGTGGTGTTGGGCAGGTCCTCGTTCTCGGAGAACTCGTCCACGCAGGCGGCCAGCAGGTGCGAGATCCGCAGACCCTTCTGCCCGGTCTCCAGGAACTCCTTGATGGCCATCTTCTTGCCCCGGTCCACGATGTTCTGGATCATGGCGCCGGAGTTGAAGTCCTTGAAGTAGAGGACTTCCTTGTCACCGTTGGCGTATGTCACCTCGAGGAAGCGGTTCTCCTCGCTCTCGGCGTACATCCGCTCGACGACCCGCTGGATCATCGCGGCGATCGTGCCCTCGCGGCTGCTGCCGTGCTCGGCCAGATCGTCCGGGTGCAGCGGCAGGTCGCTGACGAGGTACTTCGAGAAGATGTCCTTCGCCGCCTCGGCATCGGGCCGCTCGATCTTGATCTTGACGTCCAGGCGGCCGGGCCGCAGGATCGCCGGGTCGATCATGTCCTCGCGGTTGGAGGCGCCGATGACGATGACGTTCTCCAGGCCCTCGACACCGTCGATCTCCGAAAGGAGCTGGGGAACGATGGTGTTCTCGACGTCGGAGGACACACCGGAGCCGCGGGTGCGGAAGATCGAGTCCATCTCGTCGAAGAACACGATCACCGGGGTGCCCTCGGAGGCCTTCTCACGCGCCCGCTGGAAGACCAGGCGGATGTGCCGCTCGGTCTCGCCGACGTACTTGTTGAGAAGCTCGGGGCCCTTGATGTTGAGGAAGAAGCTCTTGCCGGACTGGCCCGTCTTCTCCGCGACCTGCTTGGCCAGGGAGTTGGCCACCGCCTTGGCGATGAGCGTCTTGCCGCAGCCGGGCGGGCCGTACAGCAGCACACCCTTCGGCGGGCGGAGCTTGTGCTCGCGGAACAGATCGGCGTGCAGGTAGGGCAGCTCGATGGCGTCCCTGATCTGCTCGATCTGCCGGCCGAGGCCGCCGATCTCCTCGTAGGAGATGTCGGGGACCTCTTCGAGGACGAGCTCCTCCACCTCCGACTTGGGGATGCGCTCGTAGACGTAGTTGGAACGGGGTTCGAGCAGAAGGGAGTCACCGGCCCGCAGCGGCTGGTCGAGCAGCGAGTGGGCGAGCTTGACGACCCGCTCCTCGTCGGCGTGCGAGATGACGAGCGCGCGGTCGCCGCTCTCCAGCAACTCCTTGAGCATCACGATCTCGCCGACGTCCTCGTAGCCGAGGGCCTCGACGACGTTGAGCGCCTCGTTCAGCATGACCTCCTGGCCACGCTTGAGCGAGTCGACGTCGACCGCCGGACTGACGTTCACGCGGAGCTTGCGCCCGCCCGTGAACACCTCGATCGTGCCGTCATCCCTGGCTTCGAGGAAGACGCCGAATCCGGACGGCGGCTGTGCCAGCCGGTCGACCTCCTCCTTGAGGGCGACGATCTGGTCCCTGGCCTCCTTGAGGGTGGAGACCAAACGCTCGTTCTGGCTAGTAAGGGCGGCCACCTGAGCCTGCGCCTCGTGGAGGCGCTCCTCGATGACCCTGGCCTGCCGGGGAGACTCGGCCAGCTTCCGGCGCAACGCGGTGATCTCCTCTTGCAGGAAGGAGACCTGTGTTGTGAGATCCGCGACCTCCCGTTCGCGCTGCGCGGCTCGAGCCTCAGCGTCGTCGCGAGCTGCCACGCCCCGTCACCTCCTTCCCCGTCGAGAACGACTACTCAAGACCCTACCTATCTTGGCGCTGTACGTAACCTGGCCGGGCAGTGTTCGTGTAGTTACGTTGGGTGTTCGGCGTTTGATACCTTATGGACCGATTGTTCGGTTCACCATTAGGAACACACCCATATGTTCCCGTGTCACGCGGCTTTGCCGGGTTGTGGCTGAATCGTCACACTTGTTCGATCCCCTCTCCGTACGCCCCCTTGGCGGGACGCCTGCGCCGCGGCGGGGGCGTGACGCCGTCCGCCATGCGACGGGCCGTCACGAGAAACCCCGTGTGGCCGACCATCCGGTGGTCGGGCCGTACGGCGAGACCTTCGACATGCCAGTCGCGAACCAGGGTCTCCCACGCGTGAGGCTCGGTGAAACTCCCGTGCTCCCGCAGGGTTTCCACCGTTCTGGACATCTGGGTCGTCGTTGCTACATAGCAGCAGATAACTCCCCCAGGAGTAAGGGACTTCGCCGCCGCGTCAACGCACTCCCAAGGGGCGAGCATGTCGAGGATGACGCGATCCACGTCCGTCTCGTCCAGAGCGTCGACGAAGTCACCGACCACAAGACGCCACTGCCCCATCGGGCCGCCGAAGAACTTCTCCACGTTCTTGGTGGCCACCTCGGCGAAGTCGGCGCGCCGCTCGTACGAGGTGACCTTCCCCTCCGAGCCGACGGCGCGCAGCAGGAAGCAGGTGAGCGCGCCGGAGCCCACGCCGGCCTCGACCACCCGGGCGCCCGGGAAGATGTCGGCCATGGCGACGATCTGGGCCGCGTCCTTCGGGTAGACCACCGCGGCGCCGCGCGGCATCGAGACCGCGTAGTCGGCCAGCAGGTGCCGGAACGCCAGGTAGGCCGTGCCTCCGGAGGACCGCACCACGGACCCCTCGGGCTGTCCGATCAGGTCGTCATGCGGGATCGACCCCTTGTGCGTGTGGAAGACGCCGCCCTCTTTCAGCGTCACCGTGTGCCGCTTGTTCTTGGGGTCGGTGAGCTGGACCTGATCTCCGGCCTGGAACGGGCCGTGCCTGCGAAAACCCATGCGGAAAAGGCTAGTGCCCGCGACCGACGAGATTCGCCGGGACGGAGCGGTGGCCGGAGTCGTGCATCGCAAGGCGGAGGAGGAGACCATAGCCGGGCTGTGGGCGACGACGACAACGCGGCGGGGCGCCGCTCCGGGCGACACGATGGGGCGAAGATCGGAGGAAGGGGCACGGGGTGCCCGCGACCGACGAGATTCGCCCGCGCGGAGCGGGGGTGCTACGTGGCGTGCAGCAACCCAGCGGGGCGCGTGACAACCCGGCAGAGCGCGTGACAACCCAACGGGGCTTACAGCAACCCAGCGGGGCGCGTGACAACCCGGCAGGGCGCACGGCAACCCGGCGGGGCGCGGCGGTGGCCGGGAAAACGCCTGGCCGGTGCGGAGTCGCTGCTGGTAACAATGGGACATGTTGCCCCAAGAGGCGATCCCCGCCGGACCGGCCGTGCTGCGCCTGCCCGTCGAGGGGGATGCCGACCAGATCGCCCGAGCCTGCGCCGACCCCGAGATCGCGAGGTTCATCCCCTTTGTCCCTTCCCCGTACACGCGGGACGACGCGCTGACGTGGATCACCAAGACCGTGCCCGCCACCTGGGAGAACGGCGGAGCCGACTTCGTCGTCGCCGACGCCGCCACGGACGAGGTGCTCGGCGCCGCCGGGCTCAAGCCGCAGGACCGGTTCGGCGGGACGGAGGTGGGCTACTGGCTCGCGCCGTGGGCACGCGGGCGCGGCGTCGTCACGGCCGCCGTGCGGGCGCTCGCCGAGCATGCCTTCGCCCGGGGCGTCCCGCGGATCGAGTTGTACGCCGACGTGGAGAACGTCGCGAGCCAGCGGGTCGCCCTGCGGTGCGGCTTCGCCCATGAGGGGGTGCTGCGCGGGGCCGGCGGTCCCCGGGGCGGCACCCTCGCCGACCTCGCGGTGTTCGGGCGGCTGAGCACCGACCCCGGCGACCCGATCGCGCCCTTCCTGCCGTTCTTCCCCGGAGGGTTCCCCGGTGGCTCGCTCACCGACGGCGTCGTCCGGCTCACGCCGCTGACCACGGCCGACGCCGCCGACTATTTCGCGCTGGCGTCCGTGCCCGACGTGATGGACTCGCACGTGCCGCCCGGGCAGCCGGAGTACGCGGACTGCGAGGTGCTCTGCCGGTACGCCGGGCACCGGTGGCTGACCGGCCAGCGCGCGGACATCGCCATCAGGGACGCAACCACCGGCCAGTTCGCCGGGGAGATCCAGCTCACCGGCGTCGTCCCGCCGCTGGGCCAGGCGATGCTCGGTTACAGCCTCCACCCGGACTTCCGCGGCAGGGGCCTGGTGACGCGTGCGGCGAACCTGCTGGTGGAGTGGGCCTTCACGCACACGCCGCTGCGCCGGATCATCGCCGGGACCGCGCCGGGCAACGCCGCGTCCCACCGCGTGCTGGAACGGGCGGGCTTCACCCGGGAGCACCTGGTGAAGGGACTGCTGCCCGGCCCGGACGGCACCCGGCTCGACGACATCCAGTGGGCGCGGACACGCCCCTGAGCGCAACGGACCTCCCGCGCCCGGATGCCGCCCGGAACCCGGCACCCGAGCGCGGGCCGTCCGCGGCGCGGAACGCCCTCCGGACGCCCCGCCCACGCCTTCGGAGACCGGTGGCTCAGTCGGCTCCGTACGCGGCCCGCAGCTTGGCGAAGGCGGCGTCGGTGCCCTGGAGGGCCCGGTCGATCTCCTCGTCGGTGTGCGCGGCCGACAGGAACCAGTTGTGCCAGGGGTGGAGATAGACGCCCTCCTCCAGGCAGTGCCCGGCCCAGGCGATGCCCTTCTCCAGGGTCTCGTCGCCTTCGAAGGACAGCCACGGCACCTGCACCGGGCCGGTCTGACGGACCACGAAGCCGTGCGCCGCCGCCTGAGCGGCGAGGCCCTCGCGCAGCCGGGTCCCGGCGCGGTGCATGAGCGCGGGGCCGTCGGTCTCGCGCAGGATCTCGATCGTCGCCTTGGCGGCGGCCATGGCCGTGGCGGAGAACCAGAAGGAGCCGGTCGAATACAGCGTCTGGGCCGCCCCGCGCAGCGCGTCGGTCCCGGTGACCGCCGCGATGGGGAAGCCGTTGGCCATCGCCTTGCTCCAGGCCGCCAGGTCGGGGCGCACTCCGAGCGGCTCCCACGAGCCGCGCAGGTCGAGCCGCCACCCGGCGCGTACGTCGTCGATGACCAGCGCCGCCCCGATCCGGTCGGCCAGCGCCCGCAGGCCCCGGGCGAACTCCGCGTCGGCGTCCTCCTGGTCCTCGAACGAGTCGTGCTTGAACGGGGTGACGAGGATGGCGGCGACGTCGCCGTCCGCCTGTGCGGCGGCGGCCTCGGCGCTCGCGAGGTCGTTGTAGGTGAACTCGATCGTGTCCGCCCGCTGGTTGGGGGTGACGCCCGAAAGGCCGGGCGTGCACCAGGGGTCGGCGCCATGGTAGGCCCCGTGGGCGACCAGCACCTTGGTCCTGCCCGTCGCCGCCCTGGCCACCATCAGGGCCTGGGTCGTGGCGTCGGTGCCGTTCTTGGAGAACATCGCCCAGTCGGCGGAGGGGATGAGGTCCACCAGCAGCTCGGCGAGCTCCACCATGACCGGGCCGGGGCCGTTCAGGCAGTCGCCCTCCGCCTGCTGCGCGGCGGCGGCTGCCTCCACGCGCGGGTTGCGATGGCCGACGATCATCGGCCCCCAGCTGCACATCAGGTCGACGTACGCACGGCCGTCGGCGTCCCACTGCCGGGCGCCCTCGGCGCGTACGAAGAACTGGGGGTAGCGGTCGCCGTGCAGGGCCGCGTTGAGGTGGCCGTACATGCCACCGGGGATGACCTTCGCGGCACGGGCCCGCAGGGAGGCGTCGAGGGACATGGGCGGCACTCCTGGGATCGGAATATCGGAGATGTGGGGGCCGGGCGGGGAGCCGGGTCAGGCGTCCGGGCCGGGGTCGGCGGCGGAGAAGCCGTCCAGCCCGGCGTCGGAGCCGAGCCCGCCCGCGACCCGTGCGGCGACGGCGGTGCCGAGGCGCGCGGCGCCGAGGACGTCGCGGCCGTGCAGCAGTCCCGCCGCGAATCCGGCGCAGTACGCGTCGCCGCAGCCGGTGGTGTCGACCACCGGCACGTCGAGGGCGGGCACCCGGGTGACTCCGTCGGCGGTGGCCACGAGGCTGCCGGCCGCCCCCAGGGTGACGATCACGCCCTTCGGTCCCTCGGCGAGCAGCGCCGCCGCGGCCTCCTCGGGGGTCGCCGCCCCGCTGAGCATGAGCGCCTGCTCCTCGTTCGGCAGGAGGTAGTCGACGTGGGGCAGGAACGCCCGGACGCCGGGCATGAGGTCGGGCATGTTCGACAGCAGGTCGAGCGTGACGGTCGTGCCGCCCTCGCGGGCCTTGTCGAGCAGGGCGAAGAAGGCGGGGTCGTGCAGGCCCCAGGTGACGTCCATGCCGCCGAGGTGCACCACCTTCGCGCCGGTGAGACGATCCGCGTCGAGGTCGGCGGTCGCCAGGCCGAGGTTGGCCCCCGGCACGTGGAACGACGGCCGTCCGCCGTCGGGGCGGATGGGCAGGATGGAGGCGGCGGTCTGCTCCCCCTGCCTGCGCACCACGCCGCTCACGTCGACGCCGTGCCTCGCCATGATCATCAGGAGGAAGTCGCCGAGCTCGTCGTCGCCGACGGCGCCCATCGAGGCGACCGGTACGCCGATCTTCGCCAGGGTCACGGCCGTGCCCGCGGCGGCGCCGGCCGCGGTGATGCGGATCTGCTCCAGCAGGTGGGTGTCCTGACCGGCCGGGATCGACTCGACCGGGCGGGCCAGGACGTCGACGATATGCACGCCGACCGTCACTACCGTCATGAGCGGATAATAGACGGGCGCCCGACTAAAATGTCAACTGAGGTGGTGCACCATGCCGAAGATCGTCAATCATGAGGAGCGCCGGGGCGAGGTCGTCGCGGCGGCGCGCCGGATCATCCTGCGCGAGGGCATCGAGGCCGCGACGACGCGGGCCATCGCCAAGGAGGCCGGCTACTCCAACGGGGTGCTCACGCACTACTTCGCCGACAAGGACGAGATCCTGCTGTCGGCCCTGGAGGCGTCCCATCGCCGGATCACCGACCGGCTGCGGGAGAAGCTGTCGGGCCGCACCGGCCTTGAGGCGCTGCGCGAACTGCTGCTCGACAACGTGCCGCTCGACGACGAGCGGGCCGGGGAGACCGGGCTGGAGGTGGGCTTCTGGGGGCGCAGCCTGACCAGCCCCGCGCTGCTGGAGGTCCAGCGGCGGGAGGCCGCCGAGCTCCGCTATCTGGTGACGAGCCTGCTCAGGTGCGCCGCCGAGGCCGGTGAGATCCGTACGGACGACGACCTGGAGGACGTGGCGGAGCGGCTGCTGGCGCTCGTGGACGGGCTGAGCGTGCACCGGCTGCTGTATCCCGCGCACGTCACCGCCGAGCGGCTGGAACGGCTGATCCTCGGCGAGATCGACCGGCTGCGCGACTGACCGGAGCGCACGGGATCGTCACCTCCCGGTTGGAAGCCCTGCGCCACCTGCGCGACGGCCCCGGAGCTCACCGGGCCGGTCTTGCTGTGCCCGATCTCGTTAGGCGGACGCCGTGCCCGGTGCTTATTGGGCGAACGCCGTGCCCGGTTGCCGCCCGCGCGTGAGCACTTCCCGCGCCCGGGCCGCTGAGCTGCGCCTCCGGCTCTGGGCCCCCGGAAGTCTGGGCCCCCGAAGTCTGCGCCCCTCGATCTGGGCCCCTGGATCTGCGCCCCTCGATCTGGGCCCCTGGATCTGCGCCCCTCGATCTGGGCCCCTGGATCTGGGCCCCTGGATCTGGGCCGCTGATCCGGCCGCCGGGAGCCGGTGGTCCCGGCGGCCTCGGATCGTCAGGCGGTGCGATGGGGCTCGTACCGCATCGTGCGCGAGACGCCGACACGCACGGTCGTGCCGGGCAGGATCGGCACCGGCTCGTTCGGCGGGATGTCGTAGAAGTTGGGGTCGCCGGGCGGCTGGATCTGGGTGCCGTTCACCGAGCCCAGATCGAGCAGGTTGACGTCCCAGTTGTCCAGGAAGACCCGCAGGTGGCGGCGCGACACCGAACCGTCCGGGCTGGTCACCCTGGCCGGCCTGGCCTCGCCCGACTGCACCTCGGGCGCGCGCTCGGGGTCGCGGCCCAGCAGGTAGTCGGCCTCCAGCGGCAGCGCCATGCCGTCGTCGAGCAGCAGCACGCCGAGCAGCGGCCGAGGACCCTTGTAGGGCACCACGGCCCGCTGGTCGATCGGGATGCCGCAGACCGCGCAGTAGGGCGCGCGCGGGTCGTTGAAGTGGTCGTTCTTGCAGTCGACGCCGTAGACCATCGGCCGCTGCTCCGGCTCGGGCGTCGCGTCCAGCTGGGTCGCCTCGCCCGGATCCTCGTCCGCGAGCGCGTGCGGCACCGGCTCGAACGGCCCGCTCGGCGGGCCGTCAGGACCGCCCGGGTCAAGCGGCGGGTTCAGATCAAGCGGCGGGTTCAGGTCGTGCGGCGGGTTGGGGTCGTGCGGGGCGCCCCGATCCTCGGCGGGCTCGGGCAGCGGGGGCAGCGGCTGCGGTCCCGAATGGTGTGCCGGACCCGGATCGGGGAGCGGAGGCAGCGGCTGGACGGGCGGCGGCGACAGGGGCTGGGACGGTCCCGGAGACGGCGCTCCCTGCTCCCCAGACGGCCCGCCGGACAGCGGACCCGAGTACGGCGACACGGGCGGCGGAGGCACGGTCGACGGCACCACGGGCCCACGCGGGGCGATCGGCTCCGGAGCGCCGATAGGCGGGGGCTGCACGCCCTGCTGCTGCGGCTGGGGCGGGCGCGGGGGCAGCGGCGGGAAGGCGAGGTCGCCGTGCCGCGTGAAGTCGCGCTCCACCCCGGCCCCGGTGACCACACCGCCGTCCAGCCGGGCGTACGGGCTCGACGGGCCCGCTCCCGGCAGGCGCAGCTCGACCCGGGACACCGGGCCGTTGACGAGGCGATCGGTCCAGGTCAGCGCGTCGTGCCCGGCGAGACGGACCTCGCCGTCGGGACCGCCCGACACGGTCGCGTACGCGGCGCCGCTGACCAGCACGGCCACGCCGCCCCCGGCGGGCCCGGCGACCGCGCAGGCCGTCGGCTCGCCGCCGATCGACCTGTCCATGGCGCGCGCGAGGACCTGGGCCACCCGCCGGGCCAGCGCCCGGCCGTCCCCGCCCGTCGTGGCGGTCTCGTGCAGCGCCGCCAGCAGGTCCTCGACCGGGTGGTCGCCACCGGTGGCGCACACGAGCAGCAACCCGTTCAGATGGGCGACCACGCCCTCCCCCGGCAGCGGGCGGACCACCCCCACGCCCTGTTCCGTCACAGAAGTTCTCCCTCCGGAAACGCCACCGGATGACCGGCACCATCGCCGGCACGCCGTGTGCCGGATCGATCACCCCAGAAAGTAGCAAAAAAGAATGATGAAGCGGCCTGCGGGAGTGCGCCACGGGTGCCCGGACGGCGGCCGGCCCCCGTTCTGATCTGCGGAAGCACGCGAGGGATGCCCGGGCGACGACCGGCCCAGGTTTCGGTCTGCGGGAGCACGCGGCGGGTGCCCGGACAGCGGCCGGCCCCGGTCTCGAACTGTATGAGCGCGCGACGGGCGCCCAGGCGACGACCGGCCGAGTTTGCGATCGGCACCCCGGTCTCCGGGGACCCGCCGTACAGACGCGCTGGCCGCCCCGGCGGGCCGGGCCGCTGCCCGCGCCGTTTCACGGACCGCTCCCCGCGCCGTTCCCCGGGCCGTTTCACGGGCCGTTTCACGGGCCGCTCACACACCGCTGAACATGCGGTTGACGTCGGCCGTGGCGAGCACGCCGTAGATCTCACCGCCCCGCTCGACGAGCAGGTATTCGGGCGCGGGGGCCTCCCGCATGGCGTCGAGCAGGGACTCCCCCTCCAGGTCGGCGCCGAGCACGAGCGAGGGCTCCAGGGAGCGGGACAGCGCGCCGACGTTCACCCACGGCCTGCGCTGCTCGGGAGTGGCGTTGACCGCCGCCTCGTTGACGATCCCGACCGGCCGCCCGTCGTGGTCGACCACCACCATGGCCCCCGCCCCGGCCTCCCGCGCCCGGCGCAGGCCCTCGGAGAGCGGCACCTCGGGAGTGACCGGGATCGCCCTGCGGGCCAGCACCCGGGCCCGCAACTGCGGCAGCCGGGCCCGCACGCGGGCCACCCGCAGCGCCTGGGAGGCCCCGAGCCAGATGAACGACGCCAGCACCACCGTCCAGAGCATGCTCCCAATCCCCGGCTCCTGGCCGGACATCAGGTTCATCAGGAGGGGCACGACGACTATCGCGACCGCGACGCCGCGGCCGACCCACGCGGCGGCCAGCGTGCCGATGCCGGCGTCGCGCTTGGCCTTCCACACGGCGGCCCGCAGCATCCGACCGCCGTCGAGCGGCAGGCCGGGGAGGAGATTGAAGATCCCCACGATCAGGTTGGACGACCAGAGCTGCCAGATCAGCACCGGCACGAGACCGTCGGGCGGGCGGAGGAACATGGACAGCGGGTCGACGGGACCGGTCACGAACGCGACCGCGGACACCAGGTAACCGATCGCCGCGAGGCCGAGCGAAAGCAGGGGCCCCGCGAGCGCGACGTTGAACTCCCGGCCCGCCGTCTCGGGTTCGCGTTCGATCTCCGAGACGCCGCCCAGCATGTAGAGGGTGATCCTGCGCACCGGAAGGCCGTAGTGCTTGGCGACCACGCAGTGCGCCAGCTCGTGGAGCAGGACCGAGCCGTAGAGCAGGACGGCGAAGACCAGCGCCACCACGGAACTGCCGAGGAGCCCGTATCCGGGGAGACTGGCGGCGAAGACCGGCTGGAAGCTGTACGTGATGAACGCCGCCACGATGAGCCAGGTGGGCGAGACGTAAACGGGGATGCCGAAGGGCCGCCCCATCCGCAGTCCGGTGGACTCCTTGACAGGTGTGCTCATGTGCCGCCTTCCCCTCCCGCGCTCCTCGATGCTACGTGCCGGAGCGTGAGATCAGCCTAAGAGCTCGCCCGCCCGTTGCGCACCGTGTGATCGTCGCCGCGACGTCCCGGGAAGGGCGGGGCGGAAGCGTTCTGTCGGCCCGGTGTCCTACAGTTCCGGCATGACCCTCGCCGAAGAGCGCGCCGTGATCGGGGCGCTATCCCCCTCCCGGGCCGGTGACTTCATGACCTGCCCCCTGCTCTACCGGTTCAGGGTGATCGACCAGCTCCCCGAGCGGCCCTCGGCCGCCGCGGTCCGGGGCACGCTCGTTCACGCCGTGCTGGAGCGGCTCTACGACCTGCCCGCGGAGGCGCGGACGGTCGCCGCCGCCCAGGACCTGCTGGAGCCCCAGTGGCAGCGGCTACTCGCCGAGGAGCCCGACTACGCGGGGTTGTTCGAGAACGACGCGGAGCGGGACGCCTGGCTGACCCAGGCCCGCGGCATGGTCGAGCGTTACTTCACGCTGGAGGACCCCCAGCGGCTGGAGCCCGCCGAGCGGGAGATGTACGTCGAGGTCGTGCTCGAAAGCGGGCTGCTGCTGCGCGGCTACATCGACAGGCTCGACGTGGCCCCGACCGGCGAGGTGCGGGTCGTGGACTACAAGACGGGCACGGCGCCGGGGCGCGAGTGGGAGGCCAAGGCGCTGTTCCAGATGAAGTTCTACGCGCTGGCGCTGTGGCGGCGCAGCGGCCAGGTCCCCCGGATGCTCCAGCTGATGTACCTGGGCAACGGTGAGATCATCCGCTACGTCCCCGACGAGGCCGACCTGCGGGCGACCGAGCGCAAGGTCGAGGCGCTGTGGGCGGCCATCGAGCGTGCCGTACGCACCCGTGAGTGGCGCGCCCGCCGCTCCCGGCTGTGCGACTGGTGCGACCACCAGGCGCTGTGCCCGGAGTTCGGCGGCACCCCGCCGCCCGTGCCCGACCGCGAGCCCGGGCTGTCGGCCCGCGTGAGCAGGAGGTCGGCCAGCGACGAGCTGTGACCGCGTCTCCCGGATCTCCCCACGCCTCCCGGATCTCCCAGACCTCCGGGTCCCCCGGCGCTCCCGTGTCCGCGTCTCCCGGATCTCCCCTTGCCCCAGATCTCCCCACGCCTCCCGGATCTCCCAGACCTCCGGGTCCCCCGGCGCTCGCGGGGCCGCGTCTCCCGCGCCCCGGGCGCGTCCGGGGCTGCCGCCTCGCTGCCCGACGCGATCACGTCCGCCCGGCCGAGCCGGAGGCACGCGCACGTCACGTCCCTCGTCGTGCCCGGCCAGTTGGCCTCCGCCGCTCCTCCGCGAGGAGGAGGGGGATATCCCTCCGGGGCAGGGTGGCCTCGGGCGGCGAACGCCTAGATTTGGTACGTGCGCACCACCCCCGGCAATATGCGGTCCTGGCTCAGGGCTCGTCCCCTGGTCTACGACTCGATCCTCGCGGTGGTGCTGACGACCGCGTCCCTGGTGTGGATCGCCTCGGCGGGCCGCGGGGAGGGGGCCGGCTGGCTGCGGCCGGGGACACCGCGCCCGGCTGACGTGCTCAACCTGGTCCTGGCGGCGGCCTGCACGCTGCCCGTGGCCCTGCGGCGCAGCCGTCCCTTCGTGCTGCTGGTGGCCACCTGCGTCCCCCAGGCGATGCTCGACACGCTCGACTACGACCCCGGTCTGAGCGGGTTCGGCGCGCTCGTCCTGCTCTATTCGGTGGCCGCCTACCGGGGGCTGGCGCTGAGCCTGGTCGCCCTCGTCGTCTCCTTCGCCTCCTACCTGGCCGGCACGGTCGCCGGGGTCATCACCCCGTCGTGGACCGACCATGTCGTCGTCACCGCCGTCCTGCTGCTGTGCTGGGTGTGCGGCCGGGCGCTGCGGCTGCGCCGCGCATACCTCGCCGAGCTGGTGCAGCGGGCCGACCGGCTGGAGCGGGCGCGCGAGGCCGACACCAGGGCCGCCAGGGCCGAGGAGCGCTCCCGCATCGCCCGGGAGCTGCACGACGTCGTGGCCCACCACGTCAGCGTGATGACGGTCCAGGCCGCCGCCGCCCGCAAGATGCTCGACACCAAGCCCGACGTGGCCCGGGACGCCCTGTCCGCGATCGAGGAGATGGGCCGTACGGCGATGGCGGAGATGCGCAGCATCGTCGGCGTGCTGCGCACCGACGGCCCGGCAGAGCGCGGGCCACAGCCGGGCATGCACGACCTGCCCGCGCTGGTGGAGCAGATGCGCGAGGCGGGGCTGCGGACCCAGCTCTCGATCGAGGGCGAGCGGCGCGGCCTGCCGCCCGGGGTGGACCTGGCCGCCTACCGGCTCGTGCAGGAGGCGCTGACCAACAGCCTGCGGCACGCGGGGCCCGCCGCCCGCGCCTGGGTGACCGTACGGCACGAGCCGAACGAGCTGAGCATCCACGTGGAGGACGACGGGCGCGGCGCGGCGGACGAGTCGGTGCGGATCGGAGGCAGGGGCCACGGTCTCGTCGGCATCCGCGAGCGCGTGGCGCTTTATGGTGGAGTTCTGCGGATCGGTCCCCGCACCGGGGGCGGGTTCGAGGTCCGCGCCCGGTTCCCGTTGAAGTGAAGCCCCCACACGTAGAGCCCCTCCGAGGACAGACCATGACGATCAGGGTGCCCCCCTCCACCCGGCGGCCCGCCGCCCATTCCCAGACAGACGCATCATGACGATCAGGGTGTTGCTGGTCGACGACCAGCCGCTGCTGCGCACCGGGTTCCGGTTCATCCTGGAGGCCGAGCCTGACGTCACCGTCGTGGGCGAGGCCGGCGACGGCGCGGTGGCCATGGAGCAGTCGCGGGCCCTGCTGCCCGACGTGGTGCTCATGGACATCCGCATGCCCGGCACCGACGGCATCGAGGCGACCCGCCGCATCGTGCGGGAGGCCGCGCCGAGCGCCCACGTGCCGAAGGTGCTCGTGCTGACGACGTTCGACCTGGACGAGTACATCGTTGAGGCGCTGCGCGCGGGCGCGAGCGGGTTCCTCCTCAAGGACGTGCCGCCCGACGAGCTGGTCCAGGCGATCCGCGTGGTGGCGGCCGGCGACGCGATAGTGGCGCCGAGCGTCACCCGGCGGCTGCTGGACAAGTTCGCCACCCGGCTGCCCTCCGCCCACCCGCAGGCCACCCCCGCGCGGGTCGACCGGCTGACCGAGCGCGAGCTGGAGGTGCTGCGCCTGATCGCGAAGGGCATGTCGAACGCCGAGATCGCCGCCGAACTCGTGGTCAGCGAGACGACGGTGAAGACCCATGTGGGCAACGTGCTGACCAAGCTGGGGCTGCGCGACCGGGTGCAGGCGGTCGTGCTCGCGTACGAGACCGGGCTGATCGTCCCCGGCGCCTTCTCCTGACCACCGCCCTACGACCACGGGAGGAGTGCGGCGGGCCGGGTCATCCCCTGGTAGCGGGCGAGATCAGTACGGAGGGCCGATGCCGGGCGGGGGCGCGCGCCGATAGCGTCATGACAGGGGCGTGGCCGAGGTGGCGGAAACACGCCCCGCCGGTACGGCTCCCGCGGACCGTCTGGGGGAAGACGGCGGGGGCCGTACCGGCGGAAAGACCGGGCGAACAGGCGCGGCGCCAAAGAACCCTGCTGAAGAACCGTGCCGAACAACCCTGCCGAATGACCCTGCTGAACAACCCTGTGGGCGGCTCAGTCGGCGGGCGCGGCGGCCGGCTGCGCGGGTGCCGCGGCCGCGTCGCCGGAGGGGGCGTTCTCGGGGAAGTGGCAGGCCACCTCGTGCCCGGGAGCGAGCGCCACCAGCGGCGGCTCGACCTGCTTGCAGATCTCCTGCGCCTTCCAGCAGCGGGTGTGGAACCGGCAGGCGGGCGGCGGGTTGAGCGGGGACGGAACGTCGCCCTGCAGCCGGATGCGCTCCCGCTCCGTGCGACGCTTCGGGTCCGGGATCGGGACCGCCGACAGCAGCGCGTTGGTGTACGGGTGCATCGGCGACTCGTAGAGGCCCTTGCGGTCGGCGATCTCGACGATCTTGCCGAGGTACATCACCGCGACGCGGTCGCTGATGTGCCGCACCACCGACAGGTCGTGCGCGATCACCACGTAGGTGAGGTCGAGCTCCTTCTGCAGGTCCTCAAGCAGGTTGACGACCTGGGCCTGGATCGACACGTCGAGCGCGGAGACCGGCTCGTCCGCGATGATCAGCTTGGGCTTGAGCGCGAGCGTCCTGGCGATGCCGATGCGCTGCCGCTGACCGCCGGAGAACTCGTGCGGGTAGCGGTTGTAGTGCTCGGGGTTGAGGCCGACCAGTTCGAGGATCTCCTGGACCGCCTTCTTGGTGCCCTGCTCGGTCTTGATGCCCTGGATCCGGAACGGCGCGCCGACGATGGCGCCGACCGTGTGCCGGGGGTTGAGCGAGCTGTAGGGGTCCTGGAAGATCATCTGCACGTCCCGGCGCAGCGGCCGCAGCCGCCCCTGGGACATGTGGGTGATGTCGGCGCCCTCGAAGACGATCTTTCCGGCGGTCGGCTCGATCAGACGCGTGATGAGGCGTCCGCTGGTGCTCTTGCCGCATCCCGACTCGCCGACCAGGCCGAGGGTCTCGCCCTTCTTCACGTCGAAGCTGATGCCGTCGACCGCCCTGACCGCGCCGACCTGCCGCTTGAGCAGGCCCTTCGTGACCGGGAAGTGCTTCTCCAGCCCCTGTACGGACAGCAAGGGCTCCTCGTTCACGAAGCCTCCAGGTTCGGCTTGATCTCGTTCTCCCAGATGGCGCGCCGCCGCTCGCGCGGCAGGTGGCAGCGCACGAGGTGGCCGCCCTCGGTCTCCAGCAACTCGGGGACCTCCGCCTTGGCCCTTCCGCCCGTACGCTCCTCGAACACGCAGCGCGGGTGGAAGGCGCAGCCGGACGGCACGTTGATCAGCGAGGGCGGCGAGCCCTTGATCGGCATCAGCCGCTCGGTCGGCTCGCGGTCCAGGCGCGGCATAGAGCCGAGCAGGCCCCACGTGTAGGGGTGCTCGGGCCGTTCGAAGATGTCGTCGGAGGTGCCGTATTCGACGCACTTGCCGCCGTACATCACGAGGATGTCGTCGGACAGCTCGGCGACGACGCCGAGGTCGTGCGTGATGATGATCAGCGCGGCGTTGAAGTCGCGCTGCAGGTCGCGCATCAGGTCGAGGATCTGCGCCTGCACGGTCACGTCGAGCGCGGTCGTCGGCTCGTCGGCGATCAGCAGCTCGGGGTCGCAGCTCAGCGCCATCGCGATCATGGCGCGCTGCCGCATGCCGCCGGAGAACTCGTGGGGATAGCTGTCCACGCGGCGCTCCGGCTGCGGGATGCCCACCCGGCCGAGCATGTCGATCGCGTGCTTGCGCGCGACCTTCTTGCTGACGTCGTTGTGGATGCGGTAGGCCTCGATGATCTGGTCGCCGACCGTGTAGAACGGGTGCATCGCCGACAGCGGATCCTGGAAGATCATCGCCATCTTCTTGCCGCGCAGCGCCCGCACGTGCTCCTGGCTGGCGCCGACGAGCTCCTCGCCGTCCAGCCAGATCTCACCGGAGATGCGGGCGCGCCCGCCCTTGTGCAGGCCGAGGATGCCGAGGCTGGTCACGCTCTTGCCGGAGCCGGACTCGCCGACGATGCCGAGCGTCTTGCCCCGCTCCAGGCTGAACGACAGCCCGTCGACCGACTTGACCAGACCGTCGTCGGTCGGGAAGTGGATCCGCAGGTCCTTCAGTTCCAGGAAGCTCATCCCAGCCTCACCCTCGGATCCACGACGGCGTACAGGAGGTCGACGATCAGGTTCGCACAGACCACGAAGAACGCGGCGACCAGCGTCACGCCCATGACCTTGGGCAGGTCCTGGTTGGTGATCGCGTCGATCGCGTACTTGCCCATGCCGGGCAGCGAGTAGGTGCTCTCGGTGAGCACGGCGCCGCCGAGCAGCAGGCCGAGGTCGAGGCCGAAGATCGTGAGGATCGGGGTGAGCGCTCCGCGCAGGCCGTGTTTGATCACGACCCTCCGCTCGTTCAGGCCCTTGGCCCGTGCGGTGCGGATGTAGTCCTCGTTCATCGTCTCGAGCATGCCCGCCCGGGTGAGCCGCGCGTATCCGGCGGCGTACAGGAAGGCCAGCGTGATCCACGGCAGGATCAGGTTGTAGGCCCACATCGCCGGGTTCTCGTCGAACGGCGTGAAGCTGCCGCCCGGGGCGGTGATGCGGAACGGATGACCGTAGCTGAAGATGACCAGCGAGACGATGCCGGTGAAGAAGATCGGCAGTGACACGCCGGCCAGGGCGACGCCCATCGCGGCGCGGTCGAAGAAGCTGCCGCGTCTCAGCGCGGACAGCACGCCGGTCGCCACACCGGCTAACACCCAGATGACGGCGGCCCCGATGGCCAGCGAGATCGTCACGGGCAGCCGGTCGAGCAGGTCGGGCCAGACAGGGAGCCGGGTGAGGAAGGAGTAGCCGAAGCAGGGCGCCGGGCAGTGCTCCACACCGGGGCCGTAGTCGTAGTCGGCGCCGGCGACGATGCCCTTGGCGAACCGCCCGTACTGCACGATCAGCGGATCGTTGAAGCCGAGCTTGTCGGCCGCGAGCTTGACCTCCTGCGCCGAGGCGGTGCGCCCCACGTAGCGCGCGGCCAGGCTCTCCGAGGTGGCGCCCGCCAGGCGGGGCACCAGGAAGAAGATGGCGAACGTGATGATGCTCACGATGGTGAGCATCACCACCGCCCAGATCAGCCGCCGGATGATGTATGTGACCACAGTCCCCCCGGCTCCGGGGGCCGGCCCTGCCGGACCGGCCCCCTTGCCGCGTTCACGCGTCTATCGGATCTGTCTGGTCTCGGCGGACGCTTACTTGACGCCCATGCCGAGGTAGTCGTACATGCCGTACGCGTCGTTGACGAAGACGTTCGTGGCGTTCTTGCTGCGCACGAGCAGGGTCTTCGTCCACACGTTCGGCAGGATGAAGGCGTCTTCCATGACCTTCTTGTCGATCTGGGTCCAGATCGCGTTGCGGGCGTTGGTGTCGGTCTCCAGCATCGCCTTGTCGATCAGCTTGTCGACCTCGGGGTCGCGGACGCTGATGTTGGAGGAGCCGCCGGTGTCACGGATGACGCGGCTGTCGACGATCTGCTGCAGGAAGCCGAAGCCGTCGGGCCAGTCGGACTGCCAGCCGTTCATGGCCAGGCCGATCTTGTTGTCCTTGGCGTAGCCCGGCTTGCCGGCGTACAGGGCGAAGTAGTCGGCCTGCGGGAACGGCTTGAGCGTGAGCTTGATGCCGACTCGGCCGAGGGACTGCTGCAGCGCCTCGGCGGCCGCCTTCTCCTTGGGCCGCTCGGCGCGGTAGGCGATGTTGGTCTCGAAGCCGTCAGGCTGGCCGCAGGCGGTCAGCGCCTCCTTGGCCTTGGTCAGGTCGCCCGTGTTGTCGGCGCCCGGCGGGTAGAGGTTGAAGTCCTCGTGGCCGGGGATGGCCGGCGGCAGCAGGCTGGTCGCGATCTGACCACCGGAGAACTCGCCGCCCCACGCGGTCTGCAGGGACACCTTGTCGGTGGCGTACTCGACGGCCTTGCGGCAGTCGATGTTGTCCAGCGGCGGGACGTTGCCGTTGATCGAGGTGTACCAGAGGCGGGTGCTCGTCGGGTTGTCCGAGTTCGCCTTCAGGGCGGGGTCGGACAGGACCCGGCCGAGGGCCGCCGACTGGATGCCGATGCCCGCGACGTCGACGTCGAGGTCGCCGGCGAGGATCCGGTTGTCGATGTCGTCGGCGTTGACGTTGGTGGAGACCTCGTAGCCGTCAGGCAGAGCCTTGCGGTTCGGGTCGGTCGCCGGGTCCCACTGGTCGTTGCGGACGAGCGTGAAGCCCTTGCCGATCTCGTTCTTCTCGAACTTGTACGGCCCGGTGGCGATCACGTGCTCCTTGTACTTCGCACCGGTGTCCTTGTCCTTGGGGACCGGGATCGTGGCCGGAAGCTGGGCGAAGTAGTCGAAGTTGCTCAGCGGCTGCTTCAGGTGGAAGACGATCGTGTAGTCGTCGGGCGTCTCGATCGCGCTGTCGGTGTTGACGTCCTTCGACTTGTACGCGCCCTTGTAGTCCTTGGGCCAGTTGAGGAAGTCGTTGAAGTAGGTGTACCCGTCGGGGAACACCTCCTTGTCGAACGACCGCTCCACGGCGTACTTCACGTCCTTGGACGTCACCGGGGTGCCGTCCTCGAACTTGATGCCCTTCTTGAGCTTGTACGTCCAGGTCTTGGCGTCGTCACTCGGCGTGCCCAGGCTCTCGGCGAGGTCGGGGACGAGCTCGTTGCCCTCCTTGCCCACTGCGGACTTGAACATCAGCAGCGAGCGGCCGTACAGGCGGATGAAGTTCCAGGAGTAGCCGTAGTAGGTGTCGCCCGGGTCGAGGGAGTCCCAGTCACCGCCGTTGGCGAACTTGAGGATGCCGCCCTTCTTGTCCGAAGGGTTCACGATGCCCGTGAGGGCCGCGTTGAACTCGCCGGTCGCGGTGGCGCCGCCCGCGGCGTCGCCACCGGAGGACGACGACGACGTGCCGCTGCCCGAACCGCCGCCACAGGCGGCCACGGCAAGGGCGAGCACGGCGCCGATGGCAGCCACACCCAGTCTTCTTCTTAGCATTGCAAACCCCTTGGTGATAGGAGCCGGGGACTTTACGAGAAGGGAAGGGCTCAGCGGGCTTTCGGGTCGAGAGCGTCCCGCAGGCCGTCGCCGAACAGGTTGAACGCCAGGACCGTGATGAAGATCGCCATGCCGGGGAAGAACATGAAGTGCGGGATCGTGTAGAACCGCACCGCGTCCGACAGCATGCCGCCCCAGGTGGGGGTGGGCGGGCGCACGCCGACGCCGAGGAACGACAGCGCCGCCTCGAACAACACGTTCGTGGGGATCAGCAGAGTCGCGTAGACGAGGATCGGCGCGACCAGGTTCGGCAGCAGCTCGCGGAAGATGATGTACGGCCCGCGCGCCCCGAGGCTGCGCGCCGCGTCCACGAACTCCCGCTCGCGCAGCGACAGCGTCTGCCCCCGGATGATGCGCCCGATGTACGGCCAGTTGAAGAAGCCGATGATGAACACCAGCAGCGAGACGCGCAGCGTGTCGCCGGTCAGGCCGAACGCCGTGTCGGGCACGATGCCGGCCAGCGCGATCGCGAAGACCAGCAGCGGGAAGGCCAGGAAGACGTCCATGGTCTTGCTGATGATCGAGTCGACCAGGCCGCCGAAGTAACCGGCGGTGACCCCGAGCAGGGTGCCGATGACCACCGAGAGCAGCGTGGCCAGGAAGGCGATGAGCAGCGAGATCCGCGCGCCGTACACGACGCGGCTGAAGATGTCGCGGCCGTTCACCGGCTCGATGCCGAACAGGTGGTCGAGGCTGATGCCGGTGCCCGTCTTGGGCGCCATCGTGGAGGAGTCGATGAGGTTGGAGTTGAACTGCGTCGGGTCCTGCCCGAACACCCCGACGATCACCGGCGCGAAGACCGCGACCAGGATCAGGAAGATGACGATCAGACCACCGGCGAGGGCGACCTTGTCGCGCTTGAGCCGCATCCAGGCGATCTGACCGAGAGACCTGCCCTGGATCGCCTTGCCGCCCGAGGCGTCGACGACGGCCTCCGGCGCGGCCTCTGTGTCCCCACCGGTGACGTCCATCGGCGCGGTCATCGATCCTCCTTCGCCCTGCCCGAGCGCACCGCAACAGCGGTGACGGGCTCGGGATAGCCCGGGATCGATCCGGCGACGAAGTAGCTGCGGCCGCTTACGACCTTGCCTCGCACGGCCATGTGGTGCAGGCCCCCTGGATCCCAGACGACATTGTCCGAAGGGGTCGCGTGGTGTGCGACCCCCGGAGGCAGAATCTATGGTCTGAGCTGGGCTGACCAGTCCCCAGGGGGCCGCTGTGGCTCAACTGTGATTCACGCGAAACTCATTCGTGTTGATCTTGAAGGGAATGTCCGCGTCCCGTTTCGATTATGTCGTGGAACTGTAACATTGCACTGGCCGGTAACTTCGTCTCACGATGTGAGATCGATCAGCTGATCCCCCGGCGCTTGAGAATGTCCTCGATGTCCGAGAAATCATCTGCTGCGGACTGTTCCACCTGTCGTGGTGCCGTCTTTCCGGTCTGTGCCGTTTTAGACGTGGCCGTCTTGGACGTTCCGGGCTCGGCGGAGCGTTCGGACGCCGCGGCGCCGCCACCCTGCTCCGGCCGTGCCGTACGGGCCCGGGACAGGGCGCGGCCGCGCAGCGTGCCGGAGACGACGAAAAGCAGCGCCGACAGACCGGCCAGGACCACCCCGGCCCAGACCGCGGGCGACAGGACCAGGCCGGTCACGAAACCCACCGCCGCCGCGCCGATGTTCCAGATCGTCCGCAGCGCGCCGGTGAGATAGGCGGCCAGCGGCAGCAGTGACCAGGCGGTGGCGCGCAGGCCGGCGGTCACCCCCCGCCGCCGGAAGGCCAGGTAGCTGAGCCCGACGCCCACCGCGGTGAGGCCGGCGCACAGCGGCAGCCAGGCGATGTCGGTGAAATTCATGAGGGCCCCCTCGATCCACGGCGTACCCCCATCCTGGCACCCGCGCGACGATCATGCGGGGGTCCGCGTTACCGGATGAGCCCCCGCAGGAAATCGACGTCCACGTCGAGCAAAGAGGGCATCACGACCCGGCCCGGCGCCTGGGCGATCGGCAGGACGCCCGGCACGGCGACGACCCTGCACCCCGCGGCGGTGGCGGAGGCGACGCCGTTCGGCGAGTCCTCCAGCGCGACGCACCGCTCCGGGTCCACCGACAGCAGGCCGGCCGCGGTCAGGTAGGGCTCCGGGTGCGGCTTGGTGCAGGTGACGTCGTCGGCCGTCACGACGACCTCGAAGTGCTCCCGGCCGACGGCCTTGAGCACGGCGTCGGCGATGATCCGCAGCGACGAGGTGACAAGCGCGGTGCGCACCCCCTGGTCGCCGAGCCCCCGCAGCAGTTCGAGGGCTCCCGGCATGGGCTCGACGCCCCTCGACAGGCGGCTCTCCATCCCGTCGATCAGCCAGTCCCCCACGATCGCGGGATCGACATCGGCCTGCGTCAGCTCCAGCATGTACGCGACGGTGCGGTCCCAGGAGCCGCCCACGAGCTGTTCCTGGTGCTCCGGGCCCCAGTCACCGCCGAGGCGGGTGACCACCTCGGTCTCGACCTCGAACCACACCCCTTCGGTGTCGACGAGCAATCCGTCCATGTCGAACAGCACGGCGTCCACGTGGCCCCTTCCCCCGGCGAGACCCCCGAAGAGGGGGGACCAACATGGTAAGGGGTGCCCGTGGACGCCCGTGCGGCCGGTCGGACGTTGAAGTGTCAGACGTTGAAGTACTTCGCCTCGGGGTGGTGGACGACCAGTGCGGAGGTGGCCTGCTCGGGGTGAAGCTGGAACTCCTCCGACAGCGTCACGCCGATGCGCGCGGGGTCGAGCAGCTCCATGACCTGCACCTGGTCTTCCAGGTTGGGGCAGGCCGGGTAGCCGAAGGAGTAGCGGCAGCCGGTGATGTTCACCTTGAGCATGTCGGCCAGCGACTCGTCGCCGCCGATGCCCAGCTCCGACCGCACCCGGGCGTGCCAGTATTCGGCCAGCGCCTCGGTGAGCTGCACCGACAGACCATGGAGCTCCAAATATTCGCGGTAGGCGTCCTTGGCGAACAGCTCGGCCGTGGCCTCGCTGATCCGGTTGCCCATCGTGACGACCTGGAAGGCGACGACGTCGGTCTCCCCGGACTCGCGGGAGCGGAAGAAGTCGGCCAGGCACAGGTGCCGGTCGCGCCGCTGCCTCGGGAAGGTGAAGCGGGTGCGCTCCTTGCCGTCGTCGTCCAGGATGATCAGGTTGTCGCCCTCGCTGACGCAGCGGAAGTAGCCGTAGGCGACCGCCGCCTCCAGCAGGTTCTCCGTCTGCAGCCGCTCCAGCCACATCCGCAGCCGCGGCCTGCCCTCGGTCTCGACCAGCTCCTCGTACGACGGGCCGTCGCCGCCCCGGGCTGCCTTGAGGCCCCACTGGCCCATGAACGTCGCCCGCTCGTCGAGGAAGGCGGCGTAGTCGGCCAGCGGGATGCCCTTCACGATCCGGTCGCCGAAGAACGGCGCGGCGGGCACCGGGTTGTCGGCGGCGACGTCGGAGCGGGCCGGCAGGTCCTCCTCGGCGGTCCGCGTGAGCGTCGCGCCGGTCTTCACCCGCCGCGCGCGCAGCGGCGGCAGCGCCGCGCCGTCCTCGCCGCGCTTGACCGCCATGAAGGCGTCCATGAGGCGCAGGCCCTCGAACGCGTCGCGCGCGTAGCGGACCTCGCCCCGATAGAGATCGGCCAGGTCCTGCTCGACGTACGCCCTGGTCAGGGCGGCGCCGCCGAGCAGCACCGGGAACTTGTCGGCGATCCCCCGGGAGTTCATCTCCTCGAGGTTCTCCTTCATGACCACGGTGGACTTGACCAGGAGCCCGGACATGCCGATCACGTCGACGTGGTGCTCCTCGGCGGCCTCCAGGATCGCCGAGACCGGCTGCTTGATGCCGAGGTTCACGACGTCGTAGCCGTTGTTGGACAGGATGATGTCCACCAGGTTCTTGCCGATGTCGTGGACGTCGCCCTTGACCGTGGCCAGCACGATGCGGCCCTTGCTGCTGCCCTCGACCTTCTCCATGTGCGGTTCGAGGTAGGCCACGGCCGTCTTCATCACCTCGGCCGACTGCAGCACGAAGGGCAGCTGCATCTCGCCGGAGCCGAACAGGTCGCCGACGACCTTCATGCCGTCGAGCAGCACGTCGTTGATGATCTCCAGGGCGGGCCGCTGGGCGAGGGCCTCGTCGAGGTCGGCCTCCAGGCCCTTGCGCTCGCCGTCGATGATGCGCCGCTTGAGCCGCTCCCACAGCGGCAGCCCGGCCAGCTCGGCCGCCTTGCCGGCCTTCATGGACGCCGCGTCGACGCCCTCGAACAGCTCCATGAACCGCTGCAGCGGGTCGTAGCCCTCGCGCCTGCGGTCGTACACGAGATCGAGCGCGACCTGCCGCTGCTCGTCCGGGATCCGGTTCATCGGCAGGATCTTGGACGCGTGCACGATCGCCGAGTCGAGCCCCGCGTTGACGCACTCGTTGAGGAAGACGCTGTTCAGCACCATGCGGGCCGCCGGGTTGAGGCCGAACGACACGTTGGAGACGCCGAGCGTGGTCTGCACGCCGGGATAGCGGCGCTTGAGCTCGCGGATCGCCTCGATCGTCTCGATGCCGTCGCGCCGCGTCTCCTCCTGGCCGGTGGCGATGGGGAACGTCAGGCAGTCGACGATGATGTCCTCGACCCGCATGCCCCAGGTGTTCACCAGGTCCTCGATGAGCCGGGTGGCGATGCGCACCTTGCCCTCGGTGGTGCGGGCCTGGCCCTCCTCGTCGATGGTCAGCGCGACCACGGCCGCGCCGTGCTCCTTCACCAGGCGCATGATCTTCTGGTAGCGCGAGTCGGGGCCGTCGCCGTCCTCGAAGTTCACCGAGTTGACCACGGCCCGGCCGCCGAGCATCTCCAGCCCCGCCTCCAGCACGGCGGGCTCGGTGGAGTCGATCACGATCGGCAGCGTGGAGGCGGTGGCGAACCGGAACGCCAGCTCCTTCATGTCGGCGACCCCGTCGCGGCCGACGTAGTCGACGCACAGGTCGAGCATGTGCGCGCCGTCGCGGGCCTGGGCCCGGGCGATCTCCACGCACTCCTCGTAGTCGCCGGCCAGCATCGCCTCGCGGAACGCCTTGGAGCCGTTGGCGTTGGTCCGCTCGCCGATGGCGAGGTAGGAGGTGTCCTGCCGGAACGGCACGTGCTGGTAGAGCGACGCCGCCCCCGCCTCGGGACGGGGCCGCCGCTCGCCGCGGGCGCGGCCGCCCACCCGCTCGACCACCTGGCGCAGGTGCTCGGGAGTGGTGCCGCAGCAGCCGCCGACCAGTGCGAGGCCGTAGTCGCGGGTGAACGCCTCGTGCGCGTCCGCCAGCTCACCCGGGCTCAGCGGATAGTACGCGCCGTCGGCCGTGAGCTGCGGCAGACCGGCGTTCGGCATGCAGGAGATCGGGATCCGCGAGTGCCTGGCGAGGTAGCGCAGGTGCTCGCTCATCTCGGTCGGGCCGGTCGCGCAGTTGAGGCCGATCAGGTCGACGCCGAGCGGCTCGATCGCGGTCAGCGCGGCGCCGATCTCGGAGCCGAGCAGCATCGCGCCGTTGGTCTCGATGGTGACCTGCGTGATGATCGGCACGTCGCGCCCTGCGGCCTCGACCGCCCGCTTGGCGCCGACGACCGCCGCCCGCACCTGCAGCAGGTCCTGGCAGGTCTCGATGATCAGGGCGTCCGCCCCGCCCGCGATCAGGCCGGCCGCGTTGTCGCGGTAGGCGTCGCGCAGCGTCTCGTACGGCAGGTGGCCGAGCGTGGGCAGCTTCGTGCCGGGACCCATCGAGCCGAGGACGAACCGGGGCTTGTCCGGCGTCGACCAGTGGTCGGCACGCTCCCTGGCCAGCCGCGCGCCCGCCTCGGAGAGCTCGAAGATGCGGTCCTCGATGCCGTACTCGCCCAGGGCCGCCCGGTTGGCGTTGAAGGTGTTGGTCTCGACGCAGTCGACGCCCACCTCCAGGTATGCGTCGTGCACGGCCCGTACGATGTCCGGACGGCTCACGTTGAGCACGTCGTTGCAGCCCTCGTGGCCCTGGAAGTCGTCAAGGGTGGGGTCGTAGGACTGCAGCATCGTCCCCATGGCTCCGTCGGCGATCAGGATTCGCTCGGACAGCACTTCTCGGAACGACGGTCTGCTGGTCATGGAGGCAAGCCTATCGGCCCCGACGGACGGAACATCGTCAGCGCGCGTGAAACGGGAATAGCGGTCGCGCGGGCGACGGCGGGCCCGTGTCCGCCCGGCGATCCGCCGCAGGTCAGCGCCACTACGACGGACCGGTGCCCGGCGGAGGTGACGTATGGGGGCCCTCACCGAATAGTCTTGGACTGAGCCATACTGCACAAGGCCAGTGAGGAGGCGGCGCGTGATCGAGTTCGAAGGGCTCCCCGAGCTCGTCGACCCGGTGCTGATCGCCGCGTTCGAGGGGTGGAACGACGCCGGCGAGGCGTCCAGTGGTGTGCTCGCGCACCTCGAATCCGAGTGGAAGGCCACCCCACTCGTCGAGCTGGACCCCGAGGACTACTACGACTTCCAGGTGACCCGGCCGGTGGTCGAGCTCGGCGACGGCGTGACCCGCTCCATCGTCTGGCCGACGACCCGGCTGCTGCTGGCGCGCCCGCCGGGCGCCAAGCGCGACGTGGTGCTGCTGCGCGGCATCGAGCCCAACATGCGGTGGCGGTCGTTCTGCGCCGAGATCGTCGGGCTCTGCCACGACCTCGGCATCGAGCTGGCCATCCTGCTCGGCGCGCTGCTCAACGACTCGCCGCACACCCGGCCGGTGCCGATCACCGGCTCGGTCAGCGACCCCGGCATGGCCCGCGCGCTCAACCTGGAGCTGACCAAATACGAGGGCCCGACGGGCATCGTGGGCGTGCTGCAGCACACCCTCGGCACCGCCGGGCTGCGGACGGTGTCCCTGTGGGCGTCGGTCCCGCACTACGTCGCCCAGCCGCCCAACCCCAAGGCCACGCTGGCGCTGCTGCGCCGCATCGAGGACATGCTCGACATCCCGATGCCGTACGGCGACCTCGCCGAGGAGGCGCGGGCCTGGGAGCACGGCGTGGACGAGCTGGCGGCCCAGGACAGCGAGGTGGCCGAATACGTGCGTGAGCTTGAAGAGCGCAAGGACGCGGCCGAGCTGCCCGAGGCCAGCGGCGACGCCATCGCGGCGGAGTTCGAGCGCTACCTGCGCCGCCGCGACCGCGGCACCGACCGCTGACCCCTGCGTCCGCTCCCTGTGTCGGACTCCTACGCCTGAGCCCTGGCTCCGGGCCCCGCGTCAGCCGATGCGGCCGGCCGGTCCCTCCGTTCGGGGGACGGCCGACCGGCCGGTTCGGCGTGATCAGGGCGGCCCTGGCGGCGGGATCGGTCAGGCCGGCCACCAGCTCAGGTAGCGCTCGCCGGTGTCCGGGAAGATCGTCACGACCGTCCGCCCCGACAGGTCCGGCCGGCGGGCGAGCGCGGCGCAGCCGTACGCCGCCGCGCCGGAGGAGATCCCGACCAGCAGCCCGGTGGTGGCCGCGATGCGCCGGGTCATGGCGGCCGCCTCGCCGTCCGGCACGGTGATCACCTCGTCGATCAGCGTGACGTCGGTGACGGGGCTGATGAAGCCGCCGTTGAGGCCGGGGATCCGGTGCGGCCCCGGGGCGCCTCCCGACAGCAGGGGCGAGCCCTCCGGCTCCACCGCGACGACGCGCAGCCCGGGGTTGCGCTCGCGCAGGTAGCGGGCGGTTCCGGTGAGCGTGCCGCCGGTCCCGACCCCGCACACCAGCACGTCGACCTGACCGCCGGTGGCGGCCCAGATCTCCGGTCCGGTGGTCGTGTAGTGGGCCATGACGTTGGCGGGGTTCTCGTGCTGGCGGGCGTACCAGGACCCGGGGAGGGCGGCGTGCAGCTCCGTCGCCCGGTCCACGCAGCCCTGGAAGCCGAGGGTGTGGTCGGTGAACTCGACCCGCGCGCCCAGCATGCGCAGGGTCAGCGTGCGCTCCCGGGAGGCGTTGTCCGGCATCACGACCACGCACGGGTATCCCCGGCTGACCGCGAGCGCCGCCAGGGCGATGCCGGTGTTGCCGGAGGTCGACTCGATCACGGTGGCGCCGGGGGTCAGCGCCCCGGACGCCTCGGCCTCCTCGATCATGCGCAGCGCCACCCGGTCCTTGATGCTCGACAGCGGGTTGGCCGCCTCCAGCTTGGCGAGCACGGTGACGTCCGGGGGCAGGCCGTCGAGGGAGAGCCGGAGCAGGGGCGTGTCGCCGATGAGGTCGTCGATCCTGGCCGCGATGTCGCCGCCGATCAGCGGGATCATGCCTGCTCCTTCTCGGCCACGAGCAGGTATTCGTGCGAGCGGTTGGTCACCATCGGGCCGTCGTCGCTCACCGGCCAGTTGTAGCAGTGGATCCGCTCGTCGCCGAGGATCAGATGGCGGCCGAGGACCCGGGCGACGTCCCAGGCCAGCGGCACGAACCTGCCGGCCAGGCGGCGGTTCTGCACGGCGAACACCGCCCGCGCGCCGGGCCGCATGACCTTCGCCACCGCGGCCAACGCCTCGTCGATCGCGCTCAGATACTCGTCGTAGTCGCGCAGCGCGTAGAACTGGCCCTCCACGGTGGAGTCGGTGTCGAGGTTGGTGCCGAAGTAGGGCAGGTCGGCCAGGACGAAGTCCACCGACTCCGGCGGCAGCGGCGGCGTGCGGGCGTCGCCGCACAGCATGGTCTGGCCGGGATACGCCTCCAGGCGCCTGCGCGCCTGCTCCGCGCGCTCCGGCGAGACCTCAAGGCCGATCCCCTTCCGGCCCTCGACCGCGCACGCCACCAGCGTGGTGCCCCAGCCGGCGAACGGGTCGAGCACGACGTCGCCCGGCTCGGTCATCTCCACGATCAGCGGCCTCAGCTGGCTGACCCAGCCGCACTGGCCCGCCGCCTCCGGCAGCGCGAACGCGGGGTCCTCTCCCTGCAGCACGTGCCAACTCGATCTGCCCATCACTCAACACCAGCCTTCTGTGTCGCCGTCGCGGCGCGACGGTCGTCCGTGTCCGTCTTTCCGGGGTCTTCGAGAAGGTCTTCCGGGTCTTCGGGGTTCTCGGGGTCTTCGGGGTTCTTGGGGTCTTCGGAGTCCTCGGGGACTTCGGGGTCGTCGGGGACCCGCGCGTGGACGGCCCGGGCGGGCAGCCGGGGCTCCAGGCGGAGCATGGTGAGGGCCGAGCCGGAGACGCCCGCCGCGAGCAGCAGCCACATGGAGATCGGCGACAGGCTCAGCAGCGCGGTCAGCACGGCCGGGGCCAGCGTGATCGGGATCGCCCAGGAGAACTGGTAGACCGCCATGTATCTGCCCCGGGTCTCCTCGGGGGCCGCGCTCGACACGAGCGCCGACAGCGGCGCGCCGTGCAGCATCTCCCCCAGCGTGAACAGCGCCGTCGCGGCGAACACCCCGGCCAGCGCGACCGGCCGGACGGGTACCCCGGCCAGCAGGGCGAACGCCGCGAACGACGCCCCGAACGTGGCGGCGCCCGCCGCGACCGTACGGGTGCGCCGATAGCGGATCAGCCGCCGCGTCACCGGGATCTGCAGCAGCGCGATGCCGACGGTGTTGACCGCGTACAGCACGCCGACCAGCGAGGCCGGGACGCCCAGCTCCTGGGTGACGTAGACGGGCAGCGCCACCGACAGCACCATGTAGCCGAAGGCGGTCGGCACGTTCTGCAGGGTCAGGGCGAGGAACGTCCGGTCGCGTAGGACGAGCCGGTATCCCCCGCTCCCCCGGGCCGCCGCCGGAGCCGGTGCGGCCGCACCTGCCCGCGTGGCCGTACGATCCCGCCCGCCGGGAACGGGGATCGTACGGAGGATCAGCGCGGCGCCCGCGAACGCGGCGGCGCTGACGAGCACGATCACCCGGTAGGCGGCGTCGCTGCCCAGGCCGAGCGCGGCGCCCGCGATGAGGCCGCCCGCGCCGAGGCCGGCGTTGCGCAGGCTGCGCTGCGCGGCGAGGAGCCTGTCGCGGTCCGCGCCCCGCGCGATGGCGGCGACGAACGACTGGATCGACGGCGGGTAGGAGCCGTCGCCGAGCGCCACCAGCGCCACCGCGAGGAACATCGTCAGCGGCGAGTCCACCAGCGGGTAGGCGGCGAACCCCACGGCACGCACCAGATAACCGCCCACGACGACGGCCCGCGCGCCGAAGCGGTCGACGAGCACGCCCGCGATCGGGTTGGCGACCAGGCTGAACAGCGCCGCCGCGGTCATGATGACGCCGACCCGCTCGATCGGCAGCCCGGTGACGTGGTGGAAGAACAGCAGCGACAGGGGCAGGTACATGCCGCTGCCGGTGGAGTCGACCACCATGCCGGCCATGTAGCGCGCCTGCGTCGACGGGCGGATCACGACGGCACCGCCCCGATCCGCACCTGCTCCTCCAGCCGCGCCCCGAGCGAGCGCAGCCTGCGCTCGCACTCCGCGCGGGTGGGGGCCGAGGCGATGGCCACGGTGAGGAAGTCGGCCGAGCCCGCGGCGGGCGGGACCACCTGGCCCGGCCGCGCGTAGAGCCAGAAGTGCTCCACCCAGGGCTCCTGCGGGACGTCGGGCAGCGCGTGGATGAGGCCGGGCCGCTTCATCATCAGCACCTGACCGGCCATCCGGGCCGGCTCCGGCCGCCGCCCCGGCCGTACGGCCCGCTCCACGTCGGGCAGCGGAAGGCCGAGCTGGGCCCGGATGGAGCACTCGGCGAGGTTGACCCCGAACAGAGTGTGGAAGACCTCGCGGATCTTCCCGCCGCCGGACCGGCAGGCGATCTCGCACAGCACCAGCCGGTCGTCGGGCGTGTGGAAGATCTCCGCGTGGAACGCGTGGTCGCGCAGCCGCCCGCCGGGCCGCCGCAGCGCCGCCAGCGTCCGCCCGGTCAGCTCCAGCAGGCGGCCGGTGAGCGGGTCGCCGGGATCGAGCGCCAGGTCGACCCGGGAGCCCGGGTCGCTGCCGAACGACGCCAGCTCGTACTGGTACTGCGAAGGCCAGGCGAGCACGACCTCGCCGTCCACCACCAGCCCGTCGACGTGGCACATGCGGCCGGGCACGTACGCCTCCAGCAGCAGGTCGTCGCGCTGCCCGTCGTGCCCCGGGCCGTACGCCTCGGCGAGGAAGGCCGTCAGCGCGTCGCCGTCGCGCAGGATGCGCAGGCCGATGGAGTTGAAACCGGCCCTGTTCTTGACCACCAGGGGGAACCCGTGGACGCCCGCGAAGTCCAGCACGTCGGCGGTGGTCCGCGGCACCGTGTGGGGCGCGACCTCCACGCCCGCCCGCGCCGCGTGCTCCTTCATCAGGGCCTTGTCGCGGAACGGCAGCACGTCGGCGGCCCGCGCGCCGGGCAGCCCGAGCTCCTCGCGCAGGGCGGCCACGCGCAGCACGTCGGCCTCGTGCTCCCCGATCAGGTGGGTGGCGCCATATTCGGCGACGAGCCGCGCGACCCGCCCGGCCACCTCGTCGTCGTGGTCGAAGAGCTCCAGGTGGGTGTAGCCGAGGTTCCCCTCGGGGATCCGCTCGCCGAACGGCTCGAACCTGTCGCGGGCGGCGAGGATGACCACCGGGCCCTCGTGGTCGCGCAGCCAGCGGTCGTACGGGAACGGCTCCAGCGGGTTGCGGTGCACGATGACGACGCTCATGTCACTCCCTCGCCCGGCGGCTCGGGGTTCGTTGCCTCGCCCCTTCATGCCGGCACCTCCGCGAGGGACCGCGCCTCGGCCACCTGCGCGAGCCAGGTGCGCCCGTCCTCGCCGGCGACCCGGATCCGGATCGCCTCGTCGATGACCTCCGCGCCGCGGCGGATCGCCGCCTCCGTGTCCGGGCCGGTCACCGCCACCAGGCCGAGCCGGTCCCAGTTGTCGCGCAGCGCGTGCACGGTGTCGCCGGGCTTGGCCGTGACGCGCACGTCGAGCACGCCCTCCCGCGCCGCGGCGTCGGCGACGCCCTCCACCGACTCGACCCGCCCCGGCTCGCTCACCAGGGAGCGCACGCTGGCCCCCGCGTGCGCCTCCGGCCGGTCCGGCAGCTCGGGGACCAGCCGGAACGGCCAGCCAAGGGCATACTCGATCAGGTCGATGCCGTACGCCCCCCGCACGAGCTCCGGGATCATGTCGCCGGCGACGCGGTTGTGGCTCTCGATGACCACCGGGCCGTGCGGGCCGAGCCGCAGCTCTGTGTGCGTCACGCCGTCCCTGAGACCGATCAGGTCGAGGAAGCGGCACACGCTCGCGCGGATCCGCTCCCGCACCGGCTCGTCCAGCCGGGCGGGCACGGCGTGGCCGAGCTCGGCGAACCGGTCGGGGTGCACGAACTTCTCGGTGATCGCCACCACGACGTGGCGGCCCGCGAAGCTGAACGCCTCGACGCTGAACTCCGGCCCCTCGACGTACTGCTCCATGAGGAAGTCCTGCAGGAGGAACATGGTGGAGACCCGGTCGGTGCGGGTGCCGCGCAGCCCTTCCACCGCGGCCCAGACCCGCTCGGCGTCCTCCGGTCCTGCGACGCGGTGGACGCCGATGCTCGCGGTCGCGTCGGCCGGCTTGACGATGAACGGATAGCCGTGGGCGGCGCCGAAGGCGTCCAGGTCCTCGCGGCGCAGGAGCGGCGCGGCGGCCACCGCGGAGGGGTCGAGCTCCGCGCCCGGAACCGACGCGAGGTGACGGCGCATGGCCAGTTTGTCGCGGAACCTCCGGGTGACCTCATAACCGGTGCCGCCCAGGCCGAACAGGTCGTTGACCCGTCCCGCGTTCTCCAGCCCGGGCTCGGTGATCGACAGCGCGACGCGGAACCCAGGCTCCCGCCACAGCCGCCTGGCGACGGGCTCGACCGCCGCCCAGTCGGTGTAGTCGAGCACGCGCAGGACGTCGGCGAGCTCCTCCTGCTCGGCGCTGACCTTGGTGGGGTGCTGGAGCAGCAGGACGGTCAGCCCGAGCTCCTTGGCCTTGCGCACGGTCTCGTCGGTGGCGCCGACTATCAGGACCGTGCTGTCCGGATTCATCGATCCACTCCTTTCGTCGGGGGGTCGGGGCAGGTCGGCTCCGGCCGTACGGGCCGGGACGCCGCCGCGTGGCGCGGAAACGGTGCCGGCTGGGGCGAGGACGCGCGCGCCGGCGGGCACGTCGTCGAGGACGAGCGCCCGCGCCCCGATGACGGCGTCGTCCCCCACGCGCACCGGGCCGAGAACGGTCGCCCCGGCGCCCAGCACCACACGGGCTCCGATCACCGGGTGCCGCCGTTCCCCGTCCGCGCGGAGGTTGTCGCGCCACCAGCCGACCGCCCCGAGGGTCACCTGGTGGTAGATGGTCACGTCGTCGCCCACGACCGCGGTCTCCCCGATCACCACGGCCGCGCCGTGGTCGACGAAGACCCTGCGTCCCAGCTCCGCGCCCGGATGGATCTCCACTCCGGTGACGTGGCGTGCGAGGAGCATCAGCAGCCGGGCCGGCAGCCGCCTGCCACGCCGGTGCAGCCGGTGGGCGATCCGGTGCAGCCACAGTGCAGGCAGCACCGGGTGCAGCAACGCCTCCTTCCGGTCGCGTACGGACGGGTCCCGTTCGACGATCGTCCGCAGGTCCTCGGCCAGGAGACGCGGCAGTCTCACCGGCCGTTCGCTTCCCGGGGGCGGCGGAGAAGACCTGAAATCGGCACGCGGCATCTTCGCCTCCTCACATTCACCTCGGCGAATGAACCATGAATGGAGCCCGGATTCATGGGATGGCAGCCCGCCACTGGCCTGGAGATCCTCCACGGCCATTTCCGGGAGAGTGAATTACGGACCCTTTTTCCTCGGTTATTGGGTAAGCGTGCTTGCCCTGGAACCACCAGGTCAACCCCTACCCGGCCGGCCGTCGACCGGTATCCGGCGGGCCGGCGACCCCCGGCGGACAGACGCCGTACCGAATTCTCCGAGCCCACGGCGGCATTTCTCCGGAGTCGGCGGGGTCCGAAAACATGTACGCGCCGGCCCGGAACAGACCGGCACGGCAAAAAGAAAAGCCCGCCCCCCCACACGGCACAGGGCGGGCGCGGCGAACGGCTCAGCCGCGGATACAGCCGGTGCCTGACGGCACGGCCCGGGCACGAGTGGCCGACAGCTCAGCGGACGCGGGCGGCTGACGGCTGAGGACGCGGAGACGGGCCGGGGCCCGGGGTTGGGGGGTGACTGAGGGCTCTGGCCGGGGTGGAGGCGGCTGACGCGGTCAGGCGCGGGTGTGGGTGGCGAACGGGGTGCGAGCGGGCGTGATGGTGGCGCGGTGTCCGGCGAGGGCCTCGTCGAAGCGGGTCCAGACGAGGGCGGCCAGGTCGTCGTCCACGCCGAGGGGCGGGCTGACCAGGTCAGCGCCGCTGTTCAGCAGCCGGTCGTGGAAGAACCCGGGCGCGAGCAGGTAGGAGGCGACGGCGACGCGCGGGGCGAGGCCCGCCCTGGTGCGTTCCAGCGCCTCGGCGAGCGTGGGCGTCCCGGCCGAGGCGAACGCGGCCGTGACGGGACGCGAGAGCCGTACGGAAAGGAGCCGGGCCGCGGCGCGGACGTCGTCCAGAGCGGCGGGGTCGGACGAGCCGGCCGCGCCCAGGATGACGGCGTCGCAGGGCCGCAGGCCGGCCACGGCCAGGCGGCGTGCCAGCACCGAGGTCAGCAGCCGGTGCGGCCCGAGCTGCCCGGCGACGACCGCGTCGGGCCGGGTGCGGGCGACGACGGCGGGCAGGTCGATGTGCGCGTGGTATCCCCCGGCGAGCAGCATGGGGACCACCACGACGGGCCCGGCCACCCCCGACAGCACGTCGGACAGCAGCGGCGAGCTGATCTCCAGGAAGCCCAGCTCGACCGCCGAGCCCGGCCTGGCGCGGCGCACGCGGGCCGCCAGGGAGTCCATGACCGACTCCCAGTGGCCGCTGCGTGCCCCGTGCGCGGCCATCACCAGGGTCGGGGTCATCGTTCGTCCCGGCCGCAGGCGAGGCGGTAGCCGCGCTTGACGACGGTCTCGACGATGCCCGAGGGACCGAGCGCCCGGCGCAGGCGGGTGATGGCCATCTCCACCGCGTGCTCGGCCGAGTCGCGCGAGGGGCCGCCGGGCAGCACGACCCGCAGGTCGGCCCGGTTGACGACGTGCCCGGGGCGCTCGGCGAGCCGCTTCAGCACGGCCATCGGAGCGGGCGGCAGCGGCTTGAGCTCGCCGTCGACCACCACGGCGTGACCGCGGATCTCCAGCTCGTGCCCGCCCGCGACGAGCCGCGTGACGCCGCTTTCCGGCAGGTGGCGGGCGAGGATCCGGGCGAGCGCGCCGAGACGGGCACGCTCGGGCTGGACGGCCCGCACGCCGCGCTGGGTGAGCGGCCCGGCCGTGACCGGGCCGACGCAGGCCGCCACCACACGGCTGCCGAACGCCGCGAGCAGCGCGTCCTCCAGCCCGTCGGCGCGGGCCGCGCCCAGCATGGCCAGCACGGCGGGCGCGCTGGTGAAGGCCACCGCGTCCACCGACCCGGTGATCGCCTGGCTGATCAGGCGGCGCAGCGGCGAGGTGTCGCGGTAGGGCAGCCACCGGTAGACCGGCACCTCGATCACCTCCGCGCCCGCCTTCCGCAGCGCCGCGACGAAGCTGTCCAGCGGTTCGCCGTGGAGCTGTACGGCGATGCGGCGGCCGTGCAGGTCCTGCGCGAGCAGATACTCCTTGACCTCCTCGCACGACTCCGTGGCCGGCGTCCAGAAGTCCACCAGGCCGGCCGCGCGGACGGCTCCGCGCGCCTTGGGGCCGCGGGCGAGCAGCCGCGCGTTGGCGAGGTGCGCGTTCAGGTCGGCGGACAGGCCCCAGCCCTCCGCCGCCGCCATCCACCCGCGGAACCCCACCCCGGTGGTGATGACCACGTCGTCGACGGGCGCCTCCAGACAGGCCCGGGTCGCGGCGAGCAGCCCGGCGTCCTCCGCGAGCGGCACGATGCGGATCGCGGGCGCCCGCACGACCCGGGCGCCACGCCGTTCGAGGAGCGCGGCCAGCTCCTCGCTGCGGCGGGTCGCCGTCACCCCGATCGTGAACCCTGCCAGCGCGTCCGGCGCGGTCTCCAGGCTCATCGGGGTCTCGTCCAGCAGCGCGGTCATACCACGCTCACCTCCACGGTTCCATGTGTGACCCGAATGGGATAGGTCGGCACGGCTACGCCCGGGTCGTCGACGCAGACGCCGGTGACCAGGGAGAACACCTGCTTGTGCATGGGCGACGCCACGGTCGGCTCACCGTTCCTGGTGCCGACGATGCCCCGGGACATGACGTACGCCCCGCTGAACGGGTCGAGGTTGCCCAGGGCGTACAGGGCGCCGTCGAAGGTGCGGAAGACCGCCACCTGCCGGTCGCCGACGAGCACCGCCGCACCCCGCTCGGGCAGCAGGTCGGTGTAGGAGCAGACCGGGGTCCAGTGGCCGGCAAGGGCCGGCATCTCGTCGAGGATGGTCATCTGCGGGTCACCTCCAGTGGAATCAGCACCGGCTTGATCTGGTCGCGCTCGGTCTCGAAGGAGATCGAGGGGTCGGGAACGCCGGGGGCGTTGACGAAGCTCACGAAGCGGCGCAGTTTGTCGGGGTCCTCGATGGTGGCGCGCCACTCGTCGACGTACGTGGACACGTGCCGTTCCATCTGCGCGTCGAGTTCGGCGCAGATGCCGAGCGAGTCCTCCATGATCACCTCACGGAGGTAGTCGAGCCCGCCGTCGAGGTTCTCCAGCCAGGCGGCGGTGCGCTGGAGCCGGTCGGCGGTGCGGATGTAGAACATCAGGAACCGGTCGATCGTCCTGACCAGGTCGTCGGTGGACAGGTCGGACGCGAGCAGGTCGGCGTGGCGGGGCTTGAAGCCGCCGTTGCCGCCCACGTAGAGGTTCCAGCCCTGCTCGGTCGCGATGATGCCGAAGTCCTTCGACCTGGCCTCCGCGCACTCCCGGGCGCAGCCGGAGACGGCCGACTTCAGCTTGTGCGGCGAGCGCAGCCCCCGGTAGCGCAGCTCCAGGGCGATGGCCAGGCCCACCGAGTCCTGCACGCCGTAGCGGCACCAGGTGGACCCGACGCAGGACTTCACCGTCCGCAGCGCCTTGCCGTACGCGTGACCGGACTCGAAGCCGGCGTCGACGAGGCGGCGCCAGATGGCCGGAAGCTGCTCGACCCGGGCCCCGAGCAGGTCGATGCGCTGCGCTCCGGTGATCTTCGTGTAGAGCCCGAACTCTCGGGCCACCTCGCCGATGACGATGAGCTTGTCCGGGGTGATCTCGCCGCCCGGGATGCGGGGGACGACCGAGTAGGTGCCGTTCTTCTGGATGTTGGCCAGGAACTGGTCGTTGGTGTCCTGCAGCGCGGCCTGCTCGCCGTCGAGGATGTGGCCGCGGCCGAGGGAGGCGAGGATCGAGGCGACCGCGGGCTTGCAGATGTCGCAGCCGCGGCCGGTGCCGTGCTCGGCGATGAGCTGGGAGAACGTCGTGATCCCCCGGACGTTGACGATGTCGAACAGCTCGGCCCTGCTGTGCGGGAAGTGCTCGCACAGCGCCTTGCCGACGTCGACGCCCGACTTCACCAGGATCTGCTTGAGCATCGGCACGCAGCTTCCGCAGGTGGTGCCGGCGCGGGTGCAGTCCTTGATGCCCTGGACGTCGGTGAGGCCCTTGTCGGCGATGGCCTCGCAGATCCTCCCCTTGGTGACGTTGTTGCAGGAGCAGACCTGCGCGTCGTCGGGCAGGTCGACCGACGCCTTGCCCGCGCCGGCGAACAGCAGGTCGCTCGGCGCGCCGGGCAGCGGCTTGCCGACGAACGGCCGCAGCGCGTTGTAGGGGGCGGCGTCGCCGACGCAGATGCCGCCGAGCAGGGTCTTGGCGTCGTCGCTGATGAACAGCCGCTTGTAGACGCCCCCGACGGGGTCCATGTAGGTGACGTCGAGCGCGCCCGACATGGCGCCGAACTGGGCCACCTCCACGCCGAGCAGCTTGAGCTTGGTGGACATGTCGGCGCCGGTGAAGGCGGCCTGCCCGTCGAGGATCCGTTCGGCGGCCACCTCCGCCTGGGTGTTGCAGGGCCCGACGAGGCCGTAGATCATGCCTCCGGCCAGGGCGCACTCGCCGATCGCGTAGATGTGCTCGTCGGAGGTGCGCATGCCCTCGTCGACCACGATGCCGCCGCGCTCGCCGACCTCCAGGCCGCAGGCGCGGGCGAGCTCGTCGCGCGGCCGGATGCCGGCCGAGAAGACCACGACCTGCGCCTCGATCGCCTCGCCGTCGGGCTTCACGAGCGACGCGACCCGGCCGTCCGGGCCCGCCTCGATCGACCTCACGCCCGCGCCCGTGTGGATGGTCAGCCCGAGCCCCTCGATGTGCCCGCGCAGCACCGAGCCGCCGCCCTCGTCCACCTGGCGGGGCATGAGCCAGCCGCTCATCTCGATGACGTGGGTGTCGAGGCCGAGCCCGCGCAGGGCGTCGGCCGCCTCCAGGCCGAGCAGGCCGCCGCCGATGACGACGCCCGCGCGGGCGTCGCGCGACGCGTCCCTGATGGCGTCCAGGTCGTCGATCGTCCGGTAGACGAAGCAGCCCGGCAGGTCCCGGCCCGGCACCGGCGGCACGAACGGCGCCGACCCGGTGGCCAGCACCAGCACGTCGTACGGCTCGCTGTCGCCGGCGTCGGTGGTGACGGTGCGGTTCGCACGGTCGATCGCGGTGACGCGGACGCCGGTCCTGACCGTGACGCCGTCCGGCACCGGATAGGTGAGGTCTTCGACGCTCTTGCCGCTGAGGTAGGAGGTGAGCGCCACCCTGTCGTAGGCCGGGCGGGGCTCCTCCCCGAAAACGGTCACCGTGCCGTCGAAGCCCCGGCCGGCGAGCGTCTCGATCAGGCGGTGTGCCGTCGGGCCGTGACCGACAACGACGAGTCTCATGCCCTTACGGTCCTTCATGCGCTCACACCTTCCTGCTCACACAGCCAGCCGACGATGCCCTCGACCGCGTCGCGGCAACTGCCGCAGCCGGTGGTGGCCCTCGTCGCGGCGGCCACGGCCTCCACGTTCCGCGCGCCGGACTCCCAGCACGCTCTGATCTGGCCCTTCGTCACGTTGTTGCACTGGCAGACCCGCGCGGAGTCGGGCATCCGGGTGGGGCTGTCGGCCACCGCCGCGCCGCCCATGCCCGCGAGGTCGGGGAACAGCAGCCCGGTGCGGTCGCCGGGCAGGGGGCCTCCCCGGTCGAAGAGCTGGGTCAGGGTGCCCACCGCGGAGGTCTCGCCCAGCAGGATCGCGCCGACCAGCCGGCCGTCGCGGATGACGAGCTTGCGGTAGGTGCCCTTGTGCCGGTGGGAGAAGCGGACGATCTCCGCCTCGTCCTCCGTCAGCTGGGTCTCCCCCATCGCCGCGAGCTCCACGCTCCTGGCCTTGAGCCGGGTGACCAGCCGCGAGCCCCGGTAGCGTGCGCCCTTGTCGGCGCCGGTCACGAGGTCGGCCACGACCGACGCCTGCTCCCACCCGGGGGCGACCAGCCCGTAGACGAGGCCCGCGTGCTGGGCGCACTCCCCGATCGCGAAGATCGACGGGTCGTCGGTGCGCAGCTCGTCGTCCACGACGACGCCGCGCTCGACCTCAAGCCCCGCGTCGCGGGCGAGCCCGACGACCGGGCGCACCCCGCAGGCCAGCACGACCAGGTCGGCGTCGATCAGCTCGCCGCCGGCCAGTCCGACGTGCCGCTCGCGGATCGCGCTCACGGTGACGCCCGTGCGGATGGCGACGCCGAGCGCGCCGAGCGTCTCGCGCAGGATCAGCCCGGCCTCCTCGTCGAGCTGGCGCTCCATCAGGTGACCGGCGAGGTGCAGCAGCGTCACCGGGACGCCCCGCCCCGCCAGGCCCCGCGCGGCCTCGATGCCGAGCAGCCCGCCGCCGACCACGACCGCGCTGCGGGCGCTCTCGGCGGCCTCCCTGATCCGCTCGCAGTCGTCCAGCGTGCGGAATGCCGTCGCCCGCTCCACGCCGGGGATCGGCGGCACGATCGGCTCGCTGCCGGTGGCGAGCACGAGCACGTCGTACGGCTCGCGCGTCCCGTCGGCGGCGATCACCGTCTGACAGTCCCGGTCGATGGCGGTGACCGGGACGCCGAGGCGGGCGGTCACGCCGTGGTCGGCGTACCAGCGGGAGTCGAGCAGCCGGACCTGGTCCGGGCTCGACGTGCCGGCCACCACGTTCGACAGCAGCACCCGGTTGTACGGCTGCCACGCCTCGGCGCCGAACACCGTGATCTTCACGTTCTTGTCCCGGGCGCGGACCTCGCTCACCAGGCGCGAGCCCGCCATCCCGTTCCCCACCACGACGAGCCTCACGCGACACGCTCCCCGTCTTCGGCGCACCGCTCGATGGCGGCGGCGCAGACCTTGAACTCCGGCATGCGCGACATCGGGTCGAGCGCCGGGTTGGTGAGCAGGTTGACGCCCTCCCAGTGGAACGGCATGAACAACGTGTCCGGCCGGATCGAGGTGTTCACCCGGGCCACGCCCTCGGCGGCGCCTCGGCGGCTGCGCACCCGGACGCGGTCGCCGGGGGCGACTCCCAGCCGCTCGGCGAGGTCCGGGTGCAGCTCCACGAACACCTCGGGCGACGCCTGCGTCAGCGGGCGGATGCGGCGTGTCTGCGCCCCCGACTGATAGTGGGCGAGCACCCGGCCCGACGTGAGGTAGAGCGGGAACTCCTCGTCCACGTCCTCGGCGGGCGGGCGGTGCTCCACCGGCACCAGGCGGGCCCGGCCGTCGGGGGTCGCGAAGCGGTCGAGGAAGGGCCGCGGGGTTCCGGGGTGCGGGCCGGCGCTGTCGTCCCCGGTGCCGGGGCAGGGCCAGAACACGCCGGTCTCGGCCGCGATGCGCTCGTAGGTGATGCCGGAGTAGTCGGCGACGCCTCCGGCGGAGGCCCGGCGCAGCTCGTCGAAGACCGTGCGCGGGTCGGCGGGGAACTTCTCGCCGCAGCCGAGCCGCTCGGCGAGGCCCCGCAGGATCTCCAGGTCGCTGCGGGCGCCCGGAGGGGGCGCGGCGGCCTGGCGGCGCAGCAGCACCCGGCCCTCCAGGTTGGTCATCGTGCCCGCCTCCTCGGCCCACTGGGTCGTGGGCAGCACGACGTGGGCCATGGCCGCCGTCTCCGACAGCACGAAGTCGGAGACCACGAGCAGGTCGAGCGCGTCCAGCCGCCCGGCGACGTGCCCGGCGCGCGGCGCGGAGACGACGGGGTTGGAGCCGAACAGCAGCAGCGCCTTCGGGCCCTCCGGTGTGCCGAGCGCGTCGAACAGCTCGTACGCCGACCGGCCGGGACCGGGCAGGTCGTCGGGGTCGATCCCCCACACGGCGGCGACGTGCGCCCGCGCCGCCGGGTCGTCGATCTTGCGGTAGCCGGGGAGCTGGTCGGCCTTCTGGCCGTGCTCCCTGCCGCCCTGGCCGTTGCCCTGGCCGGTCACGCAGCCGTAGCCGGAGCCCTCACGGCCGGGCAGCCCGAGTGTGAGCGCCAGGTTGACGAACGCGGTGACGGTGTCGGTGCCCTTGGCGTGCTGCTCGGCGCCCCGGCCGGTCAGCACCATCGCGCGCTCGGCCTCGCCGAGGATCCGTACGGCCTCGCGCATCCGCGCGACCGGGACGCCGGTGACGCGCTCCACCCGCTCGGGCCACCAGGCCGACACGGAGGTGCGCACCTCCTCGAAGCCGGTCGTGCGGGCGGCCAGGTAGTCCAGGTCGGCGTACCCGTCGGCGATCGCGATGTGCAGCAGGCCGAGCGCGAGCGCGAGGTCGGTGCCGGGGGTGACCTGCAGGTGCAGGTCGGCCATCTTGGCGGTCTGGGTGACGCGCGGGTCGACGACGACGAGCCTGCCGCCGCCGGACCGCATGGCGCTCAGGTGGCGTACGAAGGGAGGCATGGTCTCGGCGACGTTGCCCCCGGCGAACAGCACGGCGCCGGCGCGGGCGATGTCGGTGATCGGGAACGGCAGTCCCCGGTCCATGCCGAAGGCCCGGTTGACCGCGCTGGCCGCCGACGACATGCAGAACCTGCCGTTGTAGTCGATCTGGCTGGTCCGCAGCGCGACCCTGGCGAACTTGCCGAGCTGGTAGGCCTTCTCGTTGGTCAGCCCGCCGCCGCCGAACACCGCCACGGCGTCCGGCCCGTGCGCGGCCCTGATGGCCTCGATCCGCTCGGCGACGTAGTCGAGCGCCTCGTCCCAGCTCACCGGGCTGCCGTGCAGCAGCGGGGTGGTGAGCCGTTCGGGCGAGGTCAGCAGCTCCGCCGCCGTCCAGCCCTTCTGGCACAGGCCGCCGGCGTTGGCCGGGATGTCCTCTCGCGGGGTGATCTCTCCTTTCGCGACGTACATGCCGCACTGGAGGGCGCAGTAGGGGCAGTGGGTGGCCGAGCCCACGGTCGTGCCCGCGGTGGCCTGTGACATCACAGGTCCGGGAGCGTGCAGTGAGATCGGCATGGATCCGATGGTGCTGACAGGCGGTTTCACCGCTGGGTCCCTTCTGTTACCGCTGTGCTACAAGGCGCCAACCGCGCTAACTCCGGCGAGCGCGGCGTGTGAGAGACCCCGTCGTCTCGAAAGCTCACTTGTGCTGTCGCCGCTTGTGAGGCGTCGGTCCGGAAAAGGCGGGCGCCGTGACCGGCGCCCGCGAGTGGGTGCGTGTGGCCGGGCTCAGACCCGGGCCGCCGCGAGGCTCGGCGCCGTCTTCGCGCCGAGAGTGCGCATGTAGCAGAACCAGGTCAGCCCGAAGCAGAGGATGTAGAAGGCGGCGAAGGCCGCGAGCGCGGCCCCCGCACCGCCGGTCGCGGAGATGGAGCTGCCGAACCCGCGGTTGATGAAGAACCCGCCGTACGCGCCGATCGCGGAGATGAACCCGATGGCCGCCGAGGCGTCGCGCTTGCCGGTCGCCAGCGCCTCCTCGTACGCGGGGGTGCCGGGCTCGACGCCTGCCACCGCCTTCGCCCGGAAGATCGCCGGGATCATCCGGTAGGTGGAGCCGTTGCCGACCCCGGCCGTGCCGATCAGCAGCATGAAGGCCGCGAAGAACAGCGGGAAGCTGTGCACGGACATGGCCTGCCAGACGAGCAGGACCGAGACGGCCATCGCGGCGAAGTTCCAGAACGTCACCGCGGCGCCGCCGAGGCGGTCCGACAGCCAGCCGCCGACCGGCCGGATGAGCGACCCGACCAGCGGGCCGAGGAACGCCAGCGAGGTGAGCGCGGTGTGCTCGGGGAACTGCGACTTGATGAGCAGCGGGAACGCGGTCGAGTAGCCGATGAACGAGCCGAACGTGCCGATGTAGAGGACCGACATGATCCAGGTCTGCGCCCGGCCGGCCGCCTTGACCATCTCCCTCGGCTCGGCCTTGGCCGAGGTGAGGTTGTCCATGCAGAAGTACGCGCCGACGGCCGCGGCGAGGATGAACGGCACCCAGAACAACCCGGCCGCGGCCAGCCCGAACCCGGCGATGACCAGCGGCATCAGCAGCTGCACGGAGCTGACGCCGACGTTGCCGCCGGCGGCGTTCAGGCCGAGGGCGGCGCCCTGCCGGCTCTGCGGGTAGAAGTAGGTGATGTTGGCCATGCTGGAGGCGAAGTTGCCGCCGCCGAGCCCGGCCGTCGCCGCGATCACCAGGAAGGCCCAGTAGGGCGTGCCCGGGTCGTTCACCGCCACCGCGAGCAGGACGGCGGGCACCAGCAGCAGCAGCGCGCTGACCACCGTCCAGTTGCGGCCGCCGAACCGCGCGGGCGCGAAGGTGTAGGGGATGCGCAGCGTGGAGCCGACCAGGTTGGGCAGCGAGACGATCCAGAAGAGCTGGTCGGTGGAGAACTTGTAGGCGCCGAGCTTGACCGCGACGATGCTCCAGACGGTCCACAGTGTGAAGCCCAGGTGCTCGGCCAGGATCGAGAACACCAGGTTCCGCCGGGCCACCTTCTTGCCGGTGCTCTCCCAGAACACCGGATCGTCCGGTCGCCAGTCACCGATCCAGCGGCCCTTCCGATTTTCCTCCGGGGCCGTGCGCGCCGCCTGCGTCGCCGTCATCGCTCCTCCTGCGTCCTTGTCGCCTGGGGCCGGTAACCGAAACTAGGAAGAGCGCGTTACGCACTTTGACCATGGGTGACCGTGCGGCCGTTACATGTGTCGCACCCGCGAAACATGCAATCCACACGCATAACGGACGCAACATCCGGTTAACACGGACTCCTCTCCCGATAGGACCGCGTTACGTCCATGTGACCTCCGTCCCACTCGCCGCCATCACGCATGGTCAGCACGCCCGCGACCCGCGCGCAGGGCATTTCGGGATATTTCCGCGATCGCGGTCGTGCCATTCCGTGACCGGACTGCGGCGTTTTCCGCCGCGGCATGGCACGGACATTTCGGTTGACATGTGACCGGTTTTCGCTCGCAGGAATATCCGCGGCGGGGAAAGGGGATATCGATGCCGCCTCCCGCCGTACGAGGGCCCCCCGAGGGCCCCGCGCACTCGGGGAGGACGGATGTCTGCGGTCTCGCGCCGCGCGTTTCTTTCGACGGGGCTCCTTTGGTCGGCGTGCCTGCCGGCGGCGATGCTGACCGCGCAGAGCGGGCTCGTCGCGGCGGCAACGCCGGTCTGGGCCGGGGGCGGCCCGCGTCCGCCGCGCGTCTACACCCGGTCGGACTGGAAGGCCGATCCGCCCAGGAGCAAGGCCGAGGTGCTCGACCGCGCGCCCGACCGTCTCGTCGTCCACCACACGGCGACGGCGAACACGGACGCGACCGACCTCGACGCGGCCTTCCGGCTGTCCCGGACCATCCAGCGCTACCACATGAAGCACAACGGCTGGGAGGACATCGGCGAGCAGTTCACCGTCAGCCGGGGCGGATACATCATGGAGGGCCGCAACCGCTCGCTGCCGGCCGTCGAGGCCGGCAAGCACGTGATGGGCGCGCAGGCGGCCGACCACAACGACCACACGCTGGGCATCGAGACCGAGGGGACCTACACCTCCACCCTGCCCCCGGCCCGCCAGCTGTCCGCGCTCACCGCGCTGCTGGCCTGGCTGTGCGACGTCTACGAGCTCGACCCGCACGAGGCCATCATCGGCCACCGCGACCTCAACCGGACCGCCTGCCCGGGCGACCGCCTCTACGCGTACCTGCCCCGGCTGCGGGACGGCGTCGCGCGCCGCCTGGGCGAGCGCGGGGGGCGGGACGGGCCCCCGCCTCCGCGGCTCGCGCTGCCCGGCGATCAGGCGCTGGACGCCGTGCTCGTCGGCGACCTGCCGCTGGAGCACGGTCCCGCCCTGGGCCCGCACGACCTGGCCTACTGACCACGACCTGGCCTACTGACAAGGCCCCACGGAAACGGCACGGGCGGCTCCCCTCCGGAGGGGAGCCGCCCGTGCCGTACGGCCGGGTCAGAGGCGCTCGACGTTCGGCCCCCGGCAGCGGTTGCGCGTGTCGAACACGAAGGCGCTCTCGCGCTGGACGAGTTCGTAGTCGAAACAGTCGTGGTCGGTGAGGACCACGACCGCGTCCGCCGCCGCGATCTCCCGCGGCGACGCCTCGGCGATCGCCACCCCCTCGGGCACGAGGGCGAGGTCGACGTGCGGATCGGCCGCGCGCACGTCCGCGCCCAGCTTGCGCAGGTGCCTGGCCACCTCGATCGCCGGGGACTCCCGGCAGTCGCCCGTGTTCTTCTTGTACGACAGGCCGAGCAGGAGCACCCGGCTGCCGTTCAGGGCCTTACGCCGGTCGTTCAGCGCCAGCACCAGCCGGTCGGCGACGTGCGCGGGCATGTGGTCGTTGACGTCGTTGGCCAACTCCACGAACCGGAAGTTGTGCCCCAGGCTGCGCTTGACCTTCCAGGACAGGTATGACGGGTCGATCGGCAGGCAGTGCCCGCCCACGCCCGGCCCGGGGGTGAAGCTCATGTAGCCGAACGGCTTGGTCGAGGCGGCGTCGATGGCCTCCCATACGTCGATCCCGAGCTGCCTGGCGAAGATGGAAAGCTCGTTGACCAGGGCGATGTTCACGTGCCTGAAGGTGTTCTCCAGAAGCTTGCACAGCTCGGCCACCTGTGGCGAGGACACGGGGACGACCCGCTCGACGACGGCCTCGTAGAAGGCGCGGACCCTTGCGAGGGCGGCGTCGTCGAGACCGGAGACGACCTTCGGCGTGTTCTCCAGCCGCCACTGCGTGTTGCCGGGGTCGATCCGCTCGGGGCTGTAGCCGAGGTGGAAGTCGCCGGGGGCGCGCAGGCCCGATCCCTCCTCCAGAATCGGGCGCAGGTACTCCTCCGTCGTCCCCGGATAGGTGGTCGACTCCAGCACCACGGTCGCGCCCGGCCGCAGATAAGGGGCGAGCGACCGGCCGGCCGCCGCGATGTGGCTCAAATCGGGCACGCCGTCGGTCAACGGCGTCGGCACAGTGATCACGCACACGTCGAAGCCCTCGGCATCCGCGTAGTCCGCGCTGGCCCGGTAACGACCCGTCGCATGCGCCGCCGCGAGCGCGTCGTCGCCGATGTCCTCGACGTACGACTGGGCGGCGTTGAGACGCTTGACCCGCCACTCGTCCACCTCGACGCCCACCACGTCGAATCCGGCGTGTACCGCCCGCATGGCCAGTGGCAGGCCCACGTAACCCTGCCCGACCACAACCAGTTTCTCCATCAAGGACCCCCGTCCCTTGTCTTTCACGATGTGCCGTCCTCAGCCGTGACGTCCACGAGCACCTGGATGCGGCGGTGAGGTCGAGGTTGCTCCGCTCGGCCCCACCGCGAATGTCATCGACCTCGCCCGGCACACCACATTGGTCGTCGCGGACTCGCCCGCGCCGCGTACCGGCGACTGCACGGTCGTCAGAGTGCCGGCACCCTGGTCGCGACCGCGCACAGGTGCGGCAACTTACCGCGTGACCGGCGGTGGACAGCGGTGATCGGGCTGAAGGGCATGCGAGCCGCGACTCGTGCGAGATAGCGCAGGTTCACGTCTCCTATGCCCGGCCAGGCCGGCACCTGATACGAGTTGAAATCCAGTGCGGTCACCCAGCGGACGACAAATCCATGACGTTCGATCGTCGTCGCGAGAGTGTTCTTGTCGAACGATCGGACGTGCTGCCGCTGGTGGTAGACAGAATCACAGAACGGGCAGTAGACGTTCTTGTGATCGAGAGTCAGGTCTTCCTCGTTGGGGGTGGTCAAGAATATTGACCCACCTACTTTCACGGCGTCCCGCAGATTGGCGAAGAAATCTTCTTCCTCGTGCTCGGGAATATGCTCGACCGTCTCCAGGCAGGTGACGAGGTCGAATTTGCGATTGAAGTAAGCAGAGCGGGAGTCTCCGGCGAGGCTCGCCCCATGCCAGCCTCTCCTGCCCGAGAGCAGCCTGTTCGCCGCCTCGACCGAGGCCTCGGACCAGTCACATCCCCAGCACTGGCAGCCCGCTCGGATCAGCTGCGCGGCGAGCGCACCGGGCCCGCATCCGTAGTCGAGCACCTCTCCCTGCAGCAGGCCGTTGACCCGGAGGTAACGCGCGACTCCCCTGCCCACTCGTTCAGAGAAGGTCAGCGCCCGATTGTTCTGCCGATAACAGTGATCCCAGAATGCTTTTACCCGCTCGGATGTCCAGTCGTCGGAGGTGATTCTTACCGGCATTCAGGCCCCCCAATTTCTTCACCAAGTGCTCCGGTCGGAGTCTTTCCCCGTCTCCCCGCGACGGACTTGATGGCACACGAACCTAGTGCGGCGTCCCGTGAATTGCACGCAGGCGCGCAGTTCACGCGATCAAGGCGGGTGCCGGAATGAGAGCGGCAGCCGCGGGCGCTCCGTTCAGGCTGCTTCGTGTACCACCACGTCGATCCCGGGGCGCATCGAACGACTGCCCGCCCGTCTCAGCACCCGTCTCACCGCCCGTCTCACCGCGCGACCCACCGCGCGACCCACCGGCCCGGCGGCCTCACCGGCGTGCACCGGCTTCCACCGCGCGTACGCCGCCGCCGTCCCCGTCGGCACGTGCGACACTCCGGCGCCCGGACGGCAGGCCGGCCCGGCGGCCGACCTCCTCGTACCAGCCGACGATTCGGGCGGCCACGTCCGGCCAACCGAGGTGCGCGGTCGCCCGCCGCCCGCGCTCGGCCATCCCGGCCCGTACGGCGTCATCGTCCAGGATCACCCGCAGGTGGGCGGTCAGGTCGTCCACCGAACCGCTGCGGAAGACACGATAGGCGCCATGGTCCGTGACCACCGGGTCGAGTGTGGCCTCGGAAGACAGGAGCGCGGGAGTGCCGAGCGCGAGGGCCTCGAGAGCGGCCGTGGGCACACCCTCTCCGATGGCGGGCAGCCTGCGCGAGGCCAGAACGAAGACCTGTGCCCTGCTCACCAGCGAGGCGACCTCGTCACGGGGCAGGTGGCCCGCGAGCTCCACTCCCGGCCCGGCCTGGGCGAGCCTTTCGAGCCGGTCCCGTTCCGGCCCTTCGCCGGCGATGACCAGGCGCAGCCCCGGCCGGATGGCGCTGAGCCGCCGGAACGCCGCGATCGTCAGGGCGTGGTTCTTCACGGGCAGGAGAGAGCCCACGCTGACTATCAGGCCGGGTTCCACCGCGGTCCGGGAGCGAATCGCGTCCAGCAGCGGAAGGTCCAGGCCGCTCGACAGCGTACGGATCGCCCGCGCCGGGACTCCGGCCCGACGCAGGTCGGCGGCCGGGCGCGTGCCCAGGGCGACGAACCCGCCGACGCGGCGGAAGGCCCATCGCATGACCATCCTGTGGCGCGTCGTCAGAGCACCGTGCGCGGTGAGCACCAGGGGGATGCCCAGCCGTGCGGCGGCCGGGCCGACCGCGAGCGCCTCCCGATGGTCGCCGTGCAGGTTGACGACGTCGACCCGGCCGAGACGCGGCAGCGCGCGGGCGCACTCCAGGGCGAAGGCAAGGGGGTCGGACCTGCGCGCGACCACGCGAGCCGTCAGGGTCCGCGGCAGGGGCACCTCCAGCGCGCCCGCGGGGACGTCGCCAAGCCGCCTGGCGACCAGCACCTCGTGTCCGAGGGCGAGCTCCTCCCTGACGAGGCACTCGATGTGGCGTTCCTTGCCTCCCGGCTCGGGAGGCAGCCGATATCCGATGTGCAGAATACGCACGTGGACCTCTTCTCGATCGGTTCATGCGAAGTGCCTCCGCCCCGCCGTTCAGGAGCGGGAGGTGGCCGCCGACGCGTTCCCACACCGCCTGCCACGCAGGGCCGAGACCACCCGGCGCGCGTCCCCGAACCGGGGTAGCAGGTCCGCGGCGCCGAGGCCGGCCGCCCGGGCGAACCAGCCGACCTCGACCGCCACCATCGCGCCGTAGCTCAGGGTGGAGGCGAACGCGGCCCCGCGAGCCCCCCACAGCGGGATCAGCACGGCGTTCAGGGCGAGGTTCGACGCGAGGGCGCCAGCGGCGATGGCGGTCATCCTCATCGGACGCCCCAGCCGCACCAGGTACTGCTCCAGGGGCCGCAGCAGCGACCAGGCGACAGCGCCGGGCGCGAGGGCGAGCAGCGGTGTGACGCTCGCCGCGAAGGCCGGGCCGTACACGAGCGGGACCAGCAGTGGCGAGGCGCACGCCAGCGCGCCGACCGCGGCGCAGGAGAGCAGCAGGGTGAGGCGGATCGTCCGTGCCGTCACGTGCCGCGCGTCCGCCTCGTCCCTGACCGCCTGGCGCGACAGCGTGATCTGGGCCAGCGCGTCGGTGGGCACCCGGGACAGCGACAGCAACGAGGTGGCGACCGTGTACAGGCCGACCTCCGCCGGAGTCACGAGAGCGCCCAGGAGCAGCACGTCGACGGTCAGCAGCAGGTGAAGCGCCATCGTCCCGAGGTGATAGCGGCCGGACAGCGCGAGTTGCCTGCGGGCGAGCGCCGCATCGCCGGGTGTGGGGAGGCCGAGTGGCCGTACGAACAACGCGAAGGGCAGGATGGTGGAGACGGTCCAGCACACGACCACGGCGGTCAGGGTGACGGTCCCGGTCACGGCCATGACCAGTATCGGGACGTACTGCACCACGGCGGCAGTCACGACGGACCTGTTGGCGAGGCCGACGCGGCCCTCCAGGAGCGCGATCCCCTTGAGGTTGACCACGGCGACCGCGAACGGCACAGCGAGCAGCGCCATGACCATGAGGGCCGGACTGGGAGCCAGGGACAGCACGGTGACCACGCCGAGCGTGGCCGCTGCGGACGTCAGGCCCAGCGCCAGGCCGAGGATCGCGGCGTTGCCCGCCATGGGCCGGCGACGCTCCAGGAGTGGCCACAGCGCTATCTGCGACCTCCCGACCGACAGGTGGCCCAGCACGGTCGCGATCCCCGCGGTCGTGGTGACGGTCGCGTAGACGCCCCGCCCCTCGGGCTGCAGGCAGCGGGCGAGGAACACGCCCGCCACCGCGGCCAAGGCCAGCGGGACCGCCTGGCTCGCCATCGTCCGCAGGAGGTTCTTCACATCCGCGTTCACGTCCGCCCCACCGGCCGTGGGAGGCGGCCTGCCCACGTCCGCGGCCCGCGTCACCTCGCGCATCGTGCCGCCAGCAGCCGTTGGTACAGGTCGAGGTGCGCGTCCGTGACGGTCTCCACGTCGAGGTTCTGCCATGCCCAGGCCCGGGCCGCCGCACCGACCGAGGCGGCGAGCACGGGATCATCGAGAAGGCGGCCGATCGCGTCGGCCAGAGCCTGCGGCGACGAGGGGGCCACGAGGACGCCACGGTCCTCGAGCAGCTCCGGCGTGCCCCCCACGGCGGTGGCGACGACCGGCCGGCCCGCCGCCATGGCCTCCATGACGGCGTTGCTCAGGCCCTCCGCCGTCGACGGGAGCACCACCACGTCGGCGCGGGCCAGCAAGCCGTCGGTGTCCTGACGGAAGCCGAGGAAGCGCACGTCCACACCCGCGGCGTCCGCCTGCGCCCGCAGTCGTTCGCGCTCGGGGCCGTCGCCGACGAGCAGGAAGGTGCAGGGCCGGTTGCGCCGGGCGAGCAGGGCGGCCGCCTCGATGAGGAACCGCTGCCCCTTGTTCTCGCTGAGACGAGCCACGCACACCACCACGGGCAGCGCTGTGTCGACGGGCTCGGGCTCGGCCAGGTGGAACGCCGAGGGCGGCAGCCCGTTGTATATCACGCTCACCTTGTGAGCCGGCACGCCCTCGACGGCACGGGTGCCGTCGGCGATGGCCGCCGAGTTGGCGACGACGTGGTCGCTCATCGCGTTCACCATGCGCTCGGCGGCGGAGGTCCACGGTTTCTTCGGTCGCAGGTAGCCCTGCGTGCGCCGGGCGGTGACGATCACCGGGACCTGTGCCAGCCGGGCGGCGGGGGTCCCCAGGAGGTAGCACTCCCACAGGAAGCCGTGCAGCACCTGCGGCCGCAGCTCTTTCAGCAGCGCGACCATCCGTGCGAACGCCACGAGGTTCCTGACCAGCAGCGCCGGACCGCGGGAGCCGCGGGAGAAGCCGAGGTGGTGGACGTCGATGCCGGTGGCGCGCAGGTCCTCCTCGTGCTGGCCGCCCCGGGAGAGGACGAGGACGTGCACCTCGATGCCTCTGTCCCGCAGCCGTTCGGCCAGCAGGCACAACTGCCGTTGCGCGCCGCCGAGACCCAGATGCCCGATGAGGAGCGCGACCCGGCGGATCTTGCCTTCATCTCTAGATGCCATCGACGACCTCAGCTTCGGCGTACGAGTGGGTCAGCGGGGCCCGCGGCGCGTGGCGCGGGCGGGTCCGCGGCGGAGCGGCCGTACGGCCCGGTCCTGGACCAGGAGATGGCCGAGAGCAGGCTCGTGACCATGACGATCGGTATGCGCTGCCGGAAGATGAGGCCGACGTTGGCCATGGTCGTGGCGTACGCGATGGAGCCGGGGACGACGAAAAGCAGGAGGATCAGCAGCAATCTCCGGTCGTACCGCCACAGCCTGCGCGCGCCCAGGAAGGCATGGTAGAGCAGCCAGTACCACAGGAGTGTGTCCACCTTTCCGAGTTGCAGGGCCACGCTTCCGCCCATCCACGGGAACGGGGACAACAGCGTGTAGAGGAGCTTCGGCCCCAGGGCATTCCAGGCGTTCCCACCGTCGTCGAAGACGACGCCGGACCCGCCCTCCGCGTTCGCCAGCCGTACGTGCTCCGACTGCCCGCGGTCGAGCTGGTCCTGCACGACGGCGAACGGTCCCCCCTGGTCGACGCCCTGAAGCACGACGAGGAGCGGCAGCATCAGAACGGCGACGACGACCAGGCTCCGGGGGGACAGCGCCCGCCTGATCCGGGAGACGCCGACCAGCAGCGGCAGCATGCACATGAACACCATGTAGGGGCGCACATTCCACAGGGCCCACAGCAGCGGCCCGAGGGTCAGCACCTTGCGCACCGCGAAACGCTGCAGGTTCGAGGCGGCGATCCCGAGGCAGGCCACCACGAGGAATGCGTTGAAGCCGTCCTTGAACATGTCGGAGGTGTGCAGCAGGAACCCCGGCAGGAACGCCGTGATGACGAGCAGCCGGAACGCCGCCCGCTCGTCGGCGCCCACGAGGCGCGCGAACCGGTAGACGACGACGCACAGCAGGCAGGCGAGCAGCGCCACGACGGCGGTGCAGGCGAGCGGTGCCCGTCCGCCGCACAGGTACATCACGAACGCGAAGATGTTGCACGGCACGGCCACGGACTGGACCGAGCCGAGCTCGCCGGGGCCGACGAAATGGAGGCCCTCGCGTCTCCACAGCTCGACGATCTCGAGGGCGCGCAGCTCGTAGCCGAGGTTGTCGCCGCCGTAATCAAGGCCGTCGGACCGGATGACCAGGACGTGCACGACCAGCCGGACGGCGAAGGCCGCGAGCAGCACGGGCAGCGCACGCCGCGCCACCGGCGCCGCCAGACCGGTATGCACCATCACGACGAGCAGCACCGCGGCGGCGATGACGATGATGTACTCCACCGCGGTCACCCGTTGGTCCCCGTGCAGACCTCACCGTAGAGCTTGTCGAACCACTCGGCCGCGCGGGCGATGTCCACCTGCCCCGCGCTCTCCCTGGCGCCCGCCCGCAGCCGGGCCCGCATGTCCGGCCGCAACGCCTGAAGGATGCCCCCGGCCAGAGCGTCCGCGCTGCCGGGCACGGTGAGCACGCCGTTCTTTCCGGTCTCGATCAGGTCGGACACGCCGCCGACGGCGGTCGACACCACCGGCACCCCCGCCGCCAGCGCCTCCATGACGACGACCGGCAGGCCCTCGTAAGAGGAACTGAGCACCAGGAGGTCGGCAGCGGCGATCAGCCTGCCCGCCTCCGGCACGTGCCCGACGACGCGCACCCGGTCCAGCCCGAGACGGGACACATGCTCGGCCGTCGCGTCGCGCAGCGGCCCGGACCCGGCGAGGAGGAACAGCGCCCGCGGCTCGGCCGCGACGACCTTGGCAGCGGCCTCGACGAGCAGCCGGTGGTTCTTCTGCGGGTGGAAGTTGGCGACGTTCACTATGAGAAGGGCATCGTCCGGAACCGACCACTCGCGCCTCGTGGCCGCGGCCCGCTCGGCCCACTGGCGCTGCCCCGCCACCCGGACACCGTGGACGCAGGTGGACAGACCGCGCCCGCGCCTGCCGGTCCGCGCACGCGCCACCTGGGGCGAGACCGCCACCGTACGGCTGTCCAGCCAGGCGGTCGCCCGGTCCAGCGCCATCGTCACCGTTCGGTATCGCACGTTGTGGACGGTCGAGACCAGGATCGGCCGCGGGTGCCACAGCCGGGACGCCGGGCGCAGCAGCGCCGCGGGCAGTGGGGAGTGCAGGTTGACCACATCCGGACGCAGGCGCCTGACTTCCCGCACGAGGCGCGCCGGACGCAGCAGCCGGGGGCAGGACGACAGGTCGACGACATCGATCCCCGCCGCGCGGAGCCTACCGGTCAGTTCCTCGGTGGAAGCGCTCAGGCACACCACGGTGTACCGATTGGCCGGACGGCCCGCCTGCCGGCGCGAGGCGGCCAGCAGGCGCTCGACGAGGAGCACCTCGGCTCCCCCGACATCGAGCGTTTTTATTACTTCACAGACATTGACACCGCGCATCGCGCTTGGCTCCCTGGGAAGGCGTTCCATCGGACTGCTAGGGGCGCCTGCGCTCCAAGGCCGGCAGCCCGGCCCCCGCCACGCCGATGTACTTGCCCTCGTACTCGAAGACTCGGAAGGCCCGCTGCCTCTCCGCGTACTCCCGGAAGACCAGGTTGTCCTGGATGTCGTCCATGACGATGACATGCCTGTTGGTCAGGTGCGGACGCACGCGCCGCAGGAAGAACTCTCGTCCGTTCCTCGTCTTGTCGGAGTCGTAGTGCACGAGGTCGACCCGGGTGTCCGGGAGCAGGAACTCCTCAAGATTGCGCCGGTCGCCCTTGGTGCGCAGCGTCCATCTGCGCTTCAGGTCGTCGGGGACGACGTATCCGATGTACCGCTCGGGATCGGCGAGGCGGAAGAAGGGGAAGTCGCTCGACAGCAGGAGGCCGCTCTCGTTGGCGCGCATCGCCGCGAGGATCGCGCTGGTGGACCAACCGGCCGCCACTCCGGTCTCCAGGGCCAGGGCGGGGCGGATGAGCCTGGTCAGCAGGTACAGAAGTTCGACCCCGCCGCCCCCGCCCAGGTTCACGCCCGCGGCGGCGAGCCTGTCGAGACGCGGCCGTGCGAAGTCGGCGAAAGCGGCAGCCCAATCCAGGCCCTCTCGCCACAGGACGGGATCGACGGCGCTCCCCCAGGCGTTCATGTCCTCCGCGTGCCGCGCCGCCCACGCTCGGGCGGCTTTCCTCTCACGGTTGTGCCCGTGGCTCAGGCGCACCCATATTTTCTGCGTCATCACCGGTAGATAAGAAGGGCGGACGGCATTCCTGGCGACGACGCGAATATTCATGCCCGAAGGATATGGCGTCGTTTCATACGCGCCTCGGGAGCGCCACGGGAATATTTCGTAAAAGGAAACGGCAGGCGCGCCGGCGGAATTACGGCCGGCGCAGCGCCGAGATCGGGACCCTCGGCCGGCACCCACCGCTCGACCGGCGCGGCCGTCCGGAAGCGCCGGGGGATCGCAGAGGCTCTCGTGGCCCCAGCGGCAGGGCGCGCCGGCCCCGAGCACGTCATCGGGGTCCGAGCGGGCGCACAGCCGCCGGGCCCGGTCGTCGCGGCGCTTCGACGGTGGCCGTTCCGGCGTGCCGCGAAGGCGTCGTCTCGGGCCTGGTCCAAGCCTCACAACCATCCCCGCCCGCTGGCGATTCCGACTCCGGGGCGCGGCCAAGATCTTGCCACTCCTTTGTACGGTCGGGCGGTCGCCCCGGCGGGGGCGGGCCGACCACCCCGGCGTGCGGCCGGAAAGCGCGTCCCTGTCGAGCGATTTCACGGTGGTGCGGCGGAAGGCCGAATCGAAGTCGGCTTTTTACATTTCACTGAATCGCGCCCGACGACCCGGGACACCATCCGGACCATGTGCCGGTAGGGAATGCGAAAAGGCTTCGCCGGGACCGTGACGGTGCCGCGGAGAAGCCCGATTGGCGGGTTAGCTTCTGCGACGTGAACAGGCCCATCACGAGGAGCCCCTGGTGAGACCGACGCCGAGACCGGACGGCCGGATCCGCGTAATGGAAATCATCGCGCGCATGAATATCGGCGGGCCGGCGACCCAGATTCTCGGACTGCACGAACGGCTGAACGCCGACGAGTTCGACCACCGTCTCTACACCGGACACGTCGACGGCGCCGAAGGCGACCACCTTCTGCTCCGGGACGCCGAGCTGCGGGTACGCCGGATCCCCGGACTCGGCCGCTCCGTCCGACCGGCCGACGACTACCGCGCCCTGCTGCGCCTGGCCGCCGAGATGCGCGAGTTCCGGCCGCACATCGTGCACACGCGGACGGCCAAGGCGGGCGCGCTCGGCCGCACGGCCGTCCGCCTTGCCCGCGTCGGCGCCGCCCGGGTGCACGTGTTCCACGGTCACCTGCTGAGCGGCTACTTCTCGCCCGCCAAGCGCCGGCTCTACGTGTGGGCGGAACGGCGTCTGGCCTCCGTCTCCGACCGTCTGGTGACAGTGGGAGAGAAGGTCCGCGACGACCTGCTCGCCGCCGGGATCGGCAGGCCGGAGCAGTACATCGTGATCCCTCCGGGAGTGCGGCTGGGCTCGGTCCCGGACCGGGAGGCCGCCCGCGCCGCCCTCGGCCTGCCCGGGGACGCGCCCGTCGTCGCCTTCGTCGGCAGGCTCACCCGCGTGAAGCGTCCCGACCGCTTCCTCGCCGTGGCGGAATCGCTGCTCGGACGGCTGCCCGCCTGCCGCTTCGTCGTCTGCGGCGGCGGCGAACTGACAGAGGAGGTAGAGCGGGGCGCTGCCCGAATGCCGGGCTCCTTCCACCTGCTGGGGTGGCGGCCGGACGTCGAGACCGTCTATGCCGCGGCCGACGTCGTCGTTCTGACCTCCGACAACGAGGGGACCCCGCTGAGTCTCATCGAGGCCGGCATGGCAGGCGTCCCTGTCGTGTCGACCCGGGTGGGCAGCGTCCACGAGGTCGTCCGGCACGGCGTCACCGGCCTGCTCGCCGCCCCGGATGCCGGCGAACTCGCCGCGCACACCTTGCGGCTGCTGTCGGACCCGGGTCTCGCCCACCGCATGGGCGAGGCCGCCCGCCGCTGGACGACGGACTCCTTCGCGGTCGAACGTCTGGTGGCCGACACGGAGCGGCTCTACCGGTCGCTGTGCCCCGTTCCGCTGAAGACCGAAGGGAGCCGTATATGAGAGTCCTCGTCACTGGAGGCGCCGGGTTCATCGGCGCCAACCTCTGCCGTACGCTGATCACCCGGCCGGAGGTCGAGAGCGTCACCGTCCTGGACGACCTGAGCAGCGGGGACCGCGCGAACGTCGCCGGGCTCGGAGTCGACCTGGTGATCGGCAGCATCCTCGACAAGGAGCTGGTGGCCGGCCTCACCCGCGAGGCCACGCACGTCGTCCACCTCGCCGCCCGGCCCTCGGTGCCCCGGTCGGTGAAGGACCCCGTCGCCTCGCACATGGTGAACGCCACGGGGACCCTGCAGGTGCTGGAGGCCTGCCGCGCCGCCGGACCCGGTGCGATGCCACACGTCATCCTCGCCTCCTCGTCCTCGGTGTACGGGGACTGCCCTGAGCCGTACAAGCACGAGGACCTGCCGACGCGCCCGCTGAGCCCGTACGGCGCCAGCAAACTCGCCACCGAGGCCTACGCCCTCGCGTACGCCGGCAGCTACGGGCTGCCTGTGCTGCCGTTCCGCTTCTTCAACGTGTACGGGCCCCTGCAGCCCGCCGGGCACGCGTACGCCGCGGTGATCCCGGCGTTCATGGACGCCGCCCTGCGCGGCCGGCCGCTGCCCATTTACGGCGACGGGCAGCAGGCGCGCGACTTCACCTACGTGGGCTCGGTGGCGAGCGTCCTCGCCGACGCCGCCGTGCGCCGGGTGACGAGCTCGACGCCGGTGAACCTCGCCTTCGGCACCCGTGTGTCCCTGATAAGCCTCAAACACACTCTGGAGACCGTCCTCGGACGGCCGGTCGAGACGGAGTTCCTGCCCGCCCGCGCCGGTGACATCCGGGAGTCGCAGGCGTCGTCCCGCCTGCTGCTCGAACGCTTCCCGGGGGTGCGGCCCGTCCCGCTGGACGAGGGTCTCCGCCTGACGATGACCTGGTTCGAAAAGAACCTGGACATCGACCCCCGCTGAACAGGGGTCCGGGCGACCTGTGCCCGGGCCCTTCCGCACGCACGCACCTAACTAACGATCCTGCCAATCGCCACCTGCTGGGAGAAGTCGTGACCAAGTCAAGCGGGAACACGTATCTGATAACGGGCGGAAGCGGCTTCGTCGGGTCTCACCTGACCGACGCGTTGCTCGCCCGCGGCGACTCCGTGATCATTTTGGACAACATGTCGACAGGGCGTCCGGCCAACCTCGCACGCCATGCCGCCGAGCCGCGGTTGCGGGTGGTCCAAGGCTCGGTCCTGGACGAACTCGTGGTGGACGAGCTTGTGCACGAATGTGACGTCGTGGTCCACCTCGCCGCCGCCGTCGGGGTGAAGCTGATCGTCGAACACCCCCTGAGGTCGCTGACGACCAACATCCGCGGTTCGGAGATCGTCATCGAGGCGGCACACCGATACCGGCGCAAGGTCCTGGTGGCCAGCACGAGCGAGATCTACGGCAAGAACTCCGCCGGGCCGCTCGCCGAGACGGCCGACCGCATCCTGGGCAGCCCCGACGTCGTCCGCTGGGCCTACAGCACGGCGAAGGCCGTCGACGAGATCCTGGCCAACGCCTACCACCGCGAGCGCGGGCTGCAGACGATCGTGGTCCGGTTGTTCAACACGGTGGGTCCCCGGCAGAGCCCGGCGTACGGGATGGTCATCCCGCAACTGGTCAGGCAGGCGATCAACGGTCTGCCGCTCACCGTGCACGGCGACGGCACCCAGACGCGCTGCTTCGCGCATGTCGAGGACGTCGTGCGCGCCCTGGTGCTGCTCCTGGACTGCGACGCCGCGGTCGGCCAGACCTTCAACATCGGCTCCAGCGAGGAGGTGAGCATCCTGGAGCTCGCCAAGCTCATCACCGAGCTGGCCGGGAGCACGTCCGGCGTCGACCTCGTGCCGTACGCCGACGCGTACGGGCCAGGGTTCGAGGACATGGCCCGCCGGGTGCCGGACACGACGAGGCTGCGGGAGCTCACCGGCTGGACACCGCGCCGGTCGCTCGACGACATCCTGCTGGACACCATCGCGGAAGCCCGCGCCGAACTGGCGAGCCCGCATCGGTGAACGCCTCGGCCATCCTTGCTGCCGGCTGCGCCGGCATCGTGCTCAGCGCCGCAGCGACCTTCCTGCTGCGCCGCCTCGCCCTGAGGTGGGGGATCACCGACCGGCCCAGCGGCCACAAGTCCCATCTGCACCCCACCCCGTACCTGGGCGGGGTCGCGATCACTCTGGGCACGGTCGTCCCTGCGATCGCGCTCGGCGCTTTCGAGGGACCAGCGGCCGGCATCCTTGTGGGTGCCGTGGCGATGACCCTGCTGGGGCTCATCGACGATCTGATCCCGCTCCCTCAACTCACCCGGCTGGCCGTCGAAGCCCTGGCGGCCGGCGTGGCGGTGCTGTGCGGCATCGTCGCGCCAGTCACCGGCGGGCCGCTGGACGTCCTGATCACGCTGCTGTGGATCGTCGTCGTCACCAACTCCTTCAACCTGCTCGACAACATGGACGGCGTTCTCGGCGGCGTGACCGCGGTCAGCGCGACATGCCTGGCGGCGGCCGCCTTCGTGTCGGGACAGCCACTGATCGGGCTGGTCCTGGTCACTCTGTCACCCGCCGCCCTCGGGTTCCTGCTGTACAACTGGGCGCCGGCGCGGATCTTCATGGGGGACGCCGGTTCGCTGTTCATCGGATTCGTCCTCGCCTGCAGCGCGGCACTGCTCGCCGGCACCGCCGCCCCCGCCGGCGGCCCCGGCGCCGCGATAGCGAGCCTGCTCCTGCCGACCTTCGTCTCGACCGTCGACACGGGAGTCGTGCTGCTGTCGCGATGGCGCGCAGGACGCCCACTGCTGTGCGGGGGCACCGACCATCTTTCTCACCGGCTGCGCAGGCTCGGCCTTGGGACCAGACTCACGGCGGTCACGCTCGCCGCGGGCGCCGCCGCAGCCGGCACGGCCTACCTGGCTCTGGTCCTGGGCTGGATCCCGCCGCTCGGCGCAGCGATCGGGGCAGCGGCCGTCGCCTGCCTCGCCGTCCTCCTGCCGCAACGGATTCCGGTCTACCCGGCCGCCCGCCCGCAGCCCTCTCTTCCTGTTAGGCGATGAAGGAATGGAACTTCTCTACTACGCGCGTCTGGTGCGCAGATACTGGCCGCTTCTGCTGGTCTCGCTGATCGTCGGAGTGAGCGCCGCCCTCGTCGTGACCGCGAAGACGCCGCCGAGGTACCTCGCGTCGATATCCATGCTGGTCTCGGCGAACTACCGGGAAGAGAACCTGTCCACCGCCCTGCAGGCGGGGGAACTGTCGCAGCAACGGGTCCAGTCCTACGCCGCCCTGCTGACCAGCCGACGGGTGATCGGGAGGGTCGTCGGTGCCGCGGAGGTCGCGGACCTCCAGGAGAACGTCACCGCCGAGGCCATCCCCAGCACGTCTCTGCTGCGGGCTACCGTCGCCGACTCCGACCCCCGTCGCGCCGCTGCACGGGCCGACTCACTGGGCGCCGTGTTCACCTCGATGATCGACCAGATCGAGCGGCCCACGCCCAAGAGCCCGCCTACCGTCCGGGTCACCGTCGTGGACAAGGCGGATGTCCCCGAGGAGCCCATCGCTCCCCGGCCGGCGGTCAACCTGGCGCTCGGCGTGCTCATCTCGCTGTTCGCGGCCGTCGGCGGGCTCGTCATGCGCGACCGCCTGGACACGACCATCAAGACGGCCGAGGTGCTGCAGAGGGTCGCCGGGACCTCGCTCCTCGCGGTGGTCGGATACGAGCGCGATGCCCGCAGGCACCCCCTGATCATCGGCGGAGCCGGTCGCTCCTCACGGTCGGAGTCGTTCCGTTCGCTGCGAACCAACCTGCAGTTCATCGGTGTGGACCGGAAGCCGAAGTCACTCGTCGTCACCAGTTGCCTGCCCAACGAGGGCAAGTCGTCAACGTCGGCCAACCTGGCGATCGCGATGGCGCAGGCGGGCTGGCGGGTGATCCTGGTCGACGGCGACCTGCGCCGCCCCAGTGTCCCCGGCTATCTCGGCATCGAGGGCGGCACCGGTCTCACGGACGTCCTCATCGACAAGGCCCGCCTGCCCGACGTCATCCAGACCTGGGGCCGGCCCAGCCTGTCGGTGCTGCCGAGCGGACGCGTCCCGCCGAACCCCAGCGAGCTGCTCGGCTCGCAGGGCATGCGCGCGGTGCTGACCCAGCTCACGCAGGAGTACGACATGGTGATAATCGACGCGCCGCCGCTACTCCCCGTCACCGACGCCGCGGCGCTCGCCGCGATCTGCGACGGCACGCTGCTCGTCGTGCGCCACGGCAAGACCCGGCGCGAACAGGTGACGCGCGCCGAGGAGCTGCTGTCGTCGGTCAACGCCCGCCTCGTCGGCGCCGTGCTCAACTTCGCACCGGCCAAGCAGGGCGATCATTACGGCTACGGGTACGGCTACCAGCCGGCGGAGCAGCCGGAGGCGGACGTCAGGTCGCCGCTGCCCGTGTGAACAGCGCCACCGGGGCGGCGAGTGACTCGACGATGCGTCGGGCCGCCGCCCGGTAGGCTCTGCGGGAGCCCCGGTAGGGATCGGCGATGTCGGGCTGCTCCACCCGGACCAGCCCGCGCAGCGCCCTCGCCTCAGCGACCAGCGCGTGCGCCCGCCGCACAGGGTCGGCGTGGCGGAGAACCTCGTCAGCGGGAACCGCCCGGGCCAGCGCGCCGAACTCCGCGATGGTGAACGTGCGCGCCGCCGCCCGAGGATGCAGCGCCACAGCGTGGGAACGGTGCTCGGACGAGGCCGTCAGCACGAGGTCGGCGGCGACCACCGTCTCCGAGGTGAGAGGGCGCGAGGCGAAGCCCTCCGAATCGCCACCGAGCCGGATCAGCTCCCTACGAGCGCCCTCGTCCATCGAGCGCCCCGGCAAGGCATGGGTGCCCGCGCTGGACACGGTGATCGGCGAGCCCGGTCCGAGAGCCGCCCGCGTCAGCCGCTCGGCCAGCGGGGACCGGCAGATGTTCCCCGTGCACACGAACAGGATGCGGAAGCCGGCCCCGGGACCGGCAGGGTCATGAGAGCCGTGGACAAAGTCGCGATCGGGCTCCCGCGCAGGGTTGTGAGCGGCAGCACGGTCCCCCGCACCGCCCCGGAAATGGTCGCGGGCAGAGTCACAGTCACGCGTACGCTCCATGGAGCGGGAGGCTAGGACCCGACGGACGGGCCGCCGCGGACGGCACGCCGCTTTTTACGATCTCCGGCCTCGTCCCAGATCTCCGGCCCGTCACCGGTCCCCGGTATGGCCGCAGCTCTCCGGTCAGGGGCATCGGCCTCCGCCCGCGACACCGGTCTCGGCGGCGGAAGGCGCGGGCCGCGGCGTGCGGCCCGCGCCTCGTCAGTGCACTGGGCAACCCTGGTCGTTGCGCCGGATCACGGCCTCCTGCGGCCGGACGAGCGGCTGCGCCGGGACCATCGGCGGGGCGGCGGAGTAGGGTTCGAGCAGGTCGAGGTCCATCGTCCTCGTCTGCCGGGGGGCGAACTCCAGCACCGTCGAGAAGATCGGGTGCGACCGCTCATACTCCGTGTAGAACCCGGAAGGCCGGCCGTCCACCCGCATCTCGGTGGCCTGCGCGCCGATGGCGCCGTACAGCGACACCCACAGCCGGTTCGATCCGGGGACGTGGGACCGGCGCGGGGAGTCGAGCCGGTCGGTGACATAGCTGGGCAGGTGCCCGTGCGGCACGTCGTTGGCGAGGCTGATGTGCACCTTCGCCTGGCGCATCCCGTCGGGGCGGCAGGGCCCCAGCTCGTAGGTGATCGACCGGCGCAGGTAGTAGTCGAGCTTGGTCCCGGCCGAGTTGTTGACGACGAGCGCCGCGTACGGCCCCGGCCGCTCGGGCAGCACACCGCCGAGGGGGGTCGCCTCGAGCCGCGCCTCCTCGTCCTTCCTGCTGGTCCAGATCTGGACCCTGCGGTCGGTCGCGAGGCCGGCCAGGACCGGCACCAGCCGGGTGGGCTCGGGATTCGCCCTGATCAGCGCCTCACTCACGGCGCCCGCGAGCCTGATCAGGTATTTCTTGCGTTCGACCGGGTCGGAATAGCGCTCGTACGCCACCCGCTCGGTGAGGTCGACGACGTTGGCGGCGGTGACGGTCTCGCCTCCCGGCAGCCGCACCGGCCCGGTGATCTCCAGCATCCGGGCCAGGCCGACCGGATCGGTGGCGATGGCGCCGTCCACCGGCTTGCCCGTCTGCCGCTGCCACAGCCCGGCCCAGGTGGTCGCGGCGTACGGGAAGTGCGGCGACAGGTTGGACACCGACAGCATCTTGGCCGCACCGGGCCCGTAGCGCGCACGGAAGCGCACCCCGTGGTCGACCACGGGCTTACTACTGTTCGCGAGGCCGTTGTTGGCCGACAGCCGCTCGATCGCGATCCTGCCCCGGTCGGCGCGGAGGATGCCGTACGCGCCGACCAGGCCGCCCGTCCCGCGTGCCTCGGCGTTGGTCTGGAACGCCAGGAAGTAGCGCCTCGGGCCGTCGCGGCCGAGCATGGGCGGTGCGAGCGCCGCGACGTTCGCCGCCGCGCCCGCAAAGCCCTGGATCCTTGCGGTCTCCCGCACCATCGTGTCGCGCGCCCGGTCCACGGCCTCCAGGCCGGTTTCGGCCGGGGTGCGCGCCAGCTCCGACCGCGCCGCCGCGATGCGTACGGCGGCGCGGTCGAGGACCGGCGCCAGCGCGTCGAGAGTCGCGAGCATCCGGCTCTGGTCGTTCCCGGCGAGAGCGCCGCCCCCCGTCATGAGCGGGGCGGCCACCCGCTGGACCTCGGCCAGCACGTCGGTGAACTCGTCGGCCGCCCCCGCCAGTCCGCGGACCGTCGTCGCCGCGTCCCCCACCAGAGGCAGATGCGTGAGCAGGGCCCAGCCGGGGCCGCCTGTCAGCCGTCGCGCCTCCGCCGCGTGCCGCCGGGCGTCCGCGAGCGTCCTGCTCAGCGAATCGCCCGGCGACCCGAGGCGGGCGGTGCGCAGCCGGAGCAGAGCGTCCCGCGCCGCCTCAAGGTGGTCGCGCACGCTCAGCCCGAGATGCGCGGACCAGCCCCCGGCCAGCACGAGGCCGAGGGCCAGCGACGGCAGGCCGACGACGACCAGCCTGCGCCTCATCCTCTTAGGCACCGGTCTGCTCGACACCTGTCTACTTGGCGTCGGTGGACCGGCGGCGCCGTGCGGAGAGCATGGTGCAGCCGAGCGCGACGGCCAGCAGGCCCGCGCCAGCCGCGGCGATCCCCATCGGCGCGCCCGTGAACGGCAGCTGCGGGCCGGCCGCAGCCGGTGCGGGGCCGCCGCCGCCCATCTGCTCGGAGTCCATGCCCATGGGCATGTCCTCGTCGTAGGACTCCTCGTCCGCGCTCTCCTCGGGCTCCTCCTCCGACTCCTCCTCGGAGAAGTCCTCGTCGGGGAGCTCGGCGACGTCCTCCGGCGACCTCTCGCTGGTCTGGACGGCGTTCTGGACCGGGAGTGCCCCACTGTCGCTACCCGGGCCGCCCGGCCCGATGATGGGCTGGGCACCGTCGTTGTTCTGCGTGTCGTTGCTGGTCCAGGCGCCGGGTCCGGTGTTGTTCCACTGCGGTCCGGTGCCCCACCACGTCGGCCCGCAGTTGCCGTTGGGGCAGTTGGTGGTGTTCACAGTCTCCGGCTCCACGCCCTGCACGTCCGCGGCCGGGACGACGGTGGTCGTGGCCGGTTCGACGACCTTGTCGGCCTTGTCGGCCTTGTCAGCCTTGTTGACGCCGTCCGCGCCGGGGTCGCCCCAACCGTCGCCACCGCGACCGCCCCTGCCGTCGTCGCGGTCCCCGCCGCCGGCACCGCCACCGCCGCCCACGGGACCGAGCAGCCGGCCTTCCCGTGAGAGACCGGCCAGGGCATCGAAGGGGTCATCCGAGAAATCGCCCAGGAACACCAGGGCGAACGGTTCGAAGGGGGCGGGCGGGTACGGCTGCATGGCGACCTTCGGCGCCGCCGCGTAGGTCTGTGCGGCGGCCACGCCGGCACCGCCGAGCGTCAGGCCGCCCGCGACCGTCACCGCCAGAAGAATAGGTACTGTAGTTTTTCGCGCCACTTTGGACTCCCGATAACGGCCGCTCAATTCTTTGAGCATTTGCCCGGATTGCCAGCGATATTTCGCTGCTCGACTGTTATATGCGCCTGGCCAAGGTCCGCCCCATAGCGGCACACGGTGCTTACCGAAGGATCGTCCAGGTTTTCGCTTCGTTGACCCCGCCCGTGTCGCCGCAGGTGATCGGGCATATGAGTCAACCGTACGGGCCCGGTCCCGCGATTTCGGGGCGGGACACGCGCCGCGCTCATGCCCCGGTGTCCGGCGAGCCAAAGAATTCGCCAACGCCCCTCGCGCGGTCTCCGGCGGGAGATGTCCGGAGGCGATACTCGGTCCGTGCGCGGAGCAGACGACGGAGCCGTGAAAACGGTCACGCGGGTCATCGGCGAGCTGTGCCTGCCGGTAGGGCTGGTCCTGCTGCTGTTCTACGCATATCTGCTGTGGGGCACCGGAGCGGAGACCGAGCGGGAGCAGAGCGTGCTGCAGCGACAGCTCGGCGAGGTCTTCGCCAGGCACGACGGGCAGGCGCGTCCGGGCGAGGGTCCGGTGCGGCTCGGCGACGCGCTGGCGCTGCTGCGCATCCCACGTCTGGGCGCCGACTACCGGTTCGCCGTCGTCGAGGGCGTCGGCCCGGCGGAGCTGCGCAAGGGCCCCGGTCACTACCCCGGCTCGGCGATGCCCGGCCAGGTGGGCAACTTCGTGCTCTCCGGCCACCGCACCACCTACGCCGCGCCGTTCAACCGGATCGACCAGTTGCGGCGCGGCGACGACATCGTGGTGGACGCGCGGGACGCCCGCTACACCTACGAGGTGACGCGTAAGGAGATCGTGGACCCCGGCGAGGTCGACGTCGTCGATCCCGTCCCCGGCCATCCCGGGAAGCGGCCCACCACCGCGGTCATGACCATGACCACCTGCCACCCCAAGTTCTCCGCGGCGCAGCGCCTGATCGTCCAGGGCGTGCTCGTCCGCCGCGAGGAACGCCGCGACTGACCGAGGGAGATCCGGCGTGTACAGGTTCCTCTGGCGGCGGCTGCCCGGCGGCACCGCGCTCCGGCTGGCCGTCGTGCTGCTGCTGACCTGCGCGGCCGTGGCCGCGCTGTGGTACGTCGTGTTCCCCTGGCTGGCGCCGCGGGTGCCGCTCGGCTAGCGAGGCCGCCCTCATGTCCCCGATGCCCGCCTCGCGGTTCCTCCGGGCCGTCTCGGCCCTGCTCCTGGGACCGGCCGTGCTGGTCACCGTGTCACCGGTCACCGCGTCACCGGTCACCGCGTCACCGGCCCGGGCAGCCCTGCCCGCGGGTGACCCGGCGGCGAACGCCGTACGCGTGCTGCGGTACGACGCGAGCCGCGCCGCCGAGTTCCGCACGGTGATGGACCAGGCCGCGCGGGTGTGGAACGCGAGCGTCGCCAACGTCCGGCTGGTCGCGGGCACGCCCGCCGACTTCGTGGTGCGCGCGGACGACGGCTGGCCGCGTACGAGCGCCACCGGGCTGGGCCGGGGCACGATCTGGCTGGGCAGGGAGGCGACCGCCGGGGGCTACTCTCCCCTGCGCATCGCCACCCATGAGATCGGCCACATCCTCGGCCTGCCCGACCGGCGCACCGGCCTGTGCGCCGACCTGATGTCCGGTCACAGCGCCCCGGTGAGCTGTGCCAACTCCGCCCCGAGCGCCGCGGAGCGCCACACCGCCGACGCGAACTTCGCCGGCTCCGCTCAGAGGGCGACGCCGAGGAGCGCGTCGGCGACGTCGCGCACCAGCGCCGGAGACGAGGCGTCGTCGCCCTCCTGCGCCGCCCAGGCGTCGATCACCGCGAGCGCACCGGGGGCGTCGAGATCGTCGGCGAGGCGCTCGCGCACCGCCGCCAGCACAGGGCCGCCCTCGGGGCCCGCCGGGCGCGCCACCGCCGCCCGCCACCGCGCCAGCCTCTCCTCGGCCGCGGTGAGCTGGTCCGGCGTCCACTCCCAGTCCGAACGGTAGTGGTGCGCCAGCAGGGCCAGCCGGATGGCCATGGGGTCGGCGGCCTGCCGCAGCCTGGAGACGAACACGAGGTTGCCCCTGGACTTCGACATCTTCTCGCCGTCCAGGCCGACCATGCCCGCGTGGACGTACGCCCGGGCGAACGGCCACTCGCCGGTGGCCACGTGGCCCTCACAGGCGCCCATCTCGTGGTGGGGGAAGATCAGGTCCGAGCCGCCGCCGGCGACGTCGAAGCCGCTGCCCAGGTTGCGCAGGGCGATGGCGGTGCACTCGATGTGCCAGCCGGGCCTGCCGCGGCCGAGCGGCGAATCCCAGGACGGCTCTCCGGGCCGTTCCGCCCGCCACAGCAGCCAGTCGAGCGGGTGGCGCTTGCCCTCCCTGCCGGGGTCGCCCCCGCGCTCGCCGAACAGCTCGAGCATGGTCTCCTCGGAGTAGCCCGAGACCGCGCCGAACTTGGGCGCGGACGCGACCGAGAAGTAGACGTCCCCGTCGATCTCGTACGTGGCGCCCCGCTCGGCCAGCCGGGTGACCAGTTCGGCGATCTCCCCCACGGTCTCGGTCACCCCGACGTACTCGCGGGGCGGCAGGATGCGCAGCGCCTCCATGTCGGAGCGGAACAGCTCGATCTCACGCTCGCCGAGGGAGCGCCAGTCGGTGCCGGTCGCCTCGGCCCGCTCCAGCAGGGGGTCGTCCACGTCGGTGGCGTTCTGGGTGTAGTGCACGTCGTGGCCGGCGTCCCGCCACACCCGGTTGACCAGGTCGAAGGCGAGGTAGGTGTTGGCGTGGCCCAGGTGGGTGGCGTCGTACGGCGTGATGCCGCAGACGTAGAGCCTGGCCTCGCCGGAGGGGGTAGTCTCCCGCACCTCCCGGGCGGCCGTGTCGTACAGACGGAGCATGAGGCCCGAACCGGGCAGCCTTGGGACATTCGGAGCAGACCACGATCGCATGGTGTGAAGCCTATCCGCGCCGCCGGCGGACCCGGTCAGCCGGTGCGCCCCACGAGGTGTCCACTTCGTGCCAGGTGGCGGGGTCGTCCGGCTGGGGGCAGAAGTCGTAGCGAAGCCCCTCCTCCGCCACGGCGACCAGCGTGATCGAGAGGCTGGCGAAGACCCGCCCGTCCGGCAGCCGCCGGCGCATGACCAGCGCGCGGGGATCGTCCCAGGGCATCCCCGCGCCCGAGGCGGGGTCGAGCCACTCCCCCCAGAACCGCTCGGTCGAGCCTCCCGTGGTCCACCCGGGCCGGGCGGCCCTGGCGAAGCGGGGCCGGAACCACGCGGTGCGCGGCTCGCTCTCCTCGCGATCCCAGCCGGCGTTAACGATCATGTGCACGCCCGCGGGCAGCTTCTCCTCGGCAAGGGACCTGCCGTCCCAGCTCCACAGCCGTACACCGTCGAGCCCGCCGAGAAGCAGATGAAATGGGTCGTACCACGATAAATTGAGCGGCGGGAACTCTCCCGCCGCCGCGGCGAGCAGCGGCAGCTCGCCGCGCGAGTGACGCCTGCCCTCCGAGGCCGCGACGCCGTCGCCGTTGAGCAGCGCGGCCACGCGCCGGTTTTCGGGGTCGGCGGCCAGCCAGGTGCCGCCCGCCTGCAGGTCGCGGCCCCCGACCAGGCCGGGGTACGCGGGCCAGTGCCGGTCCGGTGACATCCACGGCCGCGTGACGAACTCGTCACGCACTCCCGCCAGGAGCACCGGCGCGTCCGCCTCCGGCTCGACGCTCACGATGACCGTACACAATGCGTGTTCCCTCCAATATCGGTAGAGACCCCTGCAGAGTGCACAATTCGCACGTTTTGCGCAAGCCTGACCGAGTCGATCAAATCGGGGGCCACGGTATCGCCGGCCAGTCTTCGGACGGGTGGGGGTGGACCCCCGTGGCGAGCAGCCTCTTGACCCGCTCCCACGTGGCCTCCACCTCGGCCTGGGTCAGCAGCTCGCGCAGGCGCCGGCCGAGACGCCCCCGCTCGATCTCGTGTTCCAGCCGCACCAGCACGTTGACCGCCTCGCGCGGGAGCGCCTTGCCGCGCCACTGCCACAGCACGGTGCGCAGCTTGTCCTCCACCGCGAAGCACACCCCGTGATCGACCCCGTACACGTGCCCGTCGGGCAGCGGCAGCAGGTGGCCGCCCTTGCGGTCGGCGTTGTTCACCACGGCGTCGAACACGGCCATGCGGCGCAGGGCGGGGTTGCGGCTGCGCATCAAAGCCATCAGATCGGTCTCGGGATCGGCGTCGATCCACAGCTGCACCATCCCCGGGCCGAAGGGGCCGTCCCGATAGACGGTCGGCGGCACGATGCGCCATCCGGTGGCGGCGGCCACCTCGTAGGCGGCCACCTCCCGGGCCGCGAGCGTGCCGTCGGGAAAGTCCCACAGGGGGCGCTCCCCGCGCACCGGCTTGTACACGCACGCCGCCGTGTGCTCGCCGTTCCTGATGGAGCAGTAGAGCGTCATGTTCGTGGCCTCGACGAGTCGTCCTGCCACTTCTAAGGTGCCCTCCCGCAGCAGGCTCAGCGCCGCCGCGTCGTCCAGCCCCGGCCCGTCCACGTCGCTGATGCTCGCCTCGCCCTCGGCCGTCATCCGGTTCCTCGCCCGCGCGGCGCGAGGCCGCCCTTCCACCCGTTCACCGCCGCGCCTCTCATGCCGACAGTCCTCCGGGGTGGTGGCCGTTGAGGCGGACGCAGATGTGGCCCTCGGGGTCGAGCGGCCTGCCGCACAGCGGGCACGGCGGGCGGCCCGCGGCGACCACCTCGAGCGCCCTGCGGCTGAACGCGCGGGCGGCGGCGGCGCTGATCCGCACCCGGAGGACGGCGGGCTCGGGCCGGTCGTCCAGCGGGGGCTCCTCGTCCTCCTCGTCGCCCTCGGTGGCCTCCTGCGCCTCGATGATCACCTGGGCGGTCTCGGGATCCCAGGCGAGCGCCATCGTGCCCACCCGGAAGTCCTCGTCGATCGGCAGGTCGAGAGGGCCCTCGTCGGCCAGCTCCGCGGGGGCCATGGCCGGGACCGGCGCGCGCCCGCCACTGCGCCGCAGCACCTCGTCGAGCAGCTCGTCGAGGCGATCGGCCAGCACGGCGACCTGGAACTTCTCCAGCGCAACCGTGGTGATCCTGCCCTGGCCTCTGGCTTGCAGGAAGAAGGCTCGCGCGCCCGGTTGCCCCACGGCACCGGCCACGAACCTGTCAGGCGGATCGTAGTCGAAGACCGGCATAGCCCGACCTTATGTGGTCCCGGGTCCGCCGCCGACGGCGGCATCGCTTCCGGTGATGGTTTCTCCCCCGTCTTCGTCCTCCGACACCTCCGGCGGGGGCACCAGGTTGGCCACTCCCCCGCCCACGTCGTTGGCCCTGAGCAGGAAGGGACGCAAGGGGGTGTAGCGGATCACCGTGACGGACGCGGGGTCGGCCGTGATCCGCTGGAACTGGTCCAGGTGCATGCCCAGGGCGTCGGCCACGATCGCCTTGATCACGTCACCGTGGCTGCAGATGAGATAGGTGGCCTTCTCGCCGAGCCGCTCGTTCCAGTCGCGTACGGCCCGCACGGCCCGGCTCTGCACGTCCGCCAGGGCCTCGCCGCCGGGGAAGACGGCCGCGCTGGGATGGGCCTGCACCACCCGCCACAGCGGCTCCTCGGCGAGCTCCTTCAGCGGCCTGCCGGTCCAGTCGCCGTAGCCGCACTCGCCGAACCTTTCATCGGTCTGCACCGACACGGGGCGGCCCGCCGCGATGGCGGCGGCGGTCTCCTGGCACCGCTCCAGCGGGCTGGACACGATGGCGTCCAGCTCCAGGGGCGCGAGCCGTTCCGCGACGGCGCGCGCCTGCTCCCGGCCGCGTTCGTCGAGATGGACGCCCGGGGTCCAGCCGGCCAGCACGGGGCCGGTCATCGCGGTGAGGCCGTGCCGTACGAGCAGGACGGTCGTCATGACTGCACCACTCCCAGGGCCAGCAGCGTGAGGAGGAACGTCCCGGCGAAGACGCGATAGACGACGAAGATGATGGTCGAGTGGCGCGCCACGTAGCGCAGCAGCCAGGCGATCGAGGCGTACCCGACGACGAACGACACGACCGTCGCGATCAGGGTGGGCGCGACCGGGGGGCCGCCGCCGTCGCCGACGTGGCGCAGCTCGAACAGCCCCGAGAGGATCACCGCCGGGATCGACAGCAGGAAGGAGTAGCGGGCGGCCGCCTCGCGCGTGTATCCGAGGAACATCGCGCCGGTCATTGTGGAGCCCGAGCGGGAGGCGCCGGGGATCAGCGGCAGCATCTGCCAGGCGCCGACGATCAGGCCGTCGCGCATGTTGAGGTCGGCGACCTCTCTCTTCTTGCGGCCCATCTGGTCGGCCACGAGCAGCAGCAGGCCGAAGACGATGAGCATGACCGCGTTCAGCCACAGGTTGCGGGCCGGGCCCTCGATCGCGTCCTTGAACAGCAGGCCGGCGACGCCGATCGGGATCGTGCCCAGGCCGATGTACCACCCCATGCGCGCGTCGAGGTCGCCGCGCAGCTCCGGCGTCCAGAGGCTGCGCAGCCAGGTCCACGTGATACGGACGATGTCGCGCCAGAAGTAGATGAGCACCGCGAGCATGGTGCCGAGCTGGATCACCGCGGTGAACGCCGCGCCGGGGTCGCCCCATCCGGCCAGCTTGGGCACGATCAGCAGGTGGGCCGAGCTGGAGATGGGCAGGAACTCGGTGAGACCCTGCACGAGCCCGAGCACGATCGCCTGTAGTACGTCCATGGTGCGGACAGCCTATCGGCTAGTCTGTCCGCACCATGGACCAGCGACTAGTCGGGCGCAGCGGTCTGTCGGTGTCCAGGATCGGGCTCGGCACGATGACCTGGGCCCGCGACACCTCCGCCGAGGAGGCGACGGCCCAGCTCACCGCCTTCGCCGAGGCCGGCGGCACGCTGATCGACACCGCCGACGTCTACGGGGGCGGCGACGCCGAGCGTCTGATCGGGCGGCTCATCCGCGACGTGGTGCCGCGCTCCGAGCTGGTCATCGCCACCAAGGCCGTGCTCACGCCCGGCGGCGGGCACGACGCATCGCGCCGTCACCTCATCCGCGCGCTCGACGCCTCCCTGACCCGGCTCGGCCTGGAGGAGGTCGACCTGTGGCAGCTCCACGCGTTCGACCCCAGGGTGCCGCTGGAGGAGACGCTCGCCGCCGTCGACTACGCGGTCTCCACCGGGCGTACGGCCTACGCGGGCGTGTGCAACTACACGGGCTGGCAGCTCGCGGCCGCCGCCACGTGGCAGCGGTGCGGCGACTCGCGGGCCCCGATCGTCGCGGCGCAGGTGGAGTACTCCCTGCTGGCCAGGGACGCCGAGGAGGAGGTGCTGCCGGCCGCCGGGCACGTGGGTGCCGGGATCCTCGCCGGGTCGCCGCTGGGACGCGGCGTGCTGACCGGGAAGTACCGCACCGGCATCCCCGCGGACTCCCGCGCCGCCACCCCGCACTTCTCCGAGTTCGTCCGGCCCTACCTGGACGAACGGTCCCGCAGCATCGTGGAGTCGGTGACGACGGCGGCCGAGGGGCTCGGCGTGTCGCCGCTCGCCGTGGCGCTCGCCTGGGTGCGCGACCGCCCGGGCGTGTCGTCGGCGATCGTCGGCGCGCGCACCCACGCGCAGCTTCTCGGCGTGTTGCAGGCCGAGAAGCTGACACTGCCGTGGGAGATCCGCGAGGCTCTGGACGACGTCTCCGACCCTTGAGCGCCGCGCCGGGCGCGTGAGGAGAACGAGAATCGTCCTCACGTATCACACATCGATACCGAACTGCAACTTTCTACTGCATAACCCCGCGCTCCGGCGAAGAGTGGCGGGTATGTCGGGGGATGGACCAGAGCACTGCGGAAGGGGACACATGGGGATCGTAGGCAAAGCCTCCGCGATCTCCGCCGGGGCTCTCGCGATCACCCTGGCCGGAGGGCTCCCTCTCGCCGCATCTCCGGCACAGGCCTTCGACTGCACCAGCGACGGCGGCCTGGTCTCGGGCCTCACCGGCGGCGTCTGCTCCCTGGTGGACGGCGTGAGCCAGCTGGCCGACGGCGTCACCGACATCGCGGACAAGGCCACCGGCGGCGCGACGAAACCGGTCACGAAGGCCGTGGACGACACGTTGAAAACGACCACCGGAGCCGCGGGCACGGCGGTGAACGATGTCGGGAAGGCGGTCGACAAGGCCGGCCGGACGCTCACCGGGGCGGCGGACAGCGCGAGCGGCGGGGCGAGCGCGGCGACCGGAGGCTCGGACGCCTCGGGCGACGCGACGGGCCCCGTGGGCGGGGTGACGGAGGCCGTCAGCGGAGCGGCCAAAGCCGTGAGCGGAGCGGCCGAGACGCTGACGGGCGGCGGAGCCACGAGCAGCCCCTCCCCGGCCATCCAGAAGATCACCGACGGGCTCACCAGCGCCGTCCAGGGCACCTGCCTGCCCCTGGTCGCCGGCGATGACTGCGCGTCCGACGAGGACGACGAGGGCGCGCGGAGCTCCGGGAAGGCGGGGACGGCCGGCAACAAGGCGACCCGGCCCAAGGCGTCCATGACACCCGAGGGCACCCTTTCTCCCGAGCCCTACCGGCCGCGTCTCGTCGCGGCGCTCGAGGACGACCCGAAGGCGGGCCACGCGGGGAAGGTGGACCCGGACGAGGACGGCGTGATCCCCCTCCTCTGGCCCGGGCAGAAGATGCCCGAACTGCCCGAACTGCACGGCGGCCCCGCGGGCGCGTCCACGCGGGCCCAGCGGTCCTACGACGCGGCGGGAACGGCCCTCACCGCGGTTCTGCTGCTCTCGGCGCTGCTGGCCACCCGCGTGGTCTCGGCTCGGCGGGCCCGCGCCGGACAGCAGGAGCCGGCCGAATCGATCCCGTTCGAGGGCGGCCTGCGGCTGCCCGGGAAGGCCGGGCGCCACCGGCTCGCCTGAGGACGCCCCGGGCGTGCCCGGCCTCCTCACCCGCGCCCGGGAGGAGGCCGGACGCGGCTCCGTCAGGAATACCAGGTGGGCTCGGGAATCTCGTCACGCAGCCGGTGGACGCCTACCTCACGGCGCTTGTACGCCACCGGGTCGTGCAGGGTGTGGGTGCGTACGTTGCGCCAGAACCGGTCGAGCCCGTATCGGGACGCGGTCGAGCGGGCCCCCGTGGCCTCGAAGACACGCGAGGTGACCTCCAGGGCCACGTCGGTGGCGCGCGCCTTGGCCGCGGCCACCCGCACCTCGTGCTCGCCGCGCAGCCGCGGGGTGACCTCGTCCGGGTTGAGGTGGAACCACAGCCCCTCCCGGGCGACCTCGTCGGCCAGCGCCTCGGCCGCCCACAGCTTGGCGGTGAGGTCGCCGTAGAGGTCGATGACGTACGGCTCGTCGACCGCGCGCTCATACCCGCCGTGCAGCCACGGGCGGGTGTGCTCCCGCGTGTACGCCAGCGCGGTCTCCAGCGCTCCCCTGGCGATGCCGAGGTAGAAGTTCACGAACACGAGCTGGATGGTCGGCACGTTGAGGGTCGCGTAGACGCGCGGCCGGAACTCCTTGTCCACGTAACCGAGGGCGTCGCGCCAGGGCACGCGTACGCCGGAGACCGTGACGCTGCCGCTCTCGGTGAGCCGCTGGCCGATGTTGTCCCAGTCGTCGTGGAAGGTCAGCCCCTCGGAGCCGGAGGGGACGATGGCGAAGACGTGCTTGTCCGTCCCCTCCAGCACGCCCTCCAGCACGGTGACGTCGGAGACCTTGCTGCCGGTGGAGAAGGTCTTGCGCCCGTCGAAGGTGAGCGTGTCACCCTCGTCGCGTACGACGATGTCGCGGTCACGGGGGTTGACGGCCCCGCCGAAGAACCAGCGGTGGCGGGCGGCCTCGGCCTCGATCCGCTCCCACTGCTCGCGGGTGCCCACCAGGCGGGCCGCCCAGTTCCAGAGGTAGTGGTAGCCGAGAAGCTGGCCGATGGAGCCGTCGGCCGCGGCCACCTCGCGGACGACGCGATAGGCGGTGGGCCAGTCCTGTGCCGCGCCGCCGTGCGCCGTGGGTCCGAGCAGCGTTACCAGGCCGGAGTCCTTGAGCAGCCCGATCTCCGCGTACGGGGTCTTCGCGGCCCTGTCGCGCTCCGCGGCGTCGGCCGCGAGAGCGGCCGCCACTTCTCCGGCGCGCGCGATCCACTCGTCCGGAGTGCGCGGTGCCGGGCCGTCCGTCCAGTCCGTACGACCGGCGTGAGCGATGGTCACGTGTCGTCTCCTCTCGTGTGCGGCGCGTCGCGCCTGCCGTCGCCCACCAGGTTAGGCAACATTCTCTACTTGTTAAGTGGGAAAATTGCCGAACGGCCGGTAGGGTCGCCCTTGAACACCGGCGAACCCCTTGGACGAGGTGGACGACGATGCGCATCGAGCAGCTCGAATACATCCGCGCGGTGACCCGTCTCGGCTCGCTGCGCCGGGCGGCCGACCACCTGCACCTGTCCCAGCCGGCGCTGAGCGAGACCGTGCGCAACCTGGAGCGGGAGCTCGGCGTCGACCTCCTCGAGCGGCGCAGGTCCGGCGCCACGATCAGCGACAAGGGCCGCGAGCTGCTGCCGTACATCAACGGCGTGATCGAGGCGGTGGACCGGCTGCGCAGCGCGGCCGACGAGCAGCACCGCATGGCCCGCATGGTCAGGCTGGGCACGGTCAACGCGGCCACGGTCCCGCTGCTGATCCCCGCCGTACGCGCGTTCCGGGAGGCGCATCCGGCGACCCAGGTCGAGGTCGTCGGCGCGCAGCAGGCGGAGATCCACCGGCGCATCCGGGAGGGGAGCTTCGATCTCGGGCTGGTGAACTACCTGACCGGCGACGATCTGCCGCCCGACCTCGCCACGACCGAGTTGCTGCGCGGCCGACCGGTCGTGTGCGTGCGGCCGGACAGCCCGCTGGCCGCGCTGGCCGCGGTCGAGGTCGCCGACCTGCTCCGCGAGCCCCTGATCGTGATGCGCTCCGGCTACGTCATGCACCGCCTGGTGCACCGCCTGCTCGACGGGCGGGCGCCGTCGTTCTCGTATTCGACCGACGGCGCCGAGATGGGCAAGCTCATGGTCGCCGAGGGGCTCGGCGCCACGGTGCTGCCCGAGTTCAGCGTGGCCGGCGACCCCCTCCTGCGCAGCGGCGCGATCACCTACCGGCCGCTGGCGCACCGCGTGGCGGAGGTCCTCCTGGTGATCCAGTCGCAGCGATCCACCTCCGGCCCCCGGGTGGCCCGCGACCTGCACCGGTTCCTCGTGGACCGGGCACGGGAGTGCCGCACCGACGCCCGGGCGCGCGCCACCGGGTGACAGCACACGACGACAGCGACACGACGACAAGCGAGACAACGACAGCGACACAACGGCCGGGGGCAGGGTGACAGGGCGGCCCTATCACTCCCCCGCCGATCGCGTGTGGAACTCCCGGACACGCCCGACGTACGATCCCGATTGTTCAAGTAGGAAATGACTGAAAGGGGTCCTTCGTGTCCGCGAACGTCAGTCCCGAGCCGCTGCGGTTCGCCTACTGGGTGCCCAACGTCAGCGGCGGGCTCGTCACCAGCACGATCGAGCAGCGCACCGACTGGAGCTACGACTACAACCGGAAGCTGGCGGTGCTCGCGGAGAACAACGGCTTCGAGTACGCGCTGTCCCAGGTGCGCTACATGGCCAGCTACGGCGCCGCCTACCAGCAGGAGTCGACGAGCTTCAGCCTGGCGCTGCTGCTCGCCACCCAGCGGCTGAAGGTGATCGCCGCCGTGCACCCGGGCCTGTGGCACCCGGCGGTGCTGGCCAAGCTGCTCAGCACCGCCGACCACCTCTCGGGCGGCCGGGCCGCCGTCAACGTGGTGAGCGGCTGGTTCAAGGGCGAGTTCACCGCTCTGGGCGAGCCGTGGCTGGAACACGACGAGCGCTACCGCCGGGCGGAGGAGTTCATCCGCGTCCTGCGGGCGAGCTGGACCGAGGACAGCGCGCATTTCCAGGGCGACTTCTACCGCCTGCACGGATACGACCTGCAGCCCAAGCCGCTCTCCGGGCCGGACCGCCCGCACCCCGAGATCTTCCAGGGCGGCAACTCCACCGCGGCGCGCGCCATGGCGGGCCGGGTCTCCGACTGGTACTTCAGCAACGGCAAGGACTTCGACGGCGTCACCGAGCAGATCGAGGAGGTCGGCGCGGCCGCGCGGGCCCACGGCCGCCGGGTGCGCTTCGGCCTGAACGGCTTCCTCATCGCCAGGGACACCGAGGCGGAGGCACGCGAGACGCTGCGCGAGATCGTGGCCAAGGCCGACGTCGAGGCGGTCCACGGGTTCCGCGACGCGGTACGCCAGGCCGGCCGGTCCACGCAGGACGGACGGGGCATGTGGGCCGACTCCTCGTTCGAGGACCTGGTGCAGTACAACGACGGCTTCCGCACCCGGCTCATCGGCACGCCGGAGCAGATCGCGCACCGGGCGATCGAGTACAAGAAGCGCGGTGTCGACCTGCTCCTGCTCGGCTTCCTGCACTACCACGAGGAGGTCGAGTATTTCGGCCGCCACGTGCTGCCCATCATCCGCGAGCTGGAAGGCGAGCTCGATGCGAAGGGCGCGTTCCCCGTGGAACCGGCCCGGGCGTGATCCATGACCGATCTCACTCGCACGCCTGCCCAGGCATCGCCGCGCACACCGGGGACCGCTCATGTCGTCACCGGCGACGAGGAGGCCCTCGCGGTCGCCGCCGAGCTCGCCGGGCGGTTCGCGAAGGGCGCCGCCGGACGTGACGCCCGCCGCGAGCTCCCGCACGCCGAGCTGGCCGAGCTGTCGGCCAGCGGCCTGCTCGGCATCACCGTCCCCCGTGAGCACGGCGGCGCCGACGTACGCAGCGCCACGCTGGCGGAGGTCGTCCGCCTGCTCGCCGCCGCCGACCCCAACATCGCCCAGATCCCGCAGAGCCACTTCGTGTACGTCAACGTGCTGCGGCAGCAGGGGTCCGCGGCGCAGCGGGAGTTCTTCTTCGCCGAGGTCCTCGCGGGCAGGCGGTTCGGCAACGCCCAGTCGGAGGCGGGCACCCGGCACGTGCAGGACTACCGCACCCGGCTGCGTCCCGACGAGGAGGGCGGCTACGTCCTCGACGGCGTGAAGCACTACTCGACCGGGGCCCTGTTCGCCGACTGGATCACCGTGCTGGCGAAGGACCCCGCCGACCGGCTCGTCGTCGCGTACGTGCCGGCGGGCGCGCCGGGCCTCACGGTCGTGGACGACTGGGAGGGCATGGGCCAGCGCACCACCGCCAGCGGCACGGTCCGGCTGGAGGGCGTGCGGGTGCCGGCCGACCGCGTGGTCCCCCACCACCTGACCTTCACCGGGCCGCAACTGCACGGCGCCCACGCGCAGCTGCTGCACGCCGCGATCGACGTCGGCATCGCCCGCGCCGCGCTCACCGAGGCCGCCGAGTTCGTCCGCACCCGCAGCAGGCCCTGGTTCGAGAGCGGTCTCGACCACGCCGCCGACGACCCCCTGACGATCCAGCGCTTCGGAGAGCTGGAGGTCTCCGTACGCGCCGCCGAGGCGCTGCTGGGCGAGGCGGGGCGGGCGGTCGACCGGGCGCGCGAACACCTCGACGACGAGACCGCGGCGGCGGCCTCCATCGCCGTCGCCACGGCGAAGGCGTTCGCCGACCCGGCCGCCGTGCAGGTCACCGACGCACTCTTCGAGGTGTCGGGCACCAGGTCGGCGCTCGACTCACTGAACCTGCACCGGCACTGGCGCAACGCCCGCACCCACACCCTGCACGACCCGGTGCGCTGGAAGATCCAGCACATCGGCCGCTACGCGCTGAACCGCACCCCTCCCCCGCGTCACGGCCTCATCTGATCCCGGAATCCGTCCCATCCCGAACCCGGTCCCCTCTGACGGAGGTTCCGCCATGTCCACCATCGTCGTGCTGTCGGGCAGCCCTTCGGCCGTCTCGCGCACCGCGGCCCTGAGCGCCCACCTCGCCGAGCGGCTGCGCCTCGGCGGCCACGAGGTCCGCACCGTGCACGTACGCGACCTGCCGGCGGAGGCGCTCCTGTCCGCCGACACGGGCCACCCCCGGATCGCCGAGGTCGTCGGCCTCGTCGGCGAGGCGGACGGCGTCCTGGTCGCCTCACCCGTGTACAAGGCCGCCTACAGCGGGCTGCTGAAGACGTTGCTCGACCTGCTGCCGCAGTTCGCGTTCGCGGGCAAGGTCGTGCTGCCGATCGTCACCGGCGGCAGCCCCGCCCACGTGCTGGCCATCGACTACGCGCTGCGCCCGGTCCTGACCTCGCTCGGGGCCGACCACGTCGTGCCGGGATGGTTCGTCCTCGACCGGCACATCACGATCCGCGGCGACGAGGCCGGCCTCGACCCGGATCACGCCGCCCCGCTCTACCGCGTGGTCGACGCCTTCGCGGCGGCCGTGGCCGCACGCCGCCCGCTGCTGGCCGCGTCCTGAGGAGACCATCGATGACACTGACGTTCCACTGGTTCCTGCCCACGTACGGCGACAGCCGCCACCTCGTCGGCGGCGGGCACGGCACGGACATCACCACGGCCGGAGGAGACCGGCCGGCGTCCCTGGCGTACCTGGGGCAGATCGTGCGCGCCGCCGAGCAGCTCGGCTTCGAGGGCGCGCTCACCCCCGCCGGGGCCTGGTGCGAGGACGCCTGGCTGACCACCGCGATGCTGGTCGCGGGCTCCGAGCGGCTGAAGTTCCTGGTCGCCTTCCGTCCGGGGCTGCTGTCGCCGACGCTCGCCGCGCAGATGGCCGCCACGTTCCAGCGCCACTCGGCCGGACGCCTGCTGGTCAACGTCGTCACCGGCGGCGAGGACCACGAGCAGCGCGCCTATGGCGACCACCTCACCAAGGACGAGCGCTACGAGCGCACCGACGAGTTCCTCACGGTCGTACGCGCCCTGTGGCGCGGGGAACGGGTCACCCTGGAGGGCAGGCACATCAGCGTTGTGGACGCCGCGCTGAGCCGGGTGCCGTCCCCGGTGCCCACCGTGTATTTCGGCGGGTCGTCCCCGGCCGCGGGCAAAGTGGCGGCGCGGCACAGCGACGTCTACCTGACCTGGGGCGAACCGCCCGCGCAGGTCGCCGGGAAGCTCGCCTGGATCCGCAGGGAGGCCGCCGCGGCCGGCCGCGAGGTGCGCTTCGGCATCCGGCTGCACGTCATCAGCCGGGACACCTCGGCGCAGGCGTGGGCGGAGGCCGAGCGGCTGCTGTCCGCGCTCGACCCGGCGGTCATCGCGTCGGTGCAGGCCGGTCTCGCGCGCAGCGGATCGGAGGGGCAGCGGCGGATGCGGGCGCTGCACGGGGGCCGCACGGACGCGCTGGAGGTCTCCCCGAACCTGTGGGCGGGTGTGGGGCTCGTCCGCGGCGGCGCGGGCACGGCCCTCGTCGGCAGCCACGTCGAGGTGGCCGAGCGGATCGAGGAGTATCACGCTCTTGGCATCGACGAGTTCGTGCTGTCCGGTCACCCGCACCTGGAGGAGGCCTACTGGTTCGGCGAGGGCGTCCTGCCCCTGCTGCACCGCAGGGGGCTGTGGCGGCACCCGGTGGACGCGCCCGGCGACCAGGTCCCGGCCGCCATCCCCTTCGCCGGCGCCGCGTCCCGGTGACGGGCGACGCGGGCTCCCGGGCACCGCCTGCGCGCCCCGGCACCGCCCGGGAGCGGGCGCCCACGGCGCCGGGCCGAGCGGGCCTCGCTCGGGATCGGCGCGCGGCGAGGAAGGCGGACGCGAGGCCGCGAGATCGGCGCGCACCGGCCCGGTGAGCGGGTCCGTGCGGGATCAGCGCGCGCAGCGGGTCTTCGCGTGGGGGCCCTCTCCCTGCTCGCTGACCACCCATCCCTCCACCCACACGCATCCCCGTGCGAGGGAGAGCATGTCGCCGTAGGCGCCCGGCGGGGTGTTGTTCGCCCATCGGGAGCGCACCTGGGCGTTGTCCGCAGGACGATGCGCGGCCAGCCACACGGTGTAGAGACGGGGATTGTCGAAGTACGCCGACGCCCACGCCGTGTCGCACTCGGGACCACGCCGCAGCCGTAGCGTCCCGAACCGGGTGCCGTCGGGCAGGTTCAGCGGAACGGCGTCGAGCGTCTCGATCGTCTCGAGGACGTCCGCGCATCCACGGGCCCGGGGGTCGTCGCCGTCCATGTTCTCGGCCCGGCTCACGTCCCCCGCATGGTCGGTGACGTGCTGGTTACGCGCGATCCAGCCGGGCGCGAGCCGCACGCCGCCCCCGGCGGCGCCCAGCGCCACCACACCGGCGACCACCAGGACGCCGGCAAGCGCGAGCAGCCGCCCGCGCCGCCGCGCGCATCCTGCGAGGCCACCGCGCCCGGCCTCCGGCCCGGCATCGGGGCCGCCGTCGTGCGCGCTGCCGTGCCCGCCGGCATGACCGTCACCCTGCCCGCCGCCATGACCGGCACCACCGGCACCACCGGCACGAGCGACGCCGCTGACGCCGTCGGCCTCGGGCGGCGAGACGACCTCTACCACGCCGGGAGCCGGGCCATCCCCGGCTGCCGGGGCAGGTGCCGGGCGTTCCGCCCTCCGCCCCGAGATCTCCGCGCCGACCTCGTGCCAGCGCCGCGCCCACGCGTCCTCGTCACCCCCGCAGGCGCGTACGAACGCGAGGGTGACCTCAAGGCTCGGGAAGACCCGGCCGCCCGCGGCCCGCGACAGCACGGTGGGCGAATAGTGCGCCCTCTCCGCGAGGGCCCGGTAGGTGGGCGACCCGGCCTCCTCGCGCAGCCGCCGTAACGCGACGGCGAACGCCTGCACGGGCCCTTCCCCGGGATCGAGATCGCGCTCCGGTCGTCCCATGGTCCCCACCGAGTTCGACGGCCACGTCGCCACGGGCGACGCCGTCCGGGGCGTACGGGGACGGGGAGGCCCGGGCACCACGCTCGCGTCTGACGGCTCCTGCTCACCGCGGAGAACCGCGAGCGTCAGACACGCCCAGATGCTAAGCGCAGGAACGGGCCGCGGCAAGATTCGCCTGCCGCGGCCCGTACGCCCGCCTGACGATGAAGGCGGGATGTCGCGAGAGGGGGTGCCGTCAGGCGCCCATCGCGTGCACGCCGCCGTCGACGTGGACGATCTCGCCGGTGGTGGCGGGGAACCAGTCGGACATCAGCGCGACGCACGCCTTGGCGGCGGGGGCGGTGTCGGCCAGGTCCCAGCCGAGCGGCGCGCGCTCCGGCCAGGAGTCCTCGAACTCCTTGAACCCGGGGATGCTCTTGGCCGCCATCGTGCGCAGCGGACCGGCGGCGACGAGGTTGACCCGGATGCCGTGCTTGCCCAGGTCACGGGCGAGATAGCGGGAGCACGACTCCAGCCCGGCCTTGGCCACGCCCATCCAGTCGTAGACCGGCCACGCCTTGGTGGCGTCGAAGTCGAGGCCGACGATCGCGCCGCCCTCCTTCATCAGCGGCAGGCACGCGACGGCGAGCGACTTGAACGAGTACGTCGAGACGTGGACCGCCGTGGCGACGTCCTCCCAGGAGGTGTTGAGGAAGTTGCCGCCCAGGCAGGTCTGCGGGGCGAACCCGATCGAGTGGACGACCCCGTCCAGCCCGTCGAGGTGCGCGCCGACGCGGTCGGCGAGCGTGTCGAGGTGCTCGTTGTTCTGGACGTCCAGCTCGATCACCGGCGGCGGCTCGGGCAGCCGCTTGGCGATGCGCTCGACCAGGCTGAGGCGGCCGAAGCCGGTCAGCACGACCTGGGCGCCCTCCTCCTGGGCCAGCTTGGCCACGTTGAAGGCGATCGACGCGTCGGTGAGGACGCCGGTGACCAGCAGTCGCTTCCCGTCCAGCAAACCCATGTCCAGCTCCAGTCAGTCGGGTGTCGGGCTCAGTGGCCCATGCCGAGGCCGCCGTCGACGGGGATGACCGCCCCGGTGATGTAGGAGGCGTCGTCGCTCGCCAGGAACCTGACGACCCGGGCGATCTCCTCGGCCTGCGCCTGCCGCCCGAGCGGGATGCTCTTGCGGATCTGCTCCTGCTGCGCCTCGTCGAGCACCGCGGTCATGTCGGTCTGCACGAACCCGGGCGCGACCACGTTGACCGTGATGCCGCGCGAGCCGAGCTCGCGGGCCAGCGACCGGCCGAAGCCGACCAGGCCGGCCTTGGAGGCGGCGTAGTTGGTCTGGCCGGCCGAGCCGGACAGGCCGACGACGGAGGAGATCAGGATGATGCGCCCGCGCCGCATGCGCAGCATGGGCCGCACGGCGCGCTTGGCGACGCGGTAGGCGCCGGTCAGGTTCGTGTCGATGACGTCGGTGAAGGTCTCCTCCTTCATCATCGGCAGCAGCGTGTCCTTGGTGATCCCCGCGTTGGCGACGACGACCTCGACGGGGCCGTGCTCGGCCTCGGCCTTCTCGAAGGCGGCGTCGACGTCGGCGGAGCTCGTCACATCGCAGCGAACTCCGAACAGCCCCTCCGGGGGCTCGCCGGAACGGTAGGTGACGGCGACGGCGTCTCCCGCGGCGGACAGCTCACGGGCGATCGCGAGGCCGATGCCGCGATTTCCGCCGGTGACGAGAACAGAGCGAACCATGCGACCGACCGTATCGGCTACTTGGGGGTAGTCCACTTGTCCGCAGGGCACAAGATCACAGGGTTAGGATCGTGGACATGCGCCAGATCGACCCCGACTTTCTCGTCCTGCCGCTGCGGCGGCTGGCGGACGCGGCCCTGCAGCGCGCCCGTGACCTGGGAGCCGAGCACGCCTCGTTCCGGCTCGAACGCGTACGCGCCGAGACGCTGCGCCTGTTCGACGCCCGGCTCGAAGGCTCCTCGGACGCCGACGACCTCGGCTTCGCCGTACGGGTGATCAAGGATGGCACATGGGGCTTCGCGTCCGGGATCGAGCTGACCCCGGAGGCGGCGGCCCGGGCCGCCGAGGAGGCCGTGCGGGTGGCGGCGGTCAGCGCGCCCATCAACCGTGAGCCGGTGGAGCTCGCCCCCGAGCCGGTGTACGACGACGTGACCTGGGTGTCGTCCTACGAGATCGACCCGTTCGACGTGCCGTTGCCGGACAAGGCGGCGCTGCTGGCCGAGTGGTCGTCCGGCCTGCTCGGCAGGGTCGACCACGTCTCGGCCTCGCTCATGCAGGTCAAGGAGCAGAAGTTCTACGCCGACACGGCCGGCACGGTCACCACGCAGCAGCGCGTGCGGCTGCACCCGGTCCTGACGGCGATGCGGGCCGACGGCGACAGGTTCGACGACATGCGCACGCTCGCTCCCCCGGCCGGCCGGGGGTACGAATACCTGACCGGCACCGGCTGGGACTTCCCCGCCGAGCTGGCCGAGATCCCCGACCTGCTGGACGAGAAGCTCAAGGCGCCCTCGGTCGAGGCCGGCACGTACGACCTGGTGATCGACCCGTCGAACCTGTGGCTGACCATCCACGAGTCGATCGGCCACGCGACCGAGCTCGACCGGGCGCTCGGCTACGAGGCGGCCTACGCGGGCACCTCCTTCGCCACCTTCGACCAGCTCGGCAGCCTCCACTACGGCTCGCCGGTGATGAACGTCACGGGCGACCGCACGGTCGAGCACGGCCTGGCCACCGTGGGCTGGGACGACGAGGGCGTGGCCGGTCAGTCGTTCGACATCGTCCGCGAGGGCACGCTGGTGGGCTACCAGCTCGACCGGCGGATGGCACTGCTGAAGGGCCTCGGGAGGTCGAACGGCTGCGCGTTCGCCGATTCCCCCGGGCATGTGCCGATCCAGCGGATGGCCAACGTGTCGCTCCAGCCCGCCGCGGACGGCCCGTCCACCGACGAGCTGATCTCCCGGGTCGCGCGCGGGATCTACATCGTCGGCGACAAGAGCTGGTCGATCGACATGCAGCGCTACAATTTTCAATTCACCGGGCAGCGCTTCTACAAGATCGAGAACGGCCGCCTCGCCGGGCAGCTGCGCGACGTGGCCTACCAGGCGACCACGACCGACTTCTGGCGCTCCATGGAGGCCGTCGGCGGCCCGGAGACGTACGTGCTCGGCGGCGCCTTCAACTGCGGCAAGGGCCAGCCTGGCCAGGTCGCGCCGGTCAGCCACGGCGCCCCCGCGGCCCTGTTCCGCGGCGTACGGATCCTCAACACCGTCCAGGAGGGTGGCAGCAAGTGAGCGACCGGGTGACCACACCGCAGGAGACGGTGGAGCGGGCGCTCGCTCTGAGCGAGGCCGACGCCTGCGTCGTCATCGTGGACGAGGGCTCCACCGCCAACCTGCGCTTCGCCGGCAACACGCTGACGACCAACGGGGTCGCGCGCTCGTCCCGGCTCACCGTGATCTCCGTCGTGGGCGCCGGGGTGGGGGTCGTCTCGCGCTCCGCCGTACGGGCCGACCAGCTCGCGGACGTGGTGGCCGCGGCGGACCGCGCCGCGCGGGAGGCCCAGCCGTCCGAGGACGCCCGGCCCCTCGTGGAGGGCGTCGCCGGAGAGGGCTGGGAGCGCCCGGTGGAGCCGACCTCCATCGACGTTTTCGGGGGGTTCGCCCCCGCGCTCGGCGAGGCGTTCGCCGCCGCCGACGCCTCCGGACGCAGGCTGTACGGCTTCGCCGAGCACAGCATGACCTCGACGTTCGTGGGCTCGTCCACCGGCCTGCGGCTGCGTCACGACCAGCCCACCGGGCGGCTCGAACTGAACGCCAAGTCCGCGGACATGACGCGCTCGGCGTGGACGGGCGTGGCCACCCGCGACTTCTCCGACGTGGACGTGGCCGCCCTCGACGAGACGCTCACCCGGCGGCTCGACTGGGCCAAGCGGCGGATCAGTCTGGAGCCGGGCCGCTACGAGACGCTCCTGCCGCCGACGGCGGTCTCCGACCTGATGATCTACCTGTACTGGTCGGCCGGCGCACGCGACGCCGCCGACGGCCGCACGGTGTTCTCCAAGCCCGGCGGCGGCACCCGCGTGGGCGAGCGGCTCTCGACGCTGCCGGTGTCGCTGTACAGCGATCCGGCGCGGGCCGGCGTCGAGTGCGCGCCTTTCGTCGTCGCGCACTCCTCAGGCCGGGAGCAGTCGGTGTTCGACAACGGCCTGCCCCTGGGCCGCACGGAGTGGATCAGCGACGGCACGCTGGCCAACCTCGTGCAGACCCGGCACTCCGCCGAGCTGACCGGGCTCGCCGCCACCCCGCAGATCGACAACCTGATCATGACGGGACCGGAGGACGGGCGCTCGCTGGAGCAGATGATCGCCTCGACCGAGCGGGGCCTGCTGCTGACCTGCCTGTGGTACATCCGCGAGGTCGATCCGCAGTCGCTGCTGCTGACCGGCCTGACCAGGGACGGCGTCTACCTGGTCGAGAACGGCGAGGTCGTGGGCGAGGTCAACAACTTCCGCTTCAACGAGTCGCCGGTCGACCTGCTCGGCCGCCTCAGCGAGGTGGGCCCGAGCGAGCAGACGCTGCCGCGCGAGTGGAACGACTGGTTCACCCGCGCCGTCATGCCACCGGTCCGGGTGCCCGACTTCAACATGTCGACGGTCAGCCAGGCCAGCTAGGGCGGCGGCCGGCCGTACCTTTCGAAGGCGCTCGGGCCCTGTACGCTCGCCGAACGACAGGCGGCCCTGCGAGAACGTACGAGAGAGAACCCGCCGAAGTGCCGATCGGCAGGGCCGCGGCAGCGCCCTGCCGACGGTGATCCGCGGCGTCGTCCGAGGCGCACGAGTGGGGGCGGTGGTCGGGCGCGGGGGTGGTGCTCGGGATGGCGGCCGCGGCGGGCGCCCCGTTGCTCGGCCGCCGATGGCGCAGAGGATGGCGCGGGGGTCACTCGCCGGAGACGGCCTGTTCCCGCTTGCGGGCTCGGTAGGCGCGCAGGTTCGCGGCGTTGCCGCAGACCCGTACGTCATGCCAGACGCCGCTGTTGTTGCGTGAACGGTCGTAGAACGCACAATCGCAGCGCTCGTTGCGGCATACCTTCAGCCGCCGCCACTGGTCGGTCTGCTGGGCCTGGAGGCATTCGATCAGCACGAGCGATGCGACCTTCCGCCATCCGGTGCCCGAAGGTTCCGCGACGACGGTGCCGTGCTCGTCGACCTGCATCGAGACGGACAAGGTGGGAAGGGCGGCCAGGACCTGCGCGGACACGGCCTCGGCGCCGTCGCCCTGATCGGAGAGAAGCCTGCGCAGAGCCCATCGCAGATCCCGCAGCGCCTCGCAGTCACGATCGGCGAGGTCCACGGCAGGAGCGGGCCGGCCGGTAGCGGTGCTCCACTGGGCGAGCGCCTCGCTCAACCACGTCCGCGCGGTGGCGGGGTCGTCGAACCAGTCGGCATGGCGCGGCCTGCCGGCGGGCGAGGTGTTGAGCAGGTCCTGGACGAACGCGAGACCGCCGGGAGCAGGTTCCAAGGCGTAGCGCTCGGTGGCCGGCCACGTCATGGCGTCGTCCTTTCTCCGGGGACCGGACATCCCCTGGCGTCACGTAGCACCGACATGGTGTGTCCGCGGATCTTAACGAACGTGTCCGCACTACCGGCGGGCCCGTCAGGTCCTCCCTTGGTGCTGTGGCATACGACCCCGTGCCACCCTGTCACGGCCTCGCCCTGGCGCGACCTCACCCCGGCGCGACCTCACCCTGGTGCGGCCTCACCCTGGTGCGGCGTCGCCCCGGCACGGCCTCGCCCTGGTGCGGCGCGCTGGGTCACAAAGCGAGCAGGATGCGGCCGAAGGGGCCGCTCTCGGCGAGGAGGCGCTGCGCCTCGGCGGCCTTCTCCAGCGGGAGGACCTGCGCCACCTTCGGGTGGAGCTCGCCCTGCGCGACCAGGTCGAGCAGGCCGCGTTGGCGGCGTTGACCTGCTCGGGGGTGAACAGGGCGAAGCGGAATCCGTGGATGTGGGCGTTCTTCCAGATCAGGTCGGTCACGTTGATCTCGGCACGCATTCCGGCCGCGTAACCGATGCTGACGAGGGTGCCGCCCACGGCCAACGAGCCGAGTGCCTCCCCGGTGACCGAACCTCCGACGCCGTCCAGCACGACGTCCACGCCCTTGCCGTCGGTCAGCCGCGCGACCCCTTCGCGCAGCGACTCGCGGGTGAGGTCGATGACCTCATCCCCGCGGCCAGTCCCGAGGCGCCGGGGTCTTCGACCCGTCCCACGCCGAAGCCGCCCGGCCGGATCGGCAGCGGCTTGTGCAGGGCGGGTGCGAGTTTTCCCGCACGCACCGTCTCGTCCAGCGGGTTGACCCCGGCCACCGACATCCTGACGAGCACCTGCCCCCCGGCAGGCACCGGCAGGGGCCTTTCCCGGAGCTCCAGTACGTCGTAGCCCCCGAACCGGTCGTACTCAATCGCGCGCATGGCTTGTTCCTCACCTCGGCCCTCCGATCGGCCGGATGACCGACGGCTCATGATGCGAAAGAAGCTTAATAAGTTTGCCTATGTCTGTCTATTGGCAGAGTCGAGCCCTGCCATCACGTCGGCGTCGCCGTACGTCCAGAATGGACAGCCCAGCAGGGCTTCGAGTGCGGCCGAGATCAACATATGTGACATCTTGACGGCCATGTCTCTCCGGGAGCCGGCCGCGAGCCGGGATGCCGCCGCGCCCGGGGCGGGACGCGCCGGACACGGGCCACTTCGATCAGGCTCGCTTCGGCCTTGAGCACGGGGCGTTCGCCGGGCGCACGCCGACCTGGTACGCCGAAATCCGGCGGCGATCGTGGCCGTGGTGTCACACCGGTCGATGCCCGAAGACCCCGAGGCGCTCCCACTTCATCGGCGGCGTCGAGGCGGCCGTGGCCGGGCGCAGGAGCTTGCGGGTGACCGCATGGTCGATGTCGCCGCCGGCCACATCGGTGGCCAGTGCTTGCCGCGATCCTGATCGACGAGGCACGCATGGACGCCGCATCCGTCATGTTCGGGTCCGGCAGGCGCCGGCGGCGTCCCACTCCCGGCACGCGAAGGGAACGTCATCGTCCGCGCCGGCAAGGGCGAGACCTCCGGCGAGATCCCGCTCCCGGACGGCACCGCGCGGACCCCTCCCCCTCAGCAGGGGGCCGAGCATGGACGCCGGTCTTGCCCGGCGTCCTCGGGCCCTTATTCGGCGTCCTCCAGGCGGAAGCCGACCTTCATGCCGACCTGGAAATGGGCCACCTCGCCGTCCACGATGTGCCCGCGCACTTCGGTCACCTCGAACCAGTCAAGATGCCGAAGCGTCTGGGCGGCCCGCCTGACGCCGTTGCGGATGGCCTGCTCGACGCTCTCGGCCGAGGTGCCCACTATCTCGGTCACCCGATAGGTGCGGTCCGACATCACGTCCTCCTGGCTGTGCGTCTCACATGATCGTATCGCCGTGCGGGCGTCGCCCCCGCCCCCCTCGGGGTCTACCGTGGAAATCGTGAATCCATGGCGCAGGTTGCGAAAAGACCGCCCGGTCGTTCACCAGGTGACGGACGCCCAGCCGTCGCTGACCGACGACGTGCGCAAGCGGGAAATCAGCTACCTCATCAAGATGGGCATCCGCCTCGTGTGCCTCATTCTGGCCGTGGCGGTACCCGCCCCCTGGCCCGTCAAGGCCCTGTTCGTCGCGGGGGCCGTTCTTTTGCCATACCTTGCCGTTATCGGGGCCAATCAGAGAGGTCACGAGCCTCCTCCGCCCCCTGACTTGACCTCGTCTAACCAAAACGAGATACCACGCCATCGACGCGAGATCGGGTCGTGACAAAGTCTTGACGCAACCCATGGGTTGGAGGTGTACAGTTTAGCCAAGCGCTCTGGTCCCCCGTCGGAGCGCTGGTGCCGGCGTTCCGGGCCCCCGTCGGAACGCCGATGAAGCGACGCCGGGTGGTTTGCCCCCGTAACCACCCGGCGTCGCCCTTTTCCGAAGAATTCGTACGGGCCTCACGGACCGGCCGTCGCGGTCGTCCCCGGCGGGGACGGCCCTTCCGCCGAACGGCCCCCGGCGCCCGCCCTTCCCCTCCACGCGGCGCGCCGGGGCCGTGGAAGCCGGCGTCAGGAGCCGGGGGTGTCGGTGGTCTCCTTCCGCTCCGCGTTCACGTCCGCCCAGTCCTTCGCCATCCGGGACAGCCGCTCCACCACATCCGGCGGCGCGGAGCCCGCCCCCTGCGCCAGCCCCATCAGGTAGGCGGTCAGCGGGGCGGCGGGCCGCGCCACTCCGTGCGCCACATCCCTGGTCAGGTCGAGCACCGCGGTCCGGTCCACCCGCGCGGGATCGATGCCCAGCTCACGGCAGACCAGGGCCGTCCATTCCTCCAGCACGTTCACGCGCACTCCCCTCACCCGCGCTCTCCGGCCCGCTCGCGGGCGGCGCGCAGATCGTCGTCGGTGTCGCAATCGAACCACGGCGGGATCTCCCCGGGCGCCACCGGCGGGCGCACGGGCACCGGCCCCAGCGGGCCGAGCACCCCGCGCAGCGACCGCCCCGCGTACGCGCCGAGCGCGTCCCGCAGAGCGGCCGTCCGCCACGCGCCGGTGAGCCACTGCTCACGCCCCTCGTCGTCCACGAGCACCGCGCCCGCGCCGTCGCCGGGCACGGCCGCGAGGAGCGCCCCGACGTGCCCGGCGACGACGAACGGCAGGTCGGCGGCGAGCAGCACGACCAGCGGGGACGTCACCACGGCGAGCCCGGCGCGCAGCGCCGGCACCGGCCCGACGCCCGGCGGGTCCTCACGGGTGAACAGCACACCCGGCATGTCCCTGGTCGGGCCCACCACGACCACCGCGCGGGCGTCGCGGACCGCCGCGGCCACCCGTTCGACGAGGGGCAGCCCGCCGACGAGCGCGCCCGGCTTGTCCGCCCCGCCGAGCCGCTCGGCCCGGCCGCCCGCCAGGATCACGGCGTCGTACGGCGGCGGGCAGGCGGCCTCGCCGTCGCCGGTTCCGGAACGGGGACGCACGGGTGCTCTCTTGCCGGCCCGTCAGCCGCCGATGGCCGACATCGGGCGGGCCGGCTGGAGGAACGCGGGGTCGTCGATGCCGTGCCCGGCCCGCTTCCCCCGCACCGCCGCGACCCACCGCGCCGTCAGTTCCTCGTCCGTGGCGCCCGAGCGCAGGGCCGTACGCAGGTCTGATTCCTCGGTGGCGAACAGGCAGTTGCGGACCTGGCCGTCGGCGGTGATCCGGACGCGGTCGCAGGCGCCGCAGAACGGCCGGGTGACCGAGCCGATCACGCCCACCCGGTGCGGGCCGCCGTTCACCAGGAACAGCTCGGCGGGCGCGCTGCCCCGCTCGCGCGGGTCGTCTTCGGTGAGGTCGAAGGAGTCCTTCAGCAGCCCGAGGATCTCGTCGGCCGTGATCATGTCGTCGCGGCGCCAGCCGTGCTGGGCGTCGAGCGGCATCTGCTCGATGAAGCGCAGTTCATATCCCTGGTCGATGCAGTAGCGCAGCAGCGGAGCGGCCTCGTGCTCGTTGACGCCGCGCATCAGCACCGCGTTGACCTTGACCGGCGTGAGTCCCGCCGCCGTGGCCGCGGCGAGCCCGTCCAGCACGTCGCGGAGCCGGTCCCGGTGCGCCAGCCGTACGAACACGTCGCGGTCCAGCGTGTCCAGCGAGACGTTGACGCGGTCGAGACCGGCCTGGGCGAGCGGCTCCGCCAGGCGGGCCAGGCCGATGCCGTTGGTCGTCAGCGACACCTGGGGACGCGGGCGCAGCGCGGCGGTCGCGGCCACGATCTCGGGCAGCTCCCGCCGCAGCAGCGGCTCGCCACCGGTGAAGCGGACCTCCCGGATGCCGAGCCGCTCCACGCCGATCGTCACCAGGCGGACGATCTCCTCGCCGGTGAGCAGCTCGGGCTTGGGCAGCCAGTCGAGGCCCTCGGGCGGCATGCAATAGGAGCATCGCAGGTTGCACCGGTCGGTCAGCGACACCCTCAGATCGGTCGCGACCCGGCCGAACGAGTCAACCAGCACGTGAGGACCTCCAACCCCAGAGAGCCTCAAGCCTAAGCCCTGCCGTCATGATGGCGACAACCTCGGCCGCCCCGCCGTGATTCCCCCACTCCGGGACGGAACGGATCCCTCGCGATCAGCGGTCGCGACGGCGCTCGATCCGCTTGCTCCGGGCCACCTCGCGGCGGTGCTCGGCCAGCGCGCGCTCCCGCTCACGCCGGTTCACCCGCGCCGCTCCCTTGGCGTTCTCCATTTCGAGCCGCAGCGCCTCCTGGGCCGCCGTGCCACGCCGCGTGACCCGGGCCGCCGCACGGGCGGCGAGCTTGGCCGCCCGCTTGGGATTGACCCGCCGGTCCCCGCGCTCCTCCACGGGTACGGCGGGGGCCGCCTCGGCGCGTTCGAGCAGGGCGACTCCGTGCCGCATGAGGAACGCGTACAGCTCGGGGTCGGTGGGCTCGGAGCCGAGCACGAACCGGGTCGCGCGAAGCTCGCCACCTTCGACGATCTCCAGGACGCCCACCCAGAACGGGTTCTCGAAGTAGACGGACAGGGACACCACGATGCCTCCACAGGTATGCCGACAGGCGGCTTGGCGAAGCCGCTTTCCGGCACACCGGACATCCTCCGAGGCGCCCCGAGGGGGACACGAGAGGCGGATACAAGACCGCCGGCACCGGTCGGAACCGAGAGCGGCGGGTGCCCGGGCTACCGACCGGGACCGCGTTTTCGTGTGCGAAACCCAGCTTAACGACCATGTCTCCGGCACGGCCATCACCTTTCCGGAGCGGCGGGCGGAACGCGGGGCAGACTGATGGGCATGGAGCCGATCTCTCTCGACGCCCGTGCCGGGGAACTCCTCGATCGCGCCGCCACGGCGTCCAGCGGGCGCGCGGCCGACACCGTTTATGGCGGCCACGAGCACGCGCTGCGCCAGACACTGCTCGCCCTGACGGCCGGGACCGGCCTCGCCGAGCACGAGAGCCCGGGTGACGCGACCCTTCTGGTGCTGCGTGGTCATGTACGGCTGAGCAGCGGCGACGCCTCCTGGGAAGGACGCTCCGGCGACCTGCTGACCATCCCGGACGCCCGGCACGCGCTCGACGCCGTGGAGGACAGCGCGGTCCTGCTCACCGTCGTCAAACGCCCCTGAGCACGCCCGCGGCGCGCCCCTCACCAGGCTGCGGTCCGGGGCTAGGCGGCCTGGAGGAGGCAGCCGAGGGCGAGCAGCGACACGACCTTCACGACCTCCAGGGCCACGTAGTAGAGGTGCGCTGTCGACCTGTGCCGCGCCGGGTCCTCTCCGGACAGGACGCGGTCGGACCTGCGGTTGAGCGGCGGGCGTACGACGGCGATCTGGATCGCCAGGACGACGGCGGCGACCACCGTGAGCGCGACCACGACGGGGCCCGGCGATCCGGTGGCGACCGCCACGATCACGACGATGGCCAGCACGGCCTCGGCGGCGTTGAGCGCCCGGAACACGAGCCGGCCGATGCCGAGCCCGATCGGGATCGTCACCCCCGGCGCGCGGAACTTCAACGGCGCCTCGATGAAGGAGATCGCCAGCACCATCCCGAGCCAGACGAAGGTGGCCGCACCGCCCACGGCGGCCGAGACGGAGTTCATCGCCGCGCTCCTCTCGCACATGTGAAACCGGCGGGGGCGGGGCCGGGATCCGGTGAGCCGTCCCACCGGTCATGACGTCCGCCGCCCTCGCCCAGGGTTCCACGCGCGCCCGCCGGTCCCCGATCCAGGGTCACGTGCGGGCGGAGATCACGCACCCCGTCGCTCACCACGACCTCGACGCCCCGTACGCCCAGCGCCTCAGATGCACAGTGCCTCAGATCCCCCGCGCCTCAGATCCCCCGCGCCTCAGATCCCCCGCGCCTCGGATCCCCAGCGCCTCGGATCCCCAGCGCCTCGGATCCCCAGCGCCTCGGACGCCCAGCGCCTCGGATCCCCAGCGCCTCGGACGCCCAGCGCCTCGGACGCCCAGCGCCATAGACCCCGGCGCCATAGACTCCGGCGCCTCGGGTCCCCATGCCCTCATGCCCCTCGGGCGCCGGCCGGCCGGGCCGGGCGCCCCGTCCGATCACGGCGGTTCGATCACGGGGTGGTCGCGGGCGTCATCTCCAGCCGGTCCGTTGCCGCAGCCAGGCCAGGGCCTGCCGGCCCTGGGCGAGCTGGAACGCGCGGAGCGTGGGCAGGCCCGGCGGCGGGGGAAGGCTTCCCCTCTGCAGGAAGTAGCCGGTCTGGGCGGCGAGAACCGCGGTGACCGCGTCGGGGTCCGCCTTCGCCGCGACCGGGTGGCCGTCGAAGACCTCGGCCGGCGGCGGCCCGCCCTGCATGGCCACGCTCGGGAGCATCCCGAGGAGGTCGAACCACGGGGCCGCCAGGCACGCCCAGGGCCAGTCCACCACGTAGACGCGCCCGTCGGCGGTGAGCAGCAGGTTGTCGGCCCGGAGGTCGGCGTGGGCCATCGTGTCGCCCTCCACCGCCCGGTCCCAGCCCGCCTCCAGCTCCGCCAGCCGGTCCAGATGCCGCCGGGCCCACGCCACGTCGGATCCGTCCTCGCCGGGACGCAGGGAGCCCGGCCCGCCCGAACCCAGGCCGCCCGAACCCAGGCCGCGCGAGCCCGGGCCACCCGAGCCCGGGCCGTCCGCGCCGAGGCCGGCAGAGCCGAGGCTGCCCGAGCCGGCAGCCAGGCGCCGCCATCCCTGGTATTCCTCCGCGAGCCGCTCGCCGGCCGACGGCACGGCCACGGGCGCGGGGGTGAGCGTCTCGGCCAGATCGGCCACCGCGCCGAGCACGAGGCCGAGCTCCGCCGCCGTCCAGGGCTGGGCGGGGGTGCGGCCCTCGACGTCCTCGAACAGCAGGACCACCCAGCCGTCCTCGTCGAAGGAGGCGAGCAGCCGGGGCGCGGGCGCCGTGGCCGGCAGCGCGGCGGCCACCCGGGCCTCCGCTCGGTGGATGCCGGGGCTGATCGGGTTCGGCTCGGGCCCGACCGCCTTGACGAAGGCCCTGCCCCCACCGGCGAGCCGCAGGCGGGCCGCCACGCCCGGGGAGAACCTGCCGGGCTGGGTGACGGCCTCGGCCACGTGATCTCCGAGGTGCCGCTCGACGGCCAGCCGCAGGTGCGCGGGCACCGCGGTCCACGGCAGTCGTACGCCGCCGGCGGGCGGGGGCGGGCCGTCACCGGTACGGCGACGCCGCTGCTCCTCGTCCAGGCCGGCGCGGTCCCGGGAATCGTCGCTCATCCCGGCATGATGGGCGACGGGCGGGTAGGGCGGCAAACGACTTTCGCCTCGATATTCGGTTGGGATTCCCGCCGGTGCCCGGCACAGTGGATCTCGACCCAAGAAGGAGTTCCAACCATGCCGAAGCACATCGCCCCGAAGGTGCTGTCCTGGGCGAGCGAGATCGACGACGGGACGATCGACCAGGCCGCCCGGGCGGCGCGCCTGCCGTTCGTGCCCGATCATGTCGCGCTCATGCCCGACGCACACGTCGGGATCGGGGCGACGGTCGGCTCCGTCATCCCGACGGAGGGCGCGATCATCCCGTCCGCCGTCGGCGTGGACATCGGCTGCGGCATGGTCGCGACCGAGACCACGCTCACGGCCGCCGACCTGCCCGACTCGCTCGACCCGCTGATGCGGCTGGTGGAGCGGCGCATCCCGGCGGGAGTGGGCAAGGGGCACGACGACCGGGCGGTGGACCGGGCGCTCGGCGACCTCGGCCGGCCGCACACCGGCCTGACGCCCAAGCAGGAGAACACCGTGGCCTGCCAGTTCGGGACCCTCGGCTCGGGCAACCACTTCGTAGAGGTCTGCCTCGACGAGCGCGACCGGGTGTGGACCGTGCTGCACTCCGGCTCGCGCGGGATCGGCAACCAGCTCGCCACCGCGCACATCAACGGCGCGAAGCGGCTCATGCGCAGCCTCGGGATCGGGATGGAGGACTACGACCTCGCCTACTTCACCCAGGGCACCCCGGAGTTCACCGCGTACATCGAGGACATGCTGTGGGCGCAGCGCTACGCGATGGCGTCGCGGGCGCGGATGGACAAGGTGCTGAGCGATGCGCTGTTCCGCGTCGTCGGCTCCGGCGCCCGGGTCCGCACGATCAACTGCCACCACAACTTCACGCAGCTGGAGGTCCATGACGGCAAGGAGCTGTGGATCACCCGCAAGGGCGCGATCAAGGCGGACACCGGGGACGAGGGCGTGATCCCGGGCTCGATGGGCACCCGCTCCTACATCGTGCGCGGGCGGGGCAACCCGCTGTCGTACAACTCCTGCTCGCACGGCGCGGGGCGCAGGATGTCGCGGAGCCGGGCGAAGCGCGAGCTGTCGGCGGCGTCGCTCAAGGAGGCGATGCGCGGGCGGACCTGGAACGCCGACCGTGCCGCCGCGCTGGTCGACGAGCACCCGGAGGCGTACAAGCCGATCGACCAGGTGATGGCGGACCAGAAGGACCTCGTGGAGGTCCGGCACACGCTGCGCCAGGTGTTCAACTACAAGGGATGAACCGCCGGGCGCGGCCGTTTCGCCCCCGCCGTCTCGGGGGGCGCGGCCGCCCCGGCCGGCCGCAGGACGAAGCCGCTCGCCACCCGGGCAGGGATCCGGTAGGGCGAGATGGTGAGGTCCTGCTCCGGCACGGTGTAGTCCAGCTTCGCCAGTCGAGGAGCGAGGGCCTTCAGCAAGCCCACGGCGACCGGCTCTCCCGGGCACCGGTGGCCGGTCACCGGGTCGCCCCCGCCCTGCGGGATCAGGTCGTACGGGCCGATCCCTCGGCCGATGAAGCGCTGCGGGTCGAAGGTATACGGGTGCGGCCAGAGCGCCGGATCGTGGTTCTGGCCCCAGATGTCGAGCAGCACGAGCCAGTCGGCCAGGATCTGCTCGCCCTTCCAGGTGAGGTCCTTGACGGCCGTTCCCGCCACGAACGGCGCGAACGGGTAGAAGCGCCGCACCTCATGGGCGAACGCCTCGGCGTACGTGCCGTCGGTGTCCTCGGTCAGGCGGACCCGGGTGACCTGCCAGTGGTGCAGCGCGTGCGCGGCGAACGTGACGAACCAGCTCACCGCGACCGTGGGACGCACCAGGTTGAGCAGCTCGACCGCGGCGATCCGGGGTGCGAGCCGCTCCCCGTCGGGCTCCAGGTGGCGGGCGACCACGGCGAGCGCCGAGGTGTCCGGCACCCGCAGGGCGCCGCGGCGCACCTCCCCGACCAGTCCCGCCAGCCACGCCTCGCGGCGCTTTCGGGCGGCGCGGGCCCGCCAGTGCCGCGGGCCCGGTGACCCGAAGCCGTCGACCAGCGCGACGAGGTCGCCGGCGAGGGGCCCGGTTTCCTCCTCGGCGAGCGGGATGCCCGCCCACCGGCACGCACCCCGGGTGAGGACGCGGGCGGCCTCGTCGAAGAGCACGACGTCTCCCCTGCCGTGCCACGTCGCCACCGCCGCGTACCACGCCGCGGTGGCCTCGCCCACCAGGGAGGCGACGCTTTCCGGCGTCATCAGGGACATGAACATGCCCTTGCGCGCCCTGTGCGCGGCCTGGTCGAGCGTGTGCACCGCGCCGTGGCCGAACAACGTGCTCTTGATCGGCTCGGGCAGCGCGGGTGCCCGCTGGACGTGGTTGTCGTCGTAGAAGAACCTGACGGCGTCCGGCCCGCGCAGCACGACGGCGTCCCGGCCCATCAGCCGGGTGCGGGCCATCGCTGCCTGGCCCATCTCTGTCTGGGCACTCTCTCCGTGGCCCATCTTTCCCTGGGCGATCACTCCCTGGGCCTCCCGCCAACGGGCCGGCAGCCAGGCGTAGCCCTCGAGCAGCAGGAGCAGCGTGGTGTCGAGCAGCGGCATACGTCCTGACTGCCCCCGCCTGTCCGCCGGAAACGGACACCGCCCGCCCGGCCGGAGCGGACGGGCGGGGCAGGACGGGCGGGGCAGGATGGACGGCGGTCAGCCTTGGATACAGGTGCCGCCGTTCAGCCGGAAGCCGGTGGGATCGGGGTTGGCACCGGTGTGGCTGCCGTTGAACCCGATCTGCAGGGACCCGCCGCCCTGGATCACCGAGTTCCACGGCATGGCCACGGCGGTGACGTCCTTTCCGGACTGGGACCAGGTGGCCGACCAGCCGCTGGTGACCTTCTGCCCGGCGTCCGGGAGGACGAAGCGCAGCGTCCAGTTGTCGATCGGCGTCTGGCCCAGGTTGATGATCGTCACGCTTGCCGAGAAGCCGCCGCTCCACGACCACGCCGTGTATTCGATCTTGCAGTTGACCGGCGGCGGCGTGTAGGTGGGATAGCCGCCGGACGCCGTGGCGATCACCACGTCGGACGGCGGGCTGACGTTGCCGGCGGCGTCCTTGGCCGCGACGAAGTAGGAGTACGACTGGCCGGTGACGAGGTTGCCCTCGGTGAAGTACGTGCCGATGGACGTGCCCACCCGCGTCCAGCCGGTGGCGGTGCGCCGGTAGACGTCATAGCCGACGACCCGGACGTCGTCGGTGGACCCCGTCCAGCACAGCGAGGTCCCCTTGAAGTCGGGAATGCAGTTGGGCCGCAGTCCGGCAGGCCTGGTCGGCGGCGTGGTGTCGTCAGGGGCGGGGGTCGGCGTCGGTCCCGCGCCGAGCGCCGGGGCGCTGACCAGCGCGCTGGGCGGGCTCACGTTGCCCGCGGCGTCCTTGGCGACGACGTAGAACGTGTAGGTCCGGTCCCCGCCGCCCAGCCCGGTGACGACGGCCGTCGTACGGGAGGTGGAGGCCACCGAGACGAAACCGTCGGCGGTGAGGAGGAACACCTCATATTCGGTGACCCCGGTGGCGTCGGAGGACGCGGTCCAGCACAGGCCGACCGAACCCTGGAAGCTCCCGCTCGGCGGCGGGGGCGGCGGGCACGCCCGCAGGTCCCCCGGCCCCGTCGGCGGCCTCACGTCCGCTCCCGGCGAGGCCGAGGGCGACGGCGAGACCGTGGTCAGCATGCGGACGGCGTGCATCTGGGCCACACTGCCCGCGAGCACGGGCGGCGCGGTGATGTTGGCCGCCAGCAGCGCGGCGGCGACGGCGCCCGCCGCAACCCATCCGGCAGGCCATGACAGTCTGGGCACAGCTCCCACCTTCCGGAGACGAAGTCCGCCAACGATGTAGCCCGGATGATCGGTCGGCCGAGGGAACCGGTCAAAGGACCGGCCGCGTCCCCGCCGGTCGTTCCGCAAGAACCGTGAAAATTTCAGCCGAGCGGCCCGGGTGGCGAGCACAACGGCCGGCCACCGGGCCCTCTCACCACGGCCCGCCCCACACGGAGGCGGGCCGTACGGCGGCGGGGATCAGCTCACCACGCAGGTGCGGAGGTTGAGGGTGAAGCTCCGGGGATCGGGGTTGGCGCCGGTGTGGGTGCCGTTGAACCCGATGTGCACGGACGCACCGGGCTTGATCGTCGCGTTCCAGTCCGCGTTCACGGCCGTGACGTCCCTGCCCGACTGGGACCAGGTCGCCGAATAGCCGCTGGTGAGCTGTTGTCCCTGCTCGGGGAAGGCGAAGCGCAGCTCCCACCCGTCGATGTCGGCGGAACCGATGTTGGTGATCTTCACATTGGCTCCGAAGCCGCCGGGCCACGTCCAGGAGTCGTATTCGACCCGGCACGTCGCCGCGGGGGTCGGGGAGGCCGAGTGGGTGGGGTAGTCGCTCGGCACCGTGGAGGTCACCAGGTCGGACGGCTCGCTGACGTTGCCGGCGGCGTCCTTGGCCACGACAACGTAGACGTACGAGCGACCGGGCGAGAAGTACATGTACTGCTGACCCGGGACGTTGCTGTAGCCGGCCTCGGTGAAGGACCGAGCCGTGGCGGGCAGGTCTCTGGCCACCCGCGCCCAGCCGGTGTCGGTGCGCCGGTAGACGTCGTAGCCGGTGACCCCGACGTCGTCGGTGGACCCCGTCCAGCACAGCGACGTCCCGTTGAAGTCGGGCACGCAGTCGCCCTGCAGCCCCGTCGGCTTGGTCGGCTGCGTGGTGTCGGTCGGGGCGGGGGTCGGCGTCGGTCCCGCGCCCAGTGCCGGGGCGCTGACCAGCGCGCTCGGCGGGCTCACGTTGCCGGCGGCGTCCCTGGCGACGACGTAGAACGCGTAGGTCCGGTCGCCGCCCAGCCCGGTGACGACGGCCGTCGTCTGGAAGGTGGAGGCCACCAGGACGAAACCGTTCGCCGTGAGCATGTACACCCTGTATTCGGCGACCCCGGTGTTGTCGGTGGACGCCGTCCAGCACAGGCCGACCGAACCCTGGAAGCTCCCGCTCGGCGGCGGGGGCGGCGGGCACGCCCGCAGGTCCCCCGGCCCCGTCGGCGGCCTCACGTCCGCTCCCGGCGAGGCCGAGGGCGACGGCGAGACCGTGGTCAGCATGCGGACGGCGTGCATCTGGGCCACACTGCCCGCGAGCACGGGCGGCGCGGTGATGTTGGCCGCCAGCAGCGCGGCGGCGACGGCGCCCGCCGCAACCCATCCGGCAGGCCATGACAGTCTGGGCACAGCTCCCACCTTCCGGAGACGAAGTCCGCCAACGATGTAGCCCGGATGATCGGTCGGCCGAGGGAACCGGTCAAAGGACCGGCCGCGTCCCCGCCGGTCGTTCCGTAAGGATTGTGAAACTTTCACCTGGGCAGGGCGCCGATACCGTGGCGAGATGAAGATCGTGGTCACCGGCGCGGCCGGTTTCATCGGGAGCGGCGTCGCCGGGTTGCTGCGCGACGCCGGGCATGAGGTGCGAGGATTCGACCTGCGCGGCGGCGAGGACGTCACGGTGGGCGACGTGCGGGATGAGGACGCCGTCGCCCGCGCGGTCGCCGGAGCCGACGCCGTGGTGCACCAGGCGGCCAAGGTCGGCCTGGGCGTCGACGTGTCCGACCTGCCGGCGTACGTGTCGGTCAACGCCCTCGGGACCGCGGTGCTGCTCGCCGCGATGGCGCGGCACGGGGTCTCCCGGCTGGTCCTGGCGTCATCGATGGTCATCTACGGCGAGGGCGTCTACGACTGCGCCGAACACGGCCGGGTGCGGCCCGGCCCCCGGGCCGAGAAGGACCTGGCCGAGGGGCGGTTCGAGCCGGTGTGCCCGCGCTGCGGGCGCCCCCTGTCGCCGGGAACCGTGGACGAGGACGTCGCGCCCGATCCGCGCAACGCGTACGCCACGAGCAAGCTCGCCCAGGAGCACCTGGCGGCCAACTGGGCCCGTGAGACCGGCGGCGTGGCGGTCGCCCTGCGCTACCACAACGTGTACGGCCCGGGGATGCCTCGCGACACTCCCTACTCCGGGGTGGCCGCGATCTTCCGGTCCGCGCTGGAGGCGGGGCGGGCGCCGCTGGTGTTCGAGGACGGCGGCCAGCGCAGGGACTTCGTCCACGTCGGCGACGTCGCGGCGGCCAACCTCGCCGCGCTGGACACGCTGGAGGCCGCCCCGCCCGGCCGGCTCCGCGCGTACAACGTGGCCAGCGGCGAGCCCCACACGATCGGCGACCTGGCCGAGGCGCTCAGCGTGGCCCGGGGCGGACCCGCGCCGGAGGTCACCGGCCGCTACCGGCTGGGCGACGTCCGGCACATCGTGGCCTCCCCGGACCGCGCCGCCGCCGACCTCGGCTTCCGGGCGCGGATCCGCTTCGCCGACGGCATGCGGGAGTTCGCCCACGCCCCTCTCGGGACGGCCGGCTGAGTCACCAGGGAGATTTCACGAAGCCCTGCAGCAGCAGGCCCACCACCGCCTGCACCACGAGCAGGCGGCGGTCGCCCTCCCGGCCGGTTCCGGTGCGTCCGGCCGCCGCGGCGACCCACAGGGCGTACGGCAGCCAGATCCGCTCCACCTCGCCCCTGGTGACGCCGCTGACGTCGAGGGCGAGCACCGCGACCAGGGCCGCCATCGGCAGGATCCGGTCGCGGGCACGTCCCTGGGCCACGAGGCCGGCGGCGGTGGCCGGGCCGGTCACCAGGGCGAGCACGGCCAGGTTGGCGACCAGGAAGTACAGGTAGGGCCGTTCTGCGCCGGGATCGGCCGCCCACTCGGCGTGGGTGGCGAGCACACCGGCCGGCCACCAGAACCCCCCGGCGGCGAACAGCGCGCTCACCGCGGCCATCCCCGCCAGGCAGGCGGCCACGGTCGAACGCGGCACCCCCACCACGAGCGCCGCGACGAGGGGGACGAGCAGGAACGGCACCATGCCGTAGCTGAGGTAGGGCAGCGCGCCCAGCGCCAGCCCCGCGCCGAGGCCGAGCACCACCCGGCCCGCCCGGCTCCGCGCGCCGAGCACCAGCAGCGCCGTCCCCCACGCCCCCACGCCCGCGAAGAACGCGTCCATGGTCGTCGCGATCCACACCGCCGCCGGGCACAGGGCGAGGTGGGGCAGCACGCGCCGGGCCGCGTCCTCCCCCGCGACGCGCCACACGGTCAGGCCGATCGCGACCGTGGCAGAGCACCCCGTCACGACCACGAGGAGGGCGGCCCAGAACGGCCCGGGCAGCCCGATGGCCGCCAGCGCCCACAGCACCAGCACCGGCAGCGGCGGATGACCTCGTACGTGCGTGGGATAGGCAGGCAGATCCCGGGTGAACCCGGCGAGCCAGCCGAGGGGATCGTCGCCCACGGCCCCGAGCCCGGCCAGGTACTCCTGCGGGTGGGTGAACGGCCACGCCAGCCCGTCCCCCGACACCGCCAGCAGCACCGTCCACGCGAGCGACGCGGCGAAGGCCGCGGCCGGCGCCGCGCGCATCGGCGGGTTCGCGGTCAGCCGGGGCAGCACGGGGACCGCGACCGCGGCGAAGACCACGGCAGGAAGCAGCGCGGGCGTGGGCAGGCGCGCCAGCGCGTGCAGCGGCGGCAGGTGGTCGATGCGCAGCACCCCGCGGGCGTGCAGCAGCCCGCCTACCGCGAACGCGCCCACCACCAGCGCCGCCCAGACCACCAGCGCCCGCTGCCGGGCCGTGAGCGCCCTCCACCGCGCCGCCGGCGCAGCCCGTCCGCCCGCCGGCGAGCCCTGCCGCTCCGCCGGCGCCCCCTGTCGTGCCGTCACGACCGCCACCGTAGGCGCACCGTGGCCGCCGTCCGGACCCTCTGGGCAGCCCCGTAGTCACTTCGTAAGAACTCGGCGGCCCCCTGGGCTCTAGCTTCTGCGGCATGCAGATCGATGTGGTGCTTCCCTGCCTCGACGAGGCGGCGGCGCTGCCCTGGGTGCTCGGCCGCATGCCGGACGGCTACCGGCCCATCGTGGTGGACAACGGATCCACCGACGGGTCGGCCGAGGTCGCCGCCCGGCACGGCGCGCTCGTGGTGAGCGAGCCCAGGCCGGGCTTCGGCGCCGCCTGCCACGCGGGCCTGGAGGCGGCGACCGCCCCCGTCGTGTGTTTCATGGACGCCGACGCCTCCCTGGATCCCCGGCAGCTTCCGTACGTCGCGGAGGATGTGGTGCGCGGCGACTCCGACCTGGTGCTGGGCCGCCGCAGGCCCGTCACCGCGTCGGCCTGGCCCGCGCACGCCCGGCTGGGCAACCAGGTGCTCGCCTGGCGGCTGCGCCGCCGCACCGGCGCGCCCCTGCACGACCTCGGCCCGATGCGCGCCGCCCGCCGTACGGCGCTGCTGGACCTGGGCCTGCGGGACCGGCGGTTCGGCTACCCGCTGGAGATGGTGCTGCGGGCGAGCGAGGCGGGCTGGCGCATCGGCGAGGTCGACGTCGACTACCTGCCGCGGGTGGGCCACTCGAAGGTGACGGGGACGGTCCGCGGCACCGTGCGTACGGTGCGCGACATGTGGCGGGCGGCGTGACGCCGGCCACGGGCGGGGCCGCGGCGCAGCTCGTCGTGATCGCCAAGTCGCCCGTGCCGGGGGCAGTGAAGACCCGGCTCACGCCGCCGTACACGGCTCAAGAGGCCGCCGCGCTCGCGGAGGCGGCACTGCGCGACACCCTGTCGGCCGTCGCCGCCACCCCCGCCGCGCGCCGGGTGCTGGCCCTGCTCGGCGAGCCGGGGCCCTGGCTGCCCGCAGGGTGCGACGTGGTCGCGCAGCGGGGCGGCGACCTGGCCGAACGGCTGACCGCCGCCTTCGCCGACGCGTGGACGGCCCTTCCCGTGCCGGTCGTGCTGATCGGCATGGACACGCCGCAAGTCACCCCCGCGCTGCTGAGCGAGGCGGTGCGGCTGCTGGACGGGCACGACGTCGTGGTCGGCCCGGCCTCCGACGGCGGGTTCTGGCTGCTCGGGCAGCGCACGCCCGATCCCGCCCTGCTGGACGGGCTGCCGATGTCCCGGCCCGACACGGGCGCGCTGCTGATGGAGCGGATCCGCGCCGCGGGCGTGCGGACCGCTCTGCTGCCCGAGCTGACCGACGTGGACACCGCCGCGGACGCGCACGCGGTGGCCGCGCGGATCCCCTCCTCGCGGTTCGCGGCGACGCTGGCCGCCCTCGGCGCGGACGTCCCCGCGTGATCGGCCCGCTCTACGCCGAGTCGCTGGACGGCGCGCGAGTCGAGGTCGAGTCGGCCGACGGCGGCACCTGGCCGCTGGAGGCGTGGCGCTGGCTCCACGACGCCGAAGGGGACGAGGCCATGCTCGCCCGCTGCGCCGACCCCACGCTCGACGTGGGCTCGGGACCGGGGCGGCTGACCGTGGCGCTGACGAGGCGCGGCGTGCAGGCGCTCGGCATCGACGTCACCCCCCGGGCCGTACGGCTCACCCGCCTGGCCGGCGGGCGTGCCCTCTGCCGCGACGTGTTCGGCCACGTGCCCGGAGCGGGCCGCTGGGGCACCGTGCTGCTGGCCGACGGCAACATCGGCATCGGCGGCGACCCCGACGCCCTGCTGCGCCGGGCCCGCGAGCTGCTGCGTCCCGGCGGCGAGGTCGTCGCCGAGCTCGACCCGCCCGGCGCCGCGACCCGTACGGAACGGGTGCGGCTGCGGCGGGAGGGCAGGGTCACCGGGTGGTTCGCCTGGGCGCGGGTCAGCGTGTCGGACATCGGGCCGCTCGCCGCACGCACCGGCTTCCGCCCCGTGGAGGTGTGGACCGAGGCCGGCCGCTGGTTCTCGGTCCTGGGCTGAGCTCCGCGCCCCTCCACGGCCGAGGCGGCTACCGGGTGGTGTTCCTGGAGGGCGGCTACGTGGTGCTCGCCCGGCCGTGACCGGCCGCCTCACGCGCGCACGTACGCGTGCGGGGTCGTGCCGAAGGCGTGCTTGAACGACTGGATGAACGCGCTGGGGCCGCTGTAACCGCACGCGGCGGCCGTCGAGGTCACCGACCGGCCGCCGGCCAGCAGGATGAGCGCGTGATGCAGCCGAAGCTGGGTGCGCCACTGCGGGAAGCTCATGCCGGTCTCCGCGCGGAACAGCCTGCTGAGCGTGCGTTCCGACGCGCCCACCACCGCGCCCAGCTCGGCGAGCGTACGGCCGTCCGCCGGATCGGCCTCCAGGATCGCGGCCACGTCGCGCAGCCGGGGATCGGACGGCGTCGGCAGGCACAGCGGCAGCGCCTCGACCTCGCGGAGCTGGTCGAGCAGCACGCGTTCGAGGTTGGCCCGCTGACCCGGCGTCGGCTCGTCGTCGCCGGTCAGGGCGACCACGACCTCCCGCAGCAGAGGCGTGATCGCCATGACCGTGGGCCGGTCCAGCCGCAGCGGGTTGACCGTCGGGCCGAAGAGCAGCGCCCGCATCTCGGTCGGCCCGTACGCCTCGTGCGCGTGCGCCACTCCCGCCGGGATCCACACGCCCCGATGCGGTGGCACCACCCAGTCGCCGATCGGCGTCGAGATCCGCAACACCCCGCGATGCGGATGGATGATCTGGTGGGAGGCGTGGTCGTGCCAGTCGATGCGCTGACGGTGGGCCAGCGGCACGCGGGACGCGCCGCCGCCGGAGGGATGGCGGGTTGCCGACATGACTCGGCAGAATATCGCTAGTTCGCCGCCAGGGTCGTCCGGGATGCTCGACGGAGCCTCTCAAGGAGACGATCAGTGACACAGACATCCGTTCAGGCGCCGGCGGCGCGGGCGGCGTCCGCGTGGCGGCGCATGTGGCTGTGGGCTACGGCGCACGCCGTCGACGACCTCTACCAGGGACTCGTGCCGGCCTGCCTGCCCTACTTCGTGCTCGACCGGCACTACGGCTACGTGGCGGCCTCCGGGCTGACGATGGCCGCGGCCCTGGGCAGTTCGATTCCGCAGCCGTTCATCGGCCTGGCCGTCGACCGATTCCGCCTGGGCTGGCTCGCCGCCGCCGGTGTCGCGCTGGCCGGGCTCGGCCTCGGCCTGTCCGGGCTGGTGGAGCCCTACCCCGTGGTCTGGGCCCTCGTGCTGCTGTCCGGGCTCGGCGTGGCCATGTTCCACCCGGCGGCGGGCAAGGGGGCCAGAGAGACGGCGGGAGACAGCGCGACGGCGATGAGCGTCTTCGCGGCGGGCGGGAGCGTCGGCTTCTTCCTCGCGCCCGTGCTGGCCACGCCCGTCCTCATCGCGATGGGCGTCGGCGCCACGGTCCTGTTCATCCCACCGGCCCTGCTCGTCGCGTTCGCGCTGCTCCGGAACCGGCCCCCGGCCCGGGCGGGCGCGGCGGGCACGCGCGCGGGCACCGACAGGTGGGCGCCGTTCATGGTCCTCACCGGCATCGAGGTCGTCAGGTCGGTGACGTTCTTCGGCGTGCTCACCTTCATCGAGCTGTTCTGGATCAGGCATCTCGACGCCGGACGCGGCCTCGCGGGCGCGGCCCTGGCCTGCTTCCTGGTCGGCGGGGTCGCGGGCACCCTCCTCGGGGGACGCCTCGCCGACCGGATGGGACTCGTGCGAACCGTGCAGATCGGCGGCCTGCTCGCCATACCCGCGCTCGCCGGGCTGCGCCTGCTGCCGGGGCCCTGCCTGCCGATGCTGTTCGCCGTGCTCGCGGGCATCGCGGTCAACATCCCGTTCGCCGTGCTGGTGAAGCTGGGCCAGGACTACCTGCCCAACCGGCCGGGCACCGCCGCCGGTGTCACGCTCGGGCTCGGCGTGAGCGTCGGCGGGCTCGCCGCGCCGGTGCTCGGCGTCACGGCGGAGGCGTACGGCCCGCAGGGCGTCTTCACCGTCCTCTGTCTGGTGCCGATCGCGGCCGTGGCACTGGGACTGTTCCTCCCCCGCAAGTGATTCCTTCAGGTGTCCCTGCTCTAGTAGGTGTCCCTGCTCTAGGTGTCCCTGCTCGGGGTCGTCGCGGTTACGCCCGCCCGCGATCCCAGGGGGACACCCGGCCGCCTTGCCTGAGCCTCAGCCTCAGCCTCCGCTGACGACGCCCGGCGTGGCGGCGAGCAGCAGGACGTCGATCCCGGCCGCACCGATCGCGGCGGCGAAGGGCGCCGCGGCCACGCGCCGGGCGAGCAGCAGACCGGCCGCGGCGCACGCGGCCACTCCGGCGAACGCGAGCCATCGGGCCGGGCCTGCCGGTCCCGGAGGCGCGACCACCAGCAGCGCCGACGCGGCCAGCAACGGCAGCGGCAGGACACGCCGCGCTCGGGCGGGGCCGAGACGCTGCGGCCAGCCCCGCACCCCCGTCGCGACGTCCGTCTCGATGTCGGGCAGCACGTTCGCGAGGTGCGCCGCGCAGCCGAGCAGCGCCGCGGCGAGTACGGCCCACCACGCCGGGGATGAGACCGGCGGTGAGACCGGCGGGGCGTGGCCGGGCGTTCCGGTCGTCACGAACACCGGCACCGCGCCGAACCCCGCCGCGTACGGCACCCACGAGGCCGCCGTGCCCTTGAGCCACAGGTTGTAGGCCCAGGCCGCGGCGACGGCGACCAGGTGCGTCACCCCGGCCACCACACCACAGGTCAGCGAGAGCGGCACGCAGGCCACCAGTGCGGCGAACGCCGCGACGCGCACCGTGCGCGCGGACACCAGACCCGCCACGATCGGCTTGGACGTCCTGCCTGCCCCGGCGTCCCTGGCGGCGTCCACGGCGTCGTTGCACCAGCCCACGGACAGCTGACCGGTCAGCACGGCGAGAGCGGTCAGCACCGTCCCGGCCGGCCCCCATCCGGCGACCGCCACGAGCGCCGTGACCAGCGTCGTCACCGCCGCTGTCGGACCCGGGTGACACGCCCTGGCCAGCCCGGCCACCATACGCGCCACTGCGGCCACTCCCGCTGACCCGGCCGCGGTAGACGCCACCCCCGCCGCCCTGTTCGTCCTGGCGTCCCTGGTCATCGCGGCAGTTCCGGTCACCTTGGGATCCCCGGCGGCCCCTTGGCCCTCGGCAGCCGCCTCGCCCCGGATGCCCTCCATGCCCTCGACACCCTCAGCGCCCTCGACGCTCTCGATGCCCGCGACGCTCTCGATGCCCGCCGAGGAGGAGGCCGCGCGACGCGCGTCCTGGACCGGCACGGCGGCGCCCGCGCCGCTGCCGGCCGCCGCGTCCTCGGGCAGTTCCCCTGAACCGGTCACGTTTTGAGCGTAACGGGGCATCTACGACAGATCACGATCCGCACCGAAATGTATGCCGGGGCCCCCAACGGGCAAGAGGGAATTGTCACGGTTTTCGCCTGCACGAGGATGTGAGATGACGCGGATCGCGGCCGTCCACGGTGTCGTTCCCCCGCATCGCCACTCGCAGGCGGAGATCGCGGACGCGCTCGCGCGGGTCTGCCTTCCGCCTGGCGCCGATCGCCGGCTTCTCGACCGGCTGCACGCCGGCGCCCGGGTGGAGCACCGCAACCTGGTGCTGCCGCTCGACCAGTACGGCAAGCTCGACGGCTTCGGCGCGGCCAACGACCTGTTCATCGAGGCCGCGCTCGACCTGGGCGCGCAGGCCATAACGGGGGCGCTGGACGCGGCCGGGCTCACCCCGGCGGACGTCGACATGATCATGTGCACGTCGGTCACCGGCGTCGCCGCGCCGTCGCTGGACGCCAGGCTGGCCAACCGGATCGGGCTCCGCCCGGACGTGAAGCGGGTGCCGGTGTTCGGCCTCGGGTGCGTGGCGGGAGCGGCCGGAATCGCCCGGCTGCACGACTACCTGCGCGGCTGGCCCGGCCACGTGGCCGTGCTGCTCTCGGTCGAGCTGTGCTCCCTCACCTTGCAGCGCGACGACACCTCCACCGCCAACCTCGTGGCAGGCGCCCTGTTCGGAGACGGCGCCGCCGCCGTGGTCGCGTACGGGGACGAGCGCGAGCCGTTACCGGCGGATGCGGCCGGCCCGACGGTGGTGGGCACGCGCAGCCACCTTTATCCCGGCTCGGAACGCGTGATGGGCTGGGACGTCCGCGACACCGGCTTCCGCGTCGTGCTGGACGCCGGGGTGCCCGACGTGGTCCGCACCTATCTGGGCGACGACGTGCACGGGTTCCTCGCCGACCACGGCCTCACCGCGGACGACATCACCGCCTGGGTCTGCCATCCCGGCGGCCCCAAGGTGCTGGAGGCCGTCGCGGAGACGCTCGCGCTCCCGGACGGCGCGCTCGACCTCACCTGGCGTTCGCTGGCCACCAACGGGAACCTGTCGTCGTCCTCGGTGCTGCACGTGCTGCGCGACACCCTCGCGCTGCGGCCCCCGCCGCCGGGCACGCCGGGCATGCTGCTGGCGATGGGCCCGGGGTTCTGCTCCGAACTCGTCCTGCTGCGCTGGTAGGGAGAAGCCGTGTCGTCCTGGCCCGTGTCGTCCTGGCCCGTGTCGCCCTGGTATGTGCTGCTCATCGCGCTCGTCGCGGTTGAGCGCCTCGCCGAGCTGGTCGTCGCCCGCCGCAACGCCCGCTGGAGCCTCGGCCGGGGCGGCGTGGTGTACGGCAGGGGCCACTATCCCTGGATGGTCGCCCTGCACACCGGTCTGCTGGCCGGATGCCTGCTGGAGGTGTGGCTGGCGGACCGGCCGTTCGTCCCCGGTCTGGGCTGGCCGATGTTCGTGCTGGTCCTGGCCGCGCAGGGGCTGCGGTGGTGGTGCGTCACCACGCTCGGCCCCCAGTGGAACACGCAGGTCATCGTCGTGCCCGGTCTGCCGCTCGTACGGCGCGGGCCGTACCGGTTCGGGTGGCTGCGCCACCCCAACTACGTCGCGGTGGCGGTGGAGGGCGCGGCGCTGCCGCTCGTGCACTCCGCCTGGCTGACGGCGCTGGCCTTCACCCTGCTCAACGTGCCGCTCATGGCCGTACGCCTGCGCTGTGAGAACACCGCCCTCGCCACCGCGGCCACCGGCTCGGCCGCACCCGGCGCAGGGGCGGGGACCGCGGCGTGATCGACCTGCTGGTCGCCGGCGGCGGGCCCGCCGGGCTGGCCACGGCCATCCACGCGGCGCTGGCCGGAATGGAGACGGTCGTCGTCGAACCGCGGACCGGCCCGGTCGACAAGGCGTGCGGGGAGGGCCTGATGCCTACCGGCGCCGCCGCGCTGGCGGACCTCGGGGTGGAGATGCCGGACGGCAGGCCGTTCCGCGGCATCCGCTACGTGGACGGGCCCCACCGGGTGCAGGCGGAGTTCCGGGACGGCCACGGGCTGGGCGTGCGCCGCACGGCCCTGCACGAGGCGCTCGCCCTCCGCGCCCGGGACCTCGGCGTCCGCCTCGTGCCGGGCCGGGTGGACGCGGTGCACGCCGCTGATGAGGGCGTACGCGCCCGCGTGACAGGCGGCCCGGACCTGTGCGATCTGGAGCTGTGTGCCCCGGAACTGCGTGCTCCAGAACCGCGTGCTGCAGACTTGGGTGACCCGAAGCCGCGGTGGCCTGAATTGCACGGGTCCGAGCTGCACGGCCCGGAACTGCACCGGCCCGAACTGCGTGGCCGGGGACCATACGGCCCGGAGTCACGCGGCACGTCGGGTCTGGAGTTCCGTGCCGGAGAACCGTCCGGCAGGGAACCGCGTGTTCAGGAACCGCGTACGCGGGAACCGTACGGCCGGGAAGCAGGCGTCCGGGAACTGAGCGCGCGGTGGCTGGTCGCGGCCGACGGGCTGCACTCGCCGATCAGGACGCGGCTCGGGCTCGGCCTGCCGTCCGGCGGCCCCCGCAGATACGGCCTGCGCCGTCACTACCGGGTCGCGCCGTGGACGGACTTCGTGGAGGTGCACTGGGCGCCCGGCGGCGAGGCGTACGTCACCCCGGTGGGCGACGACCTGATCGGCGTGGCCGTGCTCAGCAGCGAACGGCGGACCTACGACGAGCACCTGGCGCGGTTCCCCGGCCTGCTCGCCCGGCTGGACGGCCCTCCCGCCACCCCCGTGCGCGGGGCCGGTCCGCTGCGCCAGCGGGTGCGGCGGCGGGTGGCCGGGCGGGTGCTGCTCGTCGGCGACGCCGCGGGCTACGTCGACGCGCTCACCGGTGAGGGGATCTCGCTCGCGCTGCTGTCGGCCCACGCGCTGGTCTCATGCCTGCGGGCGGGGCGCCCCGAGGAGTACGAGGCCGCCTGGCGGCGCCTGTCGTGGCGTTCCCGTCTGCTGACGGCCGCTCTGGTGGGGGCCAGGCGGCATCCTCCCGCGGCCCGGATGATCGTGCCCGCCGCGCGGCGCCTGCCCGTGGTGTTCGGGGCGGCGGTACGGGCGCTCGCCTGAGCGCCACGCTTTCCACACCTTCCCTCCAAAACGGGCACGGCTCCAGAATTGTTACAGCCGGATTCACAATTCGTGAAGGCCCGTTTTTAGGGCACCACCGGAAAGCCCTATACGCGACGGCAATAGAACCTACTTCGACATTGACAAAGTAGCCATATTTCGTGACCGGTATGCAAAGATCTGGTGTATGTACCGAATGGCGAGGCCGATGTTACGGCAAGGATGACTGGAGGGTCGTCACTTGCCCCACGTGCAGAACGTCGTCCTGCTCACCCTGCTGGCTCTGCTCGGTACGCTCCCGATCGCCGCGCTGGTGGTCCTCGCGATGCGCCTGCGCCGGCTGCGCGCCACGCAGGCCGAGGCCGCGCGGCAGGCGGCGGCCGAAGCCCGCGAGCAGTTCGGCCGTGACGTGCACGACCTCGTGAGCAGCCGCCTGTGGCTGGCCACCCTGCGCAGCGAGCTCGCCTATCGCCTCGCGGATGACGACAGCCCCCTGCGACCGGCCCTGGCCGACGTGGTGCAGTCGATCCGCCAGGCGTCCGCCGACATCCGCAACGTGACCCGCTCCTTCCGTGACGTCTCGCTCGCCTCGGAACTGGCCAACGCGCGGGCCGTGCTCAGGGCGTACGGCGCCGGCTGCAGCGTCGAGGCCACCGAGGCGGAGCTGGGCGACGAGATCAGCGCGGTGTTCGCGATCATGGTGCGGGAGGCGGTGACCAACGTCCTGCGTCACAGCAGGGCGACCCTGTGCACGATCGAGATCGTCGTGCGGGGCGGCATGGCGACGCTCACCGTCTCCAACAACGGCGTCGATCCCTCCACGCCGCCCGGCGACGGCAGCGGACTGGACAACCTCCGCACCAGAGCGGCGGAGCTCGACGGCGTCGTGGGAACGGTCCTCGACCCGGACGGCTGGTTCCGCCTCATCGCCGAGATCCCCTGCAGGGGCGGGGACCGCCGCTGACACAGGCCGCGCTCACCGGCCGGGCGGCCCGGATCCGAAAGCACGACGCGCCGGCCTCCCCACGGCGACGCACCGCTCCGCATAGCAGCGCACAGGTCTCCGCATGTCGACGCGCGGGCCCTCCGCATAGCCAGGCGCGCCTCCGCATAAGCACGCCCGGGCCTCCACCCGGCGACGCACGGGTCCCGCATAACAACGCGCGGGCGTCCGCGTAGCGAGGCACAGGTCTCCGCATGCCGACGCTCGGGCCTGCCTGTCCGAACCCTCCACGTGCAGGCAGCGCGCATGCGCGTCGTGGACTTCTGGGCCCAGGCCCTTTATCCCTTCGCCGACCCGCCGCAGACCTCGGTCAGTGCGTTTGACCAGCCCCTTGACCGAATAGTCCATTAGGCCCCTTGATGACCGCAATGAAAAGCATCACCACCGACCCATGACGGCGTCACGGTTGTTATGTGCAGATTTCACATGGCGCAGTTGACGGGCGTAACTTGGCCCTTCTCTTTATTTCCGGAATTCTTTGACGTGACCGGCCTGAGGGGACATCTGGTGATTAGTAAGTACGAGATTTACTGCCTCGCAGATCCCTTGTTCTACGACACCCTCGACACCAAGCGCGAGGAGCATCCCGACTTCGCCATCGCCGCGCGGCCCGCTCCCGAGGGATGGGCGCACGCCGCGAGCGGGACCTGGCTCCACTACGCGCCGGCCGGCGCCACCCTGCCCACGCAGGGCTGGAAGATCCACATCTCCTCCTCCGTGCCGGAGGCGGAGCGGGTGATCGCGGCGGCCTGGGACTACTGCGTCCCCCGCGGACTGGCTTTCAAGTTCCTGCGCGGCCGGCGCGTGATGGCGATGCAGAACTCCAAGTACGCCTTCCGCGGGTCGAGCGGCAAGCTCGTCACCATCTATCCGGTGGACGAGGCCCAGCTTGAGCTGACGCTCAAGGAGCTCGCCGAGATCCTCGACGGCGTCGAGGGCCCGTACATCCTCAGCGACCTGCGTTACGGCGAAGGACCGCTGTTCGTCCGCTACGGCGGGTTCGCCGAGCGCCACTGCCTCGACGAGAACGGCGAGCGGGTCCTCGCGATCGAGAACGCCGACGGCGACCTCGTCCCCGACGTGCGTGGTCCCGCGTTCGCCCTGCCCTCCTGGGTGACCCTGCCCGTGTTCCTCGAACCCCACCTGGCCGCGCGCAACGCGGTGACGCTCGAAGGCGTGCCGTACGCGGTGGACGGCGTGCTGCACTTCTCCAACGGCGGCGGCGTCTACCTGGGGCACTACAGGCGCACCGGCGAGAAGGTGGTGCTCAAGGAGGCCCGCCCGCACGCCGGGCTGGACGTCGAGGGACGCGACGCCGTCACCCGCCTGCGGCACGAGGCCGCGATCATGGAGCGCCTGGCCGGCCTCGACGTCGTCCCGGCGCTGCGCGATTACTTCACCGTCGGCGAGCACCACTTCCTGGTGCAGGAGTACGTCGACGGCACCTCGCTCAGCCAGCTCATCGCCCAGAAGCACCCCCTCACGCGCGCCGACCGCACCCCCGTCATGGACGCGGACTACGCCGGGTGGGCCATCGGGATGCTCGCCAAGGTGCGGGCGGCGGTCTCGGCGCTGCACGAGCGCGGCGTGGTGTTCGGCGACCTGCACCCCTTCAACGTCCTGGTGGACGGCGACCGCGTGGTCCTGATCGACTTCGAGGTCTCCTCCCCCGTCGAGGAGCGCAGGCGACCGACGCTCGCCAATCCCGGCTTCGTGCCGCCGCGCGAGCTGGCCGGCGTCGCAGCCGACGAGTACGCGCTGGCCTGCCTGCACCTGGGCGTGTTCGCCCCGATGACCACCATGCTGCTGCAGCTCCACCGGCCCAAGGCCGCCCAGCTCGGCCGGCTGATCGTCGAGACGTTCCCGGTGCCGCCCGCGCTGATCGAGGGGGCCGTACGGACGATCCTCGGGCAGGATCCGCCCGCGCCGGAGCCGAGCCGGCTCCCCCGGCGGGCCCGGCTCACCCAGGGCTGGCCCGCCCTGCGGGAGGCGCTGGCGAAGGCGATCCTCGCCTCGGCGACGCCGGAACGCGACGACCGCCTGTTCCCCGGCGACATCGTCCAGTTCGAGCCCGGCGGTGGGGTGAGCCTCGCCAACGGCGCGGCGGGCGTCCTGTACGCGCTCGCGGCGACCGGGGCGGGACGCTTCCCCGAGCACGAGGAGTGGCTGCTCAGGCAGGCCGCCGAACCCGGCATCGGGCCCGGCTTCTACAACGGGCTGCACGGGGTGGCGTACGCGCTGGAGGCGCTCGGCCGCCGCGAGGACGCGCTCGACGTGGCGGAACGGTGCGCACGAGAGCCGGGGGAACAACGGCTGGACCTGAGTCTCTACCGCGGCCTGTCCGGCATCGGCCTCACCCTGATGCACCTGCACGACGCGACCGGCGAGCCGGAGTTGCGCGAGCGGGCCGCGCGCGTCGTGGCGCTGGTGGCCGACCGGCTCGGCGGCCCGGACGACGTGCCCGAGATCAGCGGCGGCAAGCACCCGCACGCGGGGCTGATGTACGGCTCGTCGGGGCCTGCCCTGATGTTCCTGCACGCCTACGAGCGCACCGGCGACCCCGGCCTGCTCGACCTCGCGGCCACCGCGCTGCGGCAGGACCTGCGCCGGTGCGTCGGCCGCGAGGACGGTCAGCTTCAGGTGCAGCAGGGCTGGCGGACCAACCCCTACCTCGACGAGGGGTCGGCCGGCATCGGCGTGGTGCTGGACCGCTACCTCGCCCACCGGCACGACGAGACCTTCGCCGAGTCGCTGGCCGCCATCCGGCCGGTCACGACACTGCCCTACTACATCCAGCCGGGGCTGTTCGCGGGCCGGGCCGGCATGATCGCCTGCCTGTCGTCCGGCTCGCGCCCCGACCCCGAGGCCGCCGCGGCGCAGATCGCCCGGCTGGCCTGGCACGAGCTTCCCTACCAGGGCGGGCTGGCCTTCCCCGGAGCCCAGTTGCTCCGGCTGTCCATGGATCTCGCCACCGGGAGCGCCGGCGTGCTGCTCGCGCTCGGCACCGCGCTGCACGACGAGCCGGTCCATCTCCCGTTCCTCGAACCCCCCGGACGGTCCCGGGCGCAGGGGCCCCTGCGCACCGCCGCCGGGTCGAACGTCCCGACCAGCCTCGAAAGGAGGTGAAACGCGCAATGGCGCTCCTCGACCTGCAGACCCTCGAGGCCCCCGGCGGTTACGGCGGTGGCCACGGCGGCGGCGGCAGCAACCTGAGCCTCCTGGCCTGCACCCCGCACGAGAACAGCAGCCTCAGCCTGCTCTGCGGCTGGTAACACGCTGACGACCTTCCGGTGAACACGAACGTCAGCCCCATCCCCGGCTGACGAAACCCATACAAGGAGATGTTCCAGATGGCGCTTCTCGACCTGCAGAACCTCGAGATCCCCGGCGGCCACGGCGGTGGCCACGGCGGCGGCGGCAGCAACCTGAGCCTCCTGGCCTGCACCCCGCACGAGAACAGCAGCCTCAGCCTGCTCTGCGGCTGGTAACACGCTGAGGGAGTCCTGGGCGGTCGTCGCGGCCGCCCAGGCTTCCGCGTTTACGGCCCCGGCCGGTCGGCCGCGGGAGCCCCTCCCGTCCTGTCCGGCCTTTCACCCCTTTGGAGGATCCGGTGAGCTCTCGTCCGGCGGACCTGCTGATCGCGCGGGCCGTACGGCGCGGCGGCCCGTGGCTCGCCGTGCTCGCGGCGACGGCGCTGCTGGGCGCGGCGGCCGACCTGCTGCTCCCGGCGGCGCTCGGCCGCGCCGTCGACGTCGTGGTACGGATCCAGTCGCGAACGGGGGCGGGGCCAGGAGCGGAGACCGGGGCGGGATCGGGAGCGGGGGCCGGCGTGGGGGCGGGAGCGGGGGGTGAGGCCGCGTTCGGGCTCACCGGCCCGCTCGCGACCGCCGTGCTGCTGATCGCGCTGGTCGTCGCGTGCGACGCGCTGGGCGTGCTCGCGGCCGGGGTGAGCGGGGCGCGGGCCGCCCGGTGGCTGCGCTCCCGGGTGGTGGCTCACACCCTGTCCGTCGGCGCCGGCATGACCCGGCACCTCGCGCCGGGCGAGATCGTCACCCGCGCCGGGGTGAACGTGGAGGAGGCCGGGCGGACCCCCGAGGCGGTGGTCACCGCGGCCACGCTCGTCGTTCCCGCGGCCGGCAGCGTCGTCGCCCTCGCGCTGATCGACCCGTGGCTCGCCGTCACGCTGGTGGCCGGCCTGCTCCTGATCGTCGCCGTGCTCCGCGCGTTCATGCGCAGGACCACGGCGGCCTCCGGCGGCTACCAGCAGGCCCAGGGAGAGATCGCGGGCATGCTGGTGGGCGCGCTCGCCGGGGCCCGCACCATCACCGCCGCCGGAACCGAGGACCGGGAGGCGGCGCGTGTGCTCGCCCCGCTCCCCCGCCTGCGCGCCCACGGCCTGGCGCTGTGGCGGCTGCAGGCGCGGGCCGGTGTCCAGGCCGCCGTCGTCGTCCCGCTTCTGGAGATCGCCGTGCTCGCCGCCGGCGGGCTGCGCCTGTCGGCAGGCGGCCTCACCGTCGGGGAACTGCTCGCCGCCGCGCGCTACGTCGTGCTCGGGGCGGGTCTGGGGTCGGCGCTCGGCTACGCGGCACGCATCGCCCGCGCCCGGTCGGCCGCCCAGCGCCTGGAGGAGCTGTTCGCCGTGCCGCCCCCGGCGTACGGGGACCGGCCGCTGCCGCCGGGCCCGGGCACGCTGGAACTGCGTGACGTGACCGTACGGGCCGACGGCACACGGCTGCTGAGCGGTGTCAGCCTGGTCGTGCCGGGCGGCACGTGCACGGCGGTGGTGGGCCGCTCGGGCTCGGGCAAGTCGTCGCTGGCCGCCGTCGCGGGCCGGCTCGTCGATCCCGAACGCGGCGCGGTCCTGCTCGACGGCGTGCCCCTGCGCGAGATCGGCCGCGAGCCGCTGCGCCGCGCCGTCGGATACGCGTTCGAGCGGCCCGCGCTGTTCGGCGAGACGCTGGCCGAGGCCGTCGCCTTCGGCCTCCCCCCGGGGGACGGCACCGCGCACAGTACGGCGCGCAGCAGGGACAAGGCGCGCACCGAGAACGCGACGCGCAGCAGGGACACGGCGTGCGCCGAGGACGCGGCGCGGGCGGCCGCCGTCGCCGCCTGCGCCGACGTCTTCATCCGGCGGCTGCCGCACGGGTACGCCACCCCGGTCGCCGAGGCGCCGATGTCCGGGGGCGAGGTCCAGCGGATCGGCCTGGCCCGCGCGTTCGCCCAGGCCGGCCGGCTGCTGATCCTGGACGACGCCATGTCGAGCCTCGACACGGTGACCGAGCGGCAGGTCGGGCGGGCGCTCACCGGGAGCCTGTCCGGCCGCACCCGGCTGGTGGTGGCCCATCGCGTGACGACGGCGGCCCAGGCCGACCAGGTCGTGTGGCTGGAGGACGGACGGGTCCGCGCGACCGGCACGCACGAGCGACTGTGGCACGACCCCGGCTACCGCGCGGTCTTCCGCGCCGAGGACGCCTCGTGAAGCGCCGCGCACCCGGCGGGGCCGACGCGCGGCGTCACGACACCCACGCCCCGGCCCCCGCTGCCCCTGCCGCACGGACCACACCCACCGGACCCACCGGACCTGCCGCACCAGCCACCCACAACGAGGCGGGCGGCGCCCTCGATGGCGCGGAGGCGCGGCGGGTGCTCACGCGGGCGCTGTTGCGCGCGCCCTCCCGGCTGGTGTGGCTGGCCTGCTGGTCGGTGGCGGAGACCCTGCCCGCGCTGACCGGCGGGTATGCGATCGCGCGGGCCGTGGACGACGGCTTCGCCGCGGGGCGGCCCGGCACCGGCCTGATCTGGCTGGGCGTGCTCGCCGCCGCGTGGGGGGTGGCCGCGCTGGCGGCCCGGCAGGTGCTGCTGCTCATCGCGGGGATCGTCGAGCCGTTCCGCGATGACCTGCTGGAACGCGTGGTGACCGGGGCGCTGCGGGCCGGGCGGGGCGGCGACAGCGCGGCCGTCGCCCGGATGAACCACCAGGTCGAGCTGGCCAGGGACGCCTTCGGCGCGATCATCACGGTGGTCAGGACCTTCGTGTTCACGCTGGCCGGGGTGGCGGTGGGGCTGACGACCCTGGCCGCCGAGGTCGTGCCGCTGGTGCTGGCTCCGGTGGCCCTGGGGCTCGGCCTGTTCCTCGTCTCCCTGCCCGCCCTGGCCCGGCGTCAGCGCGAGTTCATCGTCGCCGACGAGCGTACGGCCGCCGCGGTGGCCGCGATGGCGGGCGGCCTGCGGGACGTGACCGCCTGCGGCGGCGAGGCGCGCGTCGCGGCGAGCGTCGGGCGGGAGATCTCCCGGCAGGCGGGGGCCGCACGGGCGCTGGCCCGGGTGACGGCGTCGCGGACGCTGTCGCTGGCGGTGGGCGGGTGGCTGCCGGTGGTGCTCCTGCTGGCGGGCGCGCCCTGGCTGGTGCGCCAGGGGGTGACCGGAGGGGTGATCCTCGGCGCGCTGACCTACGTGATGCAGTCGCTCTCCCCCGCGCTCGGCGGCCTGGTCCAGGGCCTCGGGGTGAGCGGGATCCGCCTGGCCGTCACACTGGAGCGAATCCTGCACGCGCCCGGCCCGCCCGTGCCGCACGGCGACCGGGAGCCCGGCGGGGTCCGGCTGGAGCTGCGCGGCGTGCGCTTCGCCTACGGCGAACCGGGGCACAAGTCCCCCGAGCCGGTGATCGACGGGCTGGACCTCGACGTGCCCGAGGGCGACCACCTGGCCGTCGTCGGCCCGAGCGGCATCGGCAAGTCCACGCTGGCCGCGCTCGTCGCCGGCCTGCTGACCCCGGACGACGGCGAGGTCCTCGTCGGAGGTGTCCCGGCCACACAGGTCAGTCCGGCCGCCCGCGCGCTGATCCCCCAGGAGGCGTACGTCTTCCCCGGCACCCTGGCGGAGAACCTGACGTACCTCGCGCCGGGCACGCCTCCCGATCGGGTGGACGAGGCGGTGGCGGCGTTCGGGCTGACGGAGCTCGCGCGGCGCACCGGAGGCGGCCCGCTCGACCCGGCCGAGCTGTCCGCGGGCGAACGGCAGCTCGTCGCGCTGGCGAGGACCTACCTGTCCCCCGCCCGTCTGGTCGTGCTCGACGAGGCGACCTGTCATCTCGATCCGGCGGCGGAGGCGCGGGCGGAGGCGGCCTTCGCGGCGCGGCCGGGAACGGTGATCGTCGTGGCGCACCGGATCTCCTCGGCCCTGCGGGCCCGGCGGGTGCTCGTCATGGACGGCACGCGCGTCCGGCTCGGCACGCACGAGGAGATGGTGGCCTCATCCCCGCTGTACGCCGGCCTGGTGGGCCACTGGGAGGGCCCGGGGAGGCTACCGGCGGGGGCGGTAGCGCAGGATGCCGAGATCCCGGCCGGGCGCGGGCCACAGCCAGCCGCACTCGGAGGCGATCTGGATCGCCTCGACGCGTGAGCGGGCGCCGACCTTGGTGATGATGCGGGACAGGTAGTTGCGGACCGTGCCCCGCGACAGCGACAGGCGGTCGGCGATCTCTCCCACGGTGGCGCCGCCGGCCGCGCTCTCCAGGACGTCGAGCTCGCGGGCGGTCAGCGGGTTGCTGTCGGCGTCGAGCGCGGCCACCGCGAGCTCGGGGTCGATGACCCGTTCCCCCTTCGACACGCGGCGGATGCAGTCCACGAGGTGGCCCGGCGAGGCGTCCTTCACGACGAAGCCGCGCACGCCGGCGTCCAGCGCCTTGCGCAGCGCCATGGGCGTCCCGAGCCCGGTGAGGACGACGGTCTTGCAGGAGGGCAACCGGCGGTGCAGTTCGGCCGCCGCGGTGATGCCGTCGACACCGGGCATCCCGATGTCGAGCACCGCGACGTCGGGGCGCCGCAGGCAGCCGAGCCTGACGATGTCCTCGCCCTTGTCCGCCTCGGCCACCACCTCGAGGTCGTCCTCGCTCGACAGCAGAGCGACCAGCGCCTTGCGGATGAGGTGCATGTCCTCGGCGAGCATCAGTCGGATCAAACCAGACCCCCCTACACGCGATGCGAGCGGACGCTCGCCGTTGGTGACCGCGGCGCCCCACTCACTATGAGGGTTCCGCGCGCACGCCGGGACCTCTCTACCCGAACTGTCACCTTTAATCAGGAAGCGCGTCAGAGAACAACCGACGCCCGGCCCCCTTCACGGGGAACCGGGCGTCGCGGTCGGGGTTTCTAGTGGCGCACGACCTTCACGTAGTCGGTCGCCTGGGAACCCTTGAGCCCGTGGCCGCCGTCGAACCGCACCGCCCAGGTGCCGGAGCGGAAGGCCCGGACCTTGGTGGCGAAGTCGCCGTCACCGGCGGTCTTGACGGAGTTGACGTACTGCCACTTGTGGGAGCCGGAGGGCTGGAAGTAGACCTTCACGGTCTGCGAGCCCAGCCAGTGCCAGCTGTTCCAGTAGTTGTTGCTGTCGGAGCAGAAGCGGGCGCCGCCACGGCGGCCGGTGAAGTCGTTCCACCCGTAGTACCAGTCACCCCAGCACTGCGCGACCTGCAGCGTGCCCTTGAGGGTGAGCGAGCGGCCCTTGCGGACCGGCTCGGGCGTGGCGTCGAAGCCGGCGATGCGGGTCGCCTTCGGACCCGTCGGGCGCGGCGCGTGCGACACCTTGCGCTTCACCGTGAAGCTGCGGTCGGTGGTGTACTTCTTGCCGTCGAGGCCGACGGCCACGACGTGCACCTTGTAGGTGCCGGCGCGGTCGTTCCAGTCGAAGCTCCACGTCCGCGAGGTGTGGTCGAGCTTCGGACCGTTGTGACCGCTCTTCTGCTTGCCGAACCAGTGGTTGCCGCCGTGGCCGCCGTGACCGACCCCGGGACCCCACAGGTCGATGTCCACGCTCTGGACGTCCTTGGTCGTGACCCGGGCGGTGACCTGGGCGGACCGGCCCTTGCTCACCACGACCACGTTCGGGCTGACGTCGACCGACAGGATGCGCGGGTCGGGCTTGTACGGCTTGTGGAAGTCGGGCTGGTGGGAGTCCGGCTTGTGCGGCTTGTTGAAGGTGTGCCCAGCGGAGGGGCTCGGCGTGGGCGTCGACGTGGGCGCGACAGTGTCCGCGTACGCGGGCGCAGTCGCGAGCGCCGTGGCGCCCATGGCGACCGCTACCAGGGTGGTAGCAGCTCGTTTCACCATGAGGGTCATTCCTCTCCCCGTTCAGGAACGCACCCCCGGTTTGGGGTACGCCACCTGTCATAGACGTCAAAAGAGAGAGAAAAGTTGCCGCACATCTTCGGAAAAGTGATTACAAAATCATAACGTCCCTTACGTCTTCTTTATACTTTTTGTGATACGTGAGGCTGGTCACGCCTCTCGTTGTGCGCTGGTCTCGGCGGCGTACCGGGGTGTGCCCGCGTACTCGGCACGCCAGGAGCCCTCGCCGTCCGCACGGACCTTCGCGTTGAACCAGCCGTCCTCGCGGGTGACCGCCTCCCCGACGGTCTTCCAGCGGGACGACCCTTCGGGGCGGAACCGGATCGTGACCCGCTGCCCGGCGAAGGGCCGGTAGTCCACCTTCCCGCCGGGGCCCACCCGCAGCAGCGTCCCGGTGACGCGCACGCTGTTCCCCTCACGGGCCACCTTGAGCCCCTCGATCTGGGTCTCCCTGCGCAGGTTGAAGCCCGCGTGGGCCACGGCCCGTTCGCCCCGCGCGTTCACCGCGGTCGCGGTGACCGTCCAAGGGCCGTGCGGATACCACCGCGACAGGGCCTTGTCGGGGAGGAACCGCCAGGTCTCCCACTCCCCGGACGACATCCGCCGGACCGGCCGGCCGTCGCGCGACGCGCCCGTCATCCTGGGCACCACGGCGGACGCCAGCGCGCCCAGGCCCGGCAGGGGCACGCCTGCGGGCACACCGACCGGCACGGCACCGGGCACGGCGCCGCCCGGGGGGACCATCGGGTCCGGGGAGGCGGACGGCACCGGAACGGCGTCGCCTGACGGCGGCGAGGGCGTGACGTCCGGCTCGGGCTCCTCACCCGGCTCGTCGCCATCCGCGGGGGCGCGGCCAGGCTCCAGGACGACGGAGACGCGGTCCGCGCCGCGTGCGACCACGTCGACGACCAGCCGCACCGACCCGCTCGGGCCGACCACGGGGTCGGACGGGCGCACCACGATCGAGCGGATGGCCAGGTCGCCGGAGGCGGGGGCCGGCGCGGCGGCCGCCGCCGTCGTCGCGGTCGAAAGGACCAGCGTCGCGAGCAGAGGTCTCATCATGCCCCGTGACCGTACGCACGCCCGCGGGCCGTCCCGCCCCCGACACACTCCCGGCCCGGTAAAAAATCGGCCCGGTGAAAAACCGGCACGGTGAAAAACCGGCACGGTCAGCCTGCCCGGAGACCGGCCCCGGAGACCGGCCCGGAAGATCGGCCCGGAAGATCGGCCCGGAAGATCGGCCCGGAAGACCGGCCCCGAAGACCGGCACGGCCCATCCGGCACGCTGCATCCGGCCCGGCGAGACTCTGGTGCGCCGGCGATCGGCACCGCGACCTCCGCGCCGTACAGGTCCGGCCCGGTGACGATCCCGCACGGCGAGGCCCCGGCGCTGTGCGGGCTCGGCCCCGCATGGCCGCGGTGTCGCGCGGATCCGGCCCGGCGGGAGCCCGCCGCGTGGTCAGCCGGTCGTGTACAGCTCCTCGATCACCTCGGCGTACCGGGCGTGGACGACCCGGCGCTTGAGCTTGAGGCTGGGGGTGAGCTCCGCGGTCTCGGCCGTCCACTCGACGGGCAGCAGCCGCCACCGCTTGACCTGCTGCACCCGGGCGAGCTTGCGGTTGGCCGCCTCGACCGCCGCCTCGATCTCCTTGAGCACGTCCGGATGCGCGGCCAGGTCGGCCAGGGAGTCGAAGGCGATGCCCCGCGCCCGCGCCCACTCGGGGGCCACCTCGCCGTCCAGGGTGAGGATCGCCACGGGATAGGGCCTGCGGTCGCCGTACGCGAGGGCCTGGCCGATGAGCGGGTGCTCCTTCAGGTGGCCCTCGATGGCGGCCGGGGAGACGTTCTCCCCGCCGGAGGTGATGAACAGCTCCTTCTTCCGGTCGACGATGCGGACGAAGCCGTCCTCGTCGATCGACCCCACGTCGCCGGTGTGCAGCCAGCCGTCGTCGTCGAGGAGCTCGGCGGTCGCCTCCGGCAGGCCGAGGTAGCCCCGGGTGTTGAGCGGGCTGCGGGTGAGGATCTCGCCGTCCTCGGCGATCCGCACCTCCACGCCCGGCTCGGCCCGGCCCACCGTGCCGAGTTTGAAGACCTCGGGCGTGTTGCCGGTGAAGGCTCCGGTCGTCTCGGTCATGCCGTACACGTCGATGACCTTGAGGCCGAGGCCGGCGAAGAACCGCTGCACCTCTTCCGGCATCGGCGCGGCGGCGGTCGCGCACCAGCGGGCCTGGTCGAGCCCGATCAGGCTGCGGACGATCGACAGCAGCGCCGCGTCGGCCTGCTCGTACGCCTCGCGCACCTCGGGCGTGACCGTGTGGCCGTGCTGCTGCCCCTCGACGTACGCGAGCCCGGCGGCCATCGCGGCCCGCACGTTCTCCTGCTGCTCGGGCGGCTGGGTGGCGAGCAGGGCCTGCAGCCGGGCCATCATCTTCTCCCAGACGCGGGGGACGCCGAAGAACAGCACCGGGTGCACCTGGCCGAGCGTGGCGCCGAGGTTGGCCAGGTCCGTGCAGAAGTGGACGTGGTTGACCTTGACCAGCGGCAGATAGAGGCTCAGCACCCGCTCGGCGATGTGGGCGTAGGTGAGGTAGGAGATCTGCGTGCTGCGCATGGGCAGGTCGATCATGCGCTGGGTCGCGACGAGCTCGAACAGCACGTTCGTGTGCGTCAGCGGGACGCCCTTGGGGTTGCCGGTCGTCCCCGAGGTGTAGAGGACGGTCAGCGTGTCCTCCGGGGTCACCGCCTGCCAGCGGGCGTCCACCGCGGCCGGGTCGGCGGCCAGTGCATCGGCGCCGAGCTCCAGGAACGCCTCCCAGCTCAGGAAGCGCTCGTCGCCCTCGGGGGCGGCGCCCTCCAACAGGATGATCTTCGTGAGCGCGGGCAGCTCGCCGAGCACCGGCTCCCAGCGGGCCAGGTCGGCCGGGCCGCCGAGCACCGCGATCCGCGCCCCGACGTCGCGGGCGACGTACGCGACCTGCTCGGGGGCGAAGGTCGCGTAGATCGAGCAGGGGACGCCGCCCGCGTGGACGGCCCCGAGGTCGGCGAGCACGTGCTCGCTGCGGTTGACCAGCATCAGCGCGACGGAGTCGCCCGGCCGCAGGCCCAGCGCGGTGTAGCCGGCGGCGATCCGCAGCACCCTTTCGCGCGCCTCGGCGTAGGTCAGGGTCGTCCAGCCGTCGCCGGTGGGATCGGAGTAGGCGGGCGCGTCCGGATGCTCCTGCGCGGCCCACCTGAGCTGCTCGCATACCGTCCTGCCGGCGATCTCCTGCTCGATCGCGGCCCGCTCCTCAAGTACGCCGGACATCGCGCCTCCCAACGGGTATTCCGCACGCGTGGCATGCATCGCACCACACGGGATCACCGTGGACAAGACCCCGGCGAGGAGTAGAGCGACGGCCTGTGCTATACGCGGCCCTCACAATCGGACAAATAGCACATAAAGGCAGGTAAGGTACACAAGACGGAGTGTGATCGGGGGTTCACATGGCATCCGGTAGATCGGGTCCGCCGACCGTCGAGCGGACGTTCTTCGGCCATCCGCGGGGGCTGGCCACGCTGTTCGGCACCGAGATGTGGGAGCGGTTCAGCTACTACGGCATGCGCGCCATCCTCGTGCTGTTCCTGACCGCGCCCGTCACGCGCGGCGGCATGGGCCTGCCGGAGACGACCGCCGTCGGCATCTACGGCGTCTACATCGCCTCGGTCTACCTCCTCGCCATCGCGGGCGGCTGGCTCGGCGACCGGCTGCTCGGAGCCCGCAGGACCGTGCTGTGCGGCGCCCTGGTCATCATGGGCGGCCACGTCAGCATGGCGATGCCCATGGGCGGCGGGTTCGTCTGGCTCGGCCTCGTGCTGATCGCGCTGGGCAGCGGGCTGCTCAAGCCGAACATGTCGGCGCTGGTGGGCGAGCTCTACCGGCACGAGGACGACGCCCGGCGCGACTCCGGCTACACGATCTTCTACATGGGCATCAACCTGGGCGCCTTCATCGGCATCATGGTCGTGCCCTGGCTGCAGACGGGCGACCGCTGGCACCTCGCCTTCGGCGCGGCCGCCCTCGGCATGGCCTTCGGCCTGGCGCAGTACGTCCGGGGCCGGGCCACGCTCCGCGGCGCCGGCGAGGAGCCGGACCACCGCATGACACCGGACGAGGAGCGCCGCTTCAAGGTCGTGGCCAGCGTCGCGCTCGCCGCCGGCGCGGGCGCGCTGACCCTGTGGGCGCTCAGCGGCACGCTCACCGTGGACCGGTTCGCCCTCGTGCTCACGGTCGTCACGGCGGCCGTGCCGGTCGCGTACTTCGTCTTCCTGTTCTCCTCGCGCGAGGTCACCGCGGAGGAGCGGAAGGGCCTGTTCGCGTACGTGTGGCTGTTCCTGGCCGCCGCGATCTTCTGGCTCGTCTACGACCAGGCCGGCAGCGCCCTGCTGCTGTTCGCCAAGAACGACACCGACCTGGACGTGCTCGGCTTCACGATCCCGCCGGGCTGGGTGGGCAACATCAACTCGCTGGTGATCATCCTCGTCGCCCCCCTCTTCGCGGAGATGTTCCTCAAGGCGGGCACCCGGATCAGCACGCCGCTCAAGTTCGCGGTCGGCCTGGTGCTCGTCGGGGTGAGCTTCGTCGTCATGTCGGTCGCGTCCGGCATCGCCACCGGCGGGGTGAAGGTCTCGGTCATGTGGCTGCTGTCGGTCTACCTCATCCAGACCGTCGGCGAGCTGTTCCTCAGCCCGGCCGGGCTGTCGGTCACCAACAAGCTCGCCCCCCGGGCGTTCGAGAACCAGCTCATGGGCCTGTGGTTCCTCTCCATGGCCCTCGGCGACTCCGTCGGCGGCCAGGCCTACCGGCTGACCAAGGTCGTGCCGATGCCGATGTACTACCTCACCCTCGCGCTCGCCGCGATCGCGGCGGGGCTCGTCATGCTGCTGTTCGTCCGCAGGCTCCGCATGCTGATGGCCGAGCACCACGTGCCGCCCGTGCCCACACCGAGCAAACGCCCACACCGAGCAAACGCCCACACCGAGCAAACGCCCACGCCGAGCTGACGCCCACACCGCCCGTGCCGGGCTGAGGGTCACAGGGCCGGCATGAGCGGCTCGCGCGGGCGATAGCGGGCGGGGTCGCGGGCGATGCGGCGCACCGCCTCCTCCATCACCGCCGGCGGCTGGGTGAACGGCAGCCGCAGGTAGCGCTCCAGCGTCCCGTCCACGCCGAACCACGGCCCCGGAGCCAGCCGTACGCCACGGGCGGCGGCGGCCTCGGCGACCGAGCTCGCCACCGGCCCGTCGAGCCGCACCCACAGCGAGCCGCCGCCGCGCGGCGTGGTGAACGCCCAGCCGGGCAGCTCCTCCCGCAGCACCGCGGCGAGCGCCGCACACGACGCGCCGAGCCCACGGCGGCGCTCGGCGCGCGCCTCCTCGATCCGCTCGAACAGGCACGCGACGACGAGCTGCTCGAAGACCGCGCCCGCGATGTCCACGGCGGCCCGCAGCACGGCCAGGCGGCGGACGGTCGCGGCGCTCGCCCGGATCCAGCCGACCCGCAGGCCGCCCCACCAGAGCTTGGAGGCCGAGCCCACGCTGATCACCCGGCCGTCGGTGTCGAACGCGGCCAGCGGCGCCGCACGCGCCGTCTCGTCCAGCACGATCTCGGCCCAGCTCTCGTCGGCGATCAGCGTCACGCCGTGCCGTCGTGCCGCCTCCACCAGCTCGGCGCGGGCGGCGTCGGCCATCAGGTGGCCGGTCGGGTTCTGGAAGTCGGGGATGACGTAGGCCAGCCGGGCCGCCGTCTGCCGCATCGCACAGGTCACAAGATCGAGGTGCCAGCCGTCCTCCTGCACGCCGACCGGCACCAGGCGGGCTCCCCGCATCCGTGCCGCGTCGATCGCGTGCGGATAGGTCGGCGACTCGACCAGCACCGGGTCGCCCCTCTCGGCGAACGCCGCCATCAGCAGGTGGATGGCCTGCTGGGCCCCGGCCGTGACGAGGATCTGCTCGGGCCGGGTGGGCACGCCACGCTCGCCGTACCTGCGGGCGATCGCCTCGCGGAGCGGTGCGAGCCCGGCCGGGTGGTAGCCCATGCCCAGCGCGTACCGGTGGTAGGCCCGGCCCGCCTCCTCGATGGCCTCGCCGAGCAGGGCGCTCGCCGGGGGCGCGGCCGCGTGCAGCGGCAGCAGCCCGTCGTCGTCGGACGCCAGCCACGGGTTGTCGGTGCCGAGCGCGCCCGCGTCGGGCAGGGTCGCCCGGCTGCCGGATCCCTGCCTGCTCTCCAGGTAGCCCTGCTCGCGCAGCCGATCGTACGCCGCGGTCACGGTGGTGCGGCTGACGCCGAGGGCCTCGGCCAGGTGCCGCTCGGCCGGCAGGCGCACCCCAACGGCGAGCCTCCCGTCGAGGACCAGGCCGCGTACGGCGTCCGCGAGCGCCCGGTAGTAGGGCCGGGTCTCCTGCGCGTCTCCCGCGCCCTTCCCCGCCCTCGCTCCCGCGCCCCTTCCCGCGGCTTCTCCTGTGGTGCCGAGCACGAGCCGGGCGAGCTGCAGAGCGCTGAGGTACCGATCCATGCAGGCCAATTTCTCTGATTGGCCCTTTCCTCGCAACCCCACCAGCCTGCACGATAGGCCGACTATGACCGAACTGTCCCTCCCCCGCCCCCGTTCGCTCCCGCTGCGGCTCATCCGCCTCTATGCCGGCCTGGCGCTGTACGGCGCCGGGATCGCCCTGCTCGTCAGGTCCGGCCTGGGCCTCGACCCCTGGGAGGTCTTCCACCAGGGCCTGTCGGTGCGCACCGGGTGGTCGATCGGCCTGTGGATCAACCTGGTGGGCGCGCTGGTGCTGCTGCTGTGGATCCCCCTCAAGCAGCGGCCCGGTCTCGGCACGATCAGCAACGTCCTGGTGGTCGGCACCAGCGCCGACGGGGTGATGGCGTTGGTGCCCGCGCCCGCGGCCTGGCCGGTACAGTGGGCCTTCCTGCTGGGCGGCGTCGTCGCCATCGCCGCCGCCTCCGGGCTCTACATCCACGCGGGCTTCGGCCCGGGGCCGCGCGACGGCCTGATGACGGGCCTCAACCGGCTCGGCCTGTCGATCCGGCTGGCCCGCACGATCGTCGAGATCAGCGTGCTCGCCATCGGCTGGCTGCTCGGCGGCACCGTCGGGGTCGGCACGGTGGTGTTCGCGGTCACGATCGGCCCGGTGACGCAGGTTTTCATGAAGCTGTGGGCCCCCGCCGGGGACACCGCCCGGCCACCTGGCACGAAGCCGTCCTGACGCGGCCAGCGCGGGCCCGTGACGGCCGCGGCTCGCGGATGAGCGGACGGCCCGCGCCCGGTAGCGTGACGGGCATGCGGATCGAGGATTACGCCCTCGTTGGCGACATGCAGTCGGCCGCCCTCGTCGGCCGGGACGGCTCGATCGACTGGCTGTGCCTGCCACGGTTCGACTCCCCCTCCTGTTTCACCCGGCTGCTCGGCGACGAGTCCAACGGCTTCTGGCGGCTGGCCGCCGCGGGACAGGAGCAGGCCACCCGCCGCGCGTACGTCGAGGACACGCTCATCCTGGAGACCGTCTGGGAGACGCCCACGGGCGCGGCCAAGGTGATCGACTTCATGCCGCCCCGGCACGCCAACCCCGATCTCGTACGGATCGTGGAGGGCCTGTCGGGCACCGTGGAGATGACGACCGAGATCCGCATCCGCTTCGACTACGGCCGCATCGTCCCCTGGGTGCGCCGCAGCAACGGGCACCTGCACGCCATCGGCGGCCCCGACTCGGTCTGGATCCACTCCGGAGTCCCGCTGCACGGCGGCGACTACCGGCACCAGGCGAGGTTCACGGTCGCCGCCGGCGAGCGGGTGCCGTTCGTGTTCACCTGGCATCCCTCCCACGAGCCGGAGCCGGAGCGGATCGACCCGATGGAGCAGCTCGCCGAGACCAGGCTCATGTGGCAGGAGTGGGTCTCCCGCTGCGGTTACCAGGGCCCCTGGCGCGACGCCGTGGTCCGCTCGCTGATCACGCTCAAGGCGCTGACCTACAGCCCGACCGGCGGCATCGTCGCCGCCCCGACCACGTCACTGCCGGAGCACCTGGGCGGGGTGCGCAACTGGGACTACCGCTTCTGCTGGCTGCGCGACGCCTCCATGACGCTCGACGCGCTGACCGGCGCCGGATACGTCGAGGAGGCCGCCGCCTGGCGTTCCTGGCTGCTGCGCGCCATCGCCGGCCGTCCCGAGGACGTCCAGGTCCTGTACGGCGTGGCCGGCGAACGCCGCCTGCCGGAGATGACGCTCGACTGGCTGTCCGGCTACGAGAACTCCACGCCCGTGCGGATCGGCAACGGCGCGGCGACCCAGCTCCAGCTCGACATCTACGGGGAGGTCGTCGACGCCCTCTATCAGGCGCGCAAGCAGGGCATGCCGCCGGACAACCACGCGTGGGCCCTGGTCACCAAGGTCATGGAGTTCTTCGAGCACAACTGGGACCAGCCCGACGAGGGACTGTGGGAGGTGCGCGGACCCCGCCGCCACTTCGTCCACTCCAAGGTCATGGCCTGGGTCGCGGCCGACCGCATGGTCCGCGTCATCGAGGAGCTGGGCCGGCGCGGCGACGTGGAGCGCTGGCGCGCCATGCGCGACCGCATCCACGCCGAGGTCTGCGACAAGGGCTACGACCCCGAGCGCAACACCTTCACCCAGTCCTACGGCTCACGCGAGCTCGACGCCGCACTCCTGCAGATCCCCATCGTCGGCTTCCTGCCCCCCGACGACCCCCGCGTCATCGGCACCGTCGAGGCCATCGAACGCGAGCTCATGACCGACGGCTTCGTCCTGCGCTATCCCCTCGCCGAAGACAACCCCGTCGACGGCCTCCCCGGCGGCGAAGGCGCCTTCCTCGCCTGCAGCTTCTGGCTCGCCGAAGCCCGCGCCATGATCGGCCGCCACGACGACGCCGTCGAGCTCTTCCAGCGCCTCATCGCCCTCACCAACGACGTCGGCCTCCTCGCCGAGGAATACGACCCCAAGACCGGCCGCCAGCTCGGCAACTTCCCCCAGGCCTTCAGCCACATCCATCTGATCCGTACGGCACGGGCGCTGACCCGCTACACCGAGCGGCGGTAGGCGAGGCTCCGGGCGCACTCCCGGAACCCGAGCGACCGATACAGCCGCACGGGCACCGGATAGGCGTCGTCACCACGCGGGCTCACCACCGCCTGCCGCGCGCCCGCCCGCCGCGCCGCGTCCAGCGCGGCCAGGCAGGCGGCCCGTGCGAGGCCGCGCCGGCGGTGGCCCGGCGCGGTGCCGGCCGGCTCGATGCGGGCGGCCCGGTTGGCCTCGTCCAGCCAGACCAGGCAGAACGCCGCGGCGCTCCCGTCCGGCGCCTCGGCGATCCAGTCCAGGTCCGGCCGATAGGGCCAGGCCCGCCGGACCGCGTGGTAGCTCTCCTCGGTCACCCGCGACGGGTGGAACGCCGCCCGGTGCGCGGCGGCGCGTCGCGGGACGTCGGCGTCGCCCACCGCGCGCAGGCGATATCCGGCGCGGCTACTGCCGTCCGGCGATGCGGGCGAGGAGCCGGGCGAACTCCGGCGGCGGCGCGACGACCAGCCGGGTCTGCCCGTCGTGGCTGATGAGGTCGGCCTGGATGCGGGTCAGCTTGCCCCGGCGCCACCAGTACACGTGGGGGCTCAGCCCGTCGGCCCGGCCGGCGTGCTCGCGGTGGGCGAAGATGCGCAGGCGCTCGATCGCGCGGACGACCCCGATGCCGGCCACGGGATGCACGGCCACCATGCCCCGGTGCGGCAGCACGGCGAGCATGCCGTCCTCGGGCACGTCCATGTACGCCGTCAGGCGGCGCAGGTGGGCCGCGGCGCTGGGCGCGGTCAGCAGCGACACCTCGGTGCCGGCGAGGTCGAGCCGCGACACGGTGGGCCGCTCGTCGGTCAGGGCGTTGCCGACGGCCACGTCGAGCGCCTCGGCCGGCGGGATGGGCCAGCAGAACGCCTCCTCCGGCCGCACCGGACGGGCGCCGATGGTCAGCACCTCGATCAGGTCGGCGCTGAGGTGGCGGCCGATGATCCGGGAGGGGTCGGGGAAGGCCGGGTCGTCGGCGGCGTGGACGCGCGTGCGCAGCAGCGGCCTGATGGGCGTGAGGTTGCAGGCGTCGAACGGCTCGCCCGACACGGCGTGCGCGAGGTGCTCGGAGACCAGCATGGGCCAGTCCTCGCGGGCACGGCGACCGGCCTCGCGGCGCAGGCCGACGAGGTTCACCGTCCGCTCACGCTCGGGCGAGGTCAGCGTCAGCGACGCCCCGTCGGCCGCGAACGTGCAGGTATAGCCCATGGTCTCGGCGACCAGGGCCAGCAGGGAGTCGAGATCGACGTCCTCGACGGCTCTCGGGGCGGGATGGTCCGGCCGTGTCCGGCTGAGCAGTCGCCGCAAGAGTCCCAACGCACCATCCCTTCACCACCGCCCGGATGCCTCCGGGGCGGGTCTCAGGTTGCCGCGTCCGAGTCGCGGAACATGCCCGAGAGAGAATACGATTCGGTCACAATAGCCACATTCGACTCCAACCACACACTCATCTGTGGTGTGCCATGGCCCACAGTCAGTCCCGCGAGCACCGGCACACCAAGCGGGGCCAGGCGTTCGGCCAGCATGGGAAGGGGGTCGCCACACTCCACCCACGATCCCAGCACGATTCCCGCCGCGCCGTCGAGACACCCGGCCTGCAGTAGTTGCGTCACCATGCGGTCGATCCGGTACGGCTCCTCGGTGACGTCCTCCAGCAGCACGACGCGCCCCCGCGCGCGCATCGCGTACGGCGTGCCGCACAGGGCGGCCAGCAGAGCGAGGTTACCTCCCGTGAGCCTGCCCTCGGCCCGGCCCGGCACGATCACCCGGTCGCCCGTGATCGGCGCGGGCGTGCCGCCCTCGAACAGCGCCTCCCGCAAGTAGGCGAGGCTGGCCGGCTCGGGCCCCTCCGGGTCGCCGATCAGCGCGGTCGCCGGCATCGGCCCGAACAGCGTCGCCAGGCCGAGCCGGTCGGCGAAGGCCCGGTGGAGCGCGGTGATGTCGCTCGACCCGAGCAGGATCTTCGGCCCGGCCGCCGCCATCGCGTCCCAGTCGAGCAGCCCGAGCAGCCGGGTGGCGCCGTAGCCGCCCCTGGCGCAGATGACCGCCGCCACCCCGGGATCGCACCACGCGTCCTGGAGGTCGGCCGCCCGCGCGGCGTCCGGCCCGGCCAGGTAGCCCTCCCGCGCGAGGATCGACGCCCCGTGCACGACCCGCAGACCGAGCCCGGTCAGGACGTCGGTGCCGCGTTCGAGCCGTTCGGGATCGACGGGACCCGAGGGCGCGACCAGCGCGACGGTGTCACCGGGCCGCAGCCGCCGCGGCGGTCTCGGGACCGTTATCGAGGCGTCACCGCCCGCCCCGCCCGGGAAGCGCTCGCTCACCCTTCAAAGGGTGTCAGACTTAGCGGTATCTATGCGACCTCCGACGCACATCCTCGTGGTCAACGGTGTCAAGGTCCGCCGTCCGGTGTTCGTTGTCGCGGCTCCGCACTCCGGCGCGGACCTGCTGGGCCGTGCCCTCAAGCGCTCGCCCGGCTTCCACGTGACCATGGGCAGGGGCCCGGTGGCCCGGGTCGTCTACGCCTTCGCCAGGAGGCCGTCGATCGCCCGCAGCGGCGGCGCCCCGCAGGTGCTGCGCGACGTGCTCGCCGAAGCGTGGCAGGTGGTCCCGTCGGCGTGCGCGGAGTGCACGGCCTCCTGCCGGGAGGCGGGCGGCATCGTCGGCGCCGGGCCCTGCGTCGGGCCGGGCTCGCTGTCCCGGTTCGGCGACGCCAGCCCCGACCTGCTCTACAGCGCGCCGGTGCTGCTGCAGGCGTTCCCCGACGCCCGGCTCATCCAGATCATCCGCGACGGCCGTGACGTCGTCGCCGACATGCTCGCCGACCCCGCCTGCATGACCTGGGTCAAGCCCCACATGCTGAGCGAGGACGCCGAGTTTCCCAATCCGTTCCTCGGCGTGCGCTCGGCCGAGCACCGGGGGCGCTGGGCCGCGATGCCACCCGCGGGCAAGTGCGCCCTGCGCTGGCGCAGCGCCGTACGGCTGAGCGCCGCGCTGCGCCACGACCTGCCCGCCGAGCACCTGCTCACCCTGCGGTACGAGGACATGGTGGCCTCGCCGGGAGACGCGATCGAGGCGGTGTCGTCCTTCCTGGAGGCCAAGATCTCCACGATCGCGCTGTACGGCGCGACGATCCCCCGGCCGGGAAGCTGGCGCAGGCGGCTGTCGGCGGACGACGCCGAGCTGGTGGAGAAGGTGGCCAGGGAGGAGCTCGCCCGCCTCGGCTACCGCTGAGCCGGCGAGCGAGCAGCCCGTCGGTGGGCGGCCGGCATGACCGGTCGTCTCCCCGCCGTCATCTCCAGGCCGTCATCCCCCAGGCCGCCGTTTTCCGGCTGTCGTCTCCGGGCCGTCATCCCCCGGCCGCCGTCTCCAGGCCGTCGCAGGGCCTGGCCTCAGGATGCGCTCTGGCCGGAGGCGGTGAACTGGGTGCGGTAGAGCTCGGCGTAGGCGCCGCCCCGCTCCAGCAGCTCCTCGTGCCGGCCGCGCTCGACGACCCGGCCGTCCTCGATCACGAGGATCGTGTCGGCCTCGCGGATCGTCGACAGCCGGTGGGCGATCACCAGAGACGTCCTGCCGTGCAGCGCGGTCTTCAGCGCCTGCTGCACCGCCGCCTCGGACTCCGAGTCGAGATGGGCGGTCGCCTCGTCCAGCACCACCACCCGCGGCGCCTTCAGCAGCAGCCGGGCCAGGGCGATGCGCTGCTTCTCCCCGCCCGAGAGCCGGTAGCCGCGGTCGCCGACGACCGTCTCCAGCTCCTCCGGCAGGTTCTTGACCAGGTCGGCGATCTGGGCCGCACGCAGGGCGTCCCAGATCTCCTCGTCGGTCGCCTCCGGCCGGGCGTAGCGGAGGTTGTTGCCGATCGTGTCGTGGAACAGGTGAGCGTCCTGCATGACCACGCCCACCGTGTCCCTGATGCTGTCGAGGGTGGCGTCGCGGACATCCACGCCGTTGATCCGCACGGCCCCCTCGTCCACGTCGTACAGCCGGGACACAAGCGAGGTGATGGTCGTCTTGCCCGCGCCCGAGTGCCCGACGAGGGCCACCAGCTCGCCGGGGTGCGCGGTGAACGACACGCCCTTGAGCACCTCCTGCGAGGGCCCGGTGTCCGGGCGGGCCACCGACTCCAGCGACGCCAGCGAGACATCGGAAGCGGACGGGTAGCGGAAGCGGACATCGTCGAACTCGATCGTGACCGGCCCCTCGGGGATCGGCCGCGCGTCCGGCTTCTCGGCGACCATCGGCTTCAGGTCGAGCACCTCGAAGACACGGTCGAAGCTCACCAGGGCGGTCATCACGTCCACGTGGACGTTCGACAGGCTGGTCAGCGGGCCGTACAGGCGCATGAGCAGGGACGACTGGGCGACCAGGGTGCCGAGCGCGAACGCCCCGCCGATCGCCAGCGCGCCCCCGAGACCGTAGACGAGCGCGGTCGCCAGCGCGGCGACCAGGCCGAGCGCGATGCGGAACACCGCGCCGTACATGGCGACGGTCACGCCCACGTCGCGGACCCGGCCCGCGCGCTCGGCGAAGTGGGCCGCCTCGTCGTCCGGCCTGCCGTACAGCTTCGCGACCATGGCCCCGGCCACGTTGAACCGCTCGGTCATCACCGAGCTCATCTCGGCGTCGAGCTGCATCTGCTCGCGGGTCAGCGCGGACATCCGGCGGCCGACCCACTTGGCCGGGAAGATGAAGATCGGCAGCAGGACCAGCGCGACCAGCGTGACCTGCCACGACAGCACGAGCATGGTGCCGAGCACCATGACCAGGCTGATGACGTTCGACACCACCGACGACAGCGTGCTGGTGAGGGCCCGCTGCGCCCCGATGACGTCGGTGTTCAGCCGGGAGACCAGCGCGCCGGTCTGGGCGCGCATGAAGAACGCGACCGGCATGCGCTGCACGTGGTCGAAGACCTCGGTGCGCAGGTTGTAGATCAGGCCCTCGCCGATGCGCGCGGAATACCACCGCTGCACCAGGCCGAGCCCGGCGTCCAGGACCGCGAGCCCCCCGATCGCCACGGCGAGCCACACCACGACGTCGACCCGCTTCGGAGTGATGCCGTGATCGATGATCGCCTTCATCAGCAGCGGGTTGGCGACCACGATGACCGCGTCGACCACGACCAGTGCGAGGAACCCGGCGATCTGGGCGCGGAACGGCCGGGCGTAACCGGCGATGCGCCGGACGGTTCCCGGCGCGATCCGCTCCTTCGTCACGGAGTTATCTCGCCGTAACGAGCGCATAACCTGTAGGCCGTAGCCGCCGTTCATCATCGCCATATGCCGTACATCCTCCCAGCCCTGCAGCGGCGGGAGGATACCCCCGATTCCCCCGTCAGCTCGAAGCGAACAGCACGTACCGGTTCGCCCCGGACACAGACCCTAGTTCGTTTCGAACAGATGCGCGCAGCCCGCTTCGGACCGCATCCTTCGGCCTGCCCCGAGCAGTGCCGCGCGGTCCGCCCCGAGCAGCGGCCTTCGACTCGGCCCGAGCAGCGTCCTTCAGTTCCTTCCGAACAGTGCCCGGATGCGCGCCACCTGCTCGATCCGCTCGGCGGCGGCCTGCTCCTCCAGCGTGCGTCCCGGCGCGGCCTGCAGCAGCCTCTTGGTGGCGGTCGCGGCGGCGCGGTCGGTCGCCAGCAGGGCGGCGGCCAGGTCCTGTACGGCCTGGGCCAGCTCGGACGTGGGCACCGCGATCTCGGCCAGGCCGAGCCGTACGGCCTCGGCGGCCCCCACGGTGCGCGCGGTCAGGCACATCTCGATGGCCCGCGGCACCCCCACGATGTCGGCCAGGGGCTTGGTCCCGGTCAGGTCGGGAACCAGCCCCAGCGCGGGCTCCTTCATGCAGAACTTCACGTCGTCCGTGACGACACGCAGGTCGCACGCGAGTGCGAGCTGGAAACCCGCCCCGATCGCATGCCCCTGCACGGCCGCGATCGACACGATCTCCGGCCTGCGCAGCCACAGAAAACCCTTCTGTGCCTCCGCGATCAGCTGCTCGAACTCGGAGTCGCCGAGCACCGCGGCGCTCGCGAACGATTCCTGCCCGGGAACCCCCTCGGGTGTGAACATGCGCAGGTCGATTCCGGCTGAGAAGGACGGCCCCTCGCCTCTGACCACGACCACTCTCACCTGCTCCGGAAGGGTCTCCCCTATCCGGGCCAGGGCCGACCATGTCGCGAACGTCTGCGCGTTGCGCTTGTCCGGCCGGTCCAAAGTGACGGTCGCGATCTCGCCGTCCACCTCGAAGCGCAGTCCGACCTCGGCCGGCGCGGCCGCCGAGATCGTCGACACATCGGAGCCTTCGCCCGTCCCAAGGGCGTGCTCCAGATTCCCCCCCATTGCCGCTTCCGCCATGCCCTGCTCCTGCGTCCGGTGCGGAGCGACGTCGCCTCGCACGGCCGGTCCGGTGCGGCGCACCGTCCGTGCCGGGCGTCCGCCCTCCTGTTCATCCCGCGGTCGCGCCCGAGCTTACCGAATATCGTTCTGGCGAGTCGGACGCGACCGCTCCTCCAGCAGGAACGAGCGGCTGCGGTCGCGCGTCTTGAGGTGGATCTCTAGCGCTTGGACTTGCCCCGGGTCGCGCCGCCGCGTCCGCGCAGAGTCACCCCGGACTCGCTGAGGATGCGGTGGATGAACCCGTACGACCGGCCGGTGGAAGCAGCCAGAGCGCGGATGCTCTCACCCGCGGAATAGCGCTTCTTAAGATCAGCGGCCAGCTTTTCCCGGTCGGCCCCGGTCACCCGGGTGCCCTTCTTCAGAGTCTCGGCCACGAGTACCTCCTGTAGTGCCAGACTTCCGCAGCGTTACTTCAGCCCATGATCAGTCATTTCGGCGGGATCGGCTACCTACTCCGCGGGAAAAGATCCCTACCCGCTCAAATTAAGATCAGGCAAGCGCCACAAGATCGGAAAATTCGTCGCTCCATGCGTCTTCTACTCCGTCTGGCAACAGAATCACCCTATCCGGCTTCAGCGCCTCGACCGCGCCCTCGTCGTGCGTGACCAGCACAATCGCGCCGGTGTAGGAGCCGAGGGCCGACAGCACCTGGTCGCGGGAGGCCGGATCGAGGTTGTTGGTGGGCTCGTCGAGCAGCAGCACGTTGGCGCTCGACAGCACCAGCGTCGCAAGGGCGAGACGGGTCTTCTCGCCGCCCGACAGGACCCCGGCGGGCTTGTCCACGTCGTCGCCGGTGAACAGGAACGACCCCAGCACCTTGCGCAGGTCGACGTCGGCCAGGTCGGGCCCCGCGGACCGCATGTTCTCCAGGACCGTGCGCTCGGGATCGAGCGTCTCGTGCTCCTGAGCGTAGTAGCCGAGCTTGAGCCCGTGGCCCGGCACGACCTCGCCGGTGTCGGGCTTCTCGATGCCTGCGAACAGCCGCAGCAGGGTGGTCTTGCCCGCGCCGTTCAGGCCCAGGATGACGATCCGCGAGCCCCGGTCGACCGCGGCGTCGACGTCGGTGAACACCTCCAGCGAGCCGTACGACTTGGACAGGCCGCGGGCCGTCAGGGGGGTCTTCCCGCAGGGCGCGGGGTCGGGGAAGCGGAGCTTGGCTACGCGGTCGGAGCGCCGCTCGCCCTCGACGCCGGACAGCAGCCGCCTGGCGCGCCGCTCCATGTCCTGGGCCGCCTTGGCCTTGGTGGCCTTCGCCCGCATGCGGTCGGCCTGGGAAAGCAGCGCGGACGCCTGCCGCTCGGCATTGGCCCGCTCGCGCTTTCGCCGTTTCTCGTCGGTCTCCCGCTGGGCGAGATAGGCCTTCCAGCCGACGTTGTAGGTGTCGATCACGCAGCGGTTCGCGTCGAGATGGAGCACCCGATTTACCGTCGCATCAAGAAGGTTTACGTCATGGCTGATGATCACCAAGCCGCCCTGGTGCGAGCGCAAAAAATCACGAAGCCAGCCGATCGAGTCCGCATCGAGGTGGTTTGTCGGCTCGTCAAGCAGGAGAGTCTCCGCTCCGGAGAACAGAATCCGGGCCAGCTCCACCCGCCGTCGCTGACCACCGGACAGGGTCTCCAGCGGCTGGCCGAGGACACGGTCGGGCAGCCCGAGGCTCGACGCGATCGAGGCCGCCTCGGACTCCGCCGCGTAGCCGCCGAGAACGTGCAGGCGGTCCTCCAGGCGGCCGTAGGCGCGCACCGCGCGGTCGCGCACGCGCTGGTCGTCGGCCGCCATCCCGGCCTCGGCCTCGCGCAGCTCGCGGAGCACGTCGTCGAGGCCGCGGGCCGACAGGATCCGGTCGCGCGCCAGCACGCTCAGGTCGCCGGTGCGGGGGTCCTGCGGCAGATAGCCGACGCTGCCGGAGATCGTGACCGTGCCCGCGGCGGGCAGCCCCTCCCCCGCCAGGACCTTGGTGAGCGTGGTCTTGCCGGCGCCGTTGCGGCCGACCAGGCCGATCTTGTCGCCCGGGTTCACCCGGAACGAGGCGCCCTCGATGAGCAGGCGCGAGCCGGCGCGAAGTTCGATATCGGTTGCGATGATCATGATTAAGGGGACACTCCCGTAGGTGATGAGGTCGGGGATCGGCACCGGGAGCGATCAATCGGGAGTGCGCATGGGCTCAAGTGTAGTGCCGCCCCGTCCACCATCGCCTGCGCCGAAACCCCGCCCGCGCCCCTTCGTCGCGCGGCCGTCAGGGGTCGAGCAGGCGGATCCGTACGGCGCGGAACAGCGCGGGGGCACCCTCCAGAACCGGCATCCGGGGGTCGGGCACGGTGAGGAAGGGGCCGGACTCCAGGGCGAACAGCGGTGCGAGACGGCGGTCGCGCCTGATCTCGTCGATCGAGCGCCGGTCTCCGCCGAGCACGACTGCCTCCAGGTCGTCGAGCCTCGGCAGCAGCACCCGGGCGGCCACGTCGGCGGCGGCCCGCAGCGCTTCGGACGACTGCTTGTCCCTGCGCCGGGCGAAGCGCTGCTGCGACCACCCGCCCGCCGCGCTGCGCCCGTGGACCTGACGCGAGCCGACCTTGCCCGTGACGAGGCGGGCGCCGATGAAGACGCCTGCGGCGTGCCCGCCGAGCCGGGCCAGCAGCACGCCGACGGTCCGTTCCCGGCACACGTGGGACACCAGCGCCGCCGCGGCCGGGGGAAGCCGGAACCCGTCGTCGCCCCCGCCCTCGCGTCCGTGCCCGCCGTCGCCCCCACGGTCGCCATCGCCTGCGTCGCCGTCGCCCCCGTCGCCGTCGCCCCCGTCGCCGTCCTCCTCGGGCCCGCCGTCGCTCTGGCCCCCGCGGTCGCTGCTGCCCGCGCCGTGGCGGTCGCCCACGCGAGAGGGGCGCAGCGGCGGGAACGGCACCTGACACTCGGCGACCGCGCCGTCGGCGGCGTCGATGCGGACCACGTCAGGCAGGACGACGGCCTCGATCGGGCCGTGCCGCTCGGCGAAGCGCGCGATCCATCCGGCGAGCCGCTCGGGGGCGACCGAGATCCATCTGCCGCCTCCCGTGGCGGGCCCTGCCGTCATGGCTGATCAGCCTAGCCGTGCACCCTGTGTAGGGTTCCGCCCAACTGACGGGGAAATGTCGGTGAACTTCGTCCCGCAATCGGCATCGCCGGGCGATTTCTGTCCCACAATTCAATCGTGTCGCTCCCCGTCTCATCGGCGGCGCCGCTCGCCGCGACCCCGCAACGTGTCCCGGCGCCCGGCGCGGCCCCGGCGACCCCGTTCCCTCCCGGCGACGGACGGGAACGTTCCCCGGCGGACACCGTGATGGACGCCTCTACGGCCACTGGTTGGGAGCCCGGCCCGGCGAACATCGTGCGCGGCCACGACCCGGCGAACATCGTGCGCGAGCCCAGCCCGGCCGGCACTGTGCGGGAGTACGGCCCGGCGAACATGGGGCTGGAGCACGGCCCGGCCGACATCGTGTGGGAACACGACCCGGCGACCATGAGGCGCAGGTACACACCAGCCCCCGCCGAGCCGTACGACCAGCGCGCGTACGCGCCCTCCGCTTCCGGCGTCCCCGGCCCTGCCTCCCCGTTCTTCCTTCCCGTGGTCGATCTCGACACCGGTGGCGCCGTCGCCGTCGAGGTGGTCACCGAGGACGCGTCCGCCGCAGGCCCGGGCATGGGGACCACGGTGAACGGCCTGCTGGCCGCCGCCCGCGAGGAGGCCCTGCTGCCGCTGGTCCTGCCGATCTCCGCCGCCGCCGTGGCCGGTGGTTCGGCCGGCCACGCGCCGCTGCACGAGGCGATGCGCGTGTCCAACCGGCGTCCCCGCGAGGTCATCCTCGTGATCGAGGGCGACACCGCATATGTGCAGCGCACCGCCCTGCTGTCCGGGATCGACGGACTGCGCGCGGTGGGCTACCTCATCGCGTTCGGCGGGATCGGCACCGCCCCGCTGCCGCTCGACCTGCTCGCCGACGCCTCGCCGTACATGATCGCGCTGTCTCCCGGCGTGGTGGCACGCGGGCCGCGCGATCCCCGGCACGGCGCGCTCGCGGAGTCGCTGGTCCGGCTCGCGCGCGGCGTCGGCGCGCACGTGCTCGCCCCGGGCCTGCGGGACGAGACGCAACTGGCGGCGGTGCGCGGCTGGGGGATCCGGCTCGCGCAGGGTCCCCTGCTCGCGCCGTCCGGCTGGCGGCCCTCCCACGGGTTCAACCGCGTCCACGTGCCGCTGCCGGTGCCGGAGGCGGCCCCCGCCACCGCGTCGCTCGGCCCTCGGGTGCAGGAGCTCCTGCTTCCCGCGGTGACACTGCCGGCCGAGTCGACGGCCGAGGAGGTGGTCGCCGTGCTGAGCGCCGAGCCCTCGATCACCAGCGTGATCCTGGTGGACGAATACGAGCGCCCGCTGGGCAGCATCGACCGCAGCCGCTTCCTGCTCTTCATGGCCGGGGCGTACGGCCACGCGCTGCACGCGAAGAAGCCGGCCGGCCGCCTGGCGGACGCGGCCAAGATCGTGGCGAAGACGACCCCGGTGATCGCGGCCATGCAGGTGGCTGGCCGGGACAACGCCCGCGTGTACGACGACCTGGTGGTGGTCGACGAGGTCGGCAGGTGCCTGGGCGTGGTGCGGGTCGGCGACCTGCTGCGGCACGCCGCCGACCTCCAGGAACAGCAGGCCCGCTGAGCCCGCACGCGATCGGCCGCACGAGCAGCGTCGAGGGCGCGTCCGGCCCTTTCCGCCGGCCCCCTACGGCGGCGTGACCGCGTGCGCCGGGCCCGGCCGAAAGCGCCGTGTCACCGCTCGCACCGGCCCGAGCCGCGGGGTGCGGCCCGCCGTGGTCAGAGCCAGCCCTGCGCCTGGGCCTTCTGGACGGCCTCGATCCGGTTGCGCGCGCCGGTCTTCTGGATGGCCGCCGACAGGTAGTTGCGCACCGTGCCCTCCGACAGGTGCAGCCGCAGCGCGATGTCGTTGATCGTCGAGCCGTCCGCGGCGGCGGACAGCACGTCGCGCTCGCGCGGCGACAGGGGGTTCGGCCCGGCGCTGAGCGCGGCGGCGGCCAGCCCCGGATCGATCACGCGCTCGCCCCGCAGCACCCGCCTGATCGCGGCGGCCAGTTCGCTCGCGGGGCTGTCCTTCACCAGGAAGGCCACCGCCCCGGCCTCCATCGCGCGGCGCAGGTAGCCGGGCCTGCCGAAAGTCGTGAGGATCACCACCCGGCATCCGGGGACCCGGCGGCGCAGCTGCTCGGCGGCGGAGATCCCGTCCCTGCCGGGCATCTCGATGTCGAGCAGCGCGATGTCCGGCCTGGTCGCCTCGGCGACGGCGATCACCTCCTCGCCGTCCGCAGCCTCTCCGACCACCTCGATGTCGGGCTCCAGGCCGAGCAAGGAGGCGAGCGCTCCCCGCACCATGCTCTGGTCCTCCGCCAGCACGACCCTGATCACTGGCCCAACCTATCCGCGATCATCTCCGGCGTGCGGTCCAGGGGCGGCGGAACCGCGATCCGCACCCTGAACTCCCGCTTGCCGCCTTCGACCTCCAGGCTCCCGCCCGCCGCGCGCACCCGCTCGCCGAGCCCCGTGAGGCCGTTGCCCGGTTCGTACGCGCCGCCGCCGTTGTCGGCGATCTCCAGCACCGCGCCCTCCACGTCGTACGACACGTCGATCTCGCAGCGGGTGGCCCGGGAATGCCGTACGACGTTGGTGGTGGCCTCGCGTACGGCCCAGGCGAACAGGCCGTCGAGGTCTTCGGGCAGCGGGGTGCCGCGGGTGCGCACCGTGAGGGCGACGCCGGTGACGCCCAGCGAGGACCTGGCGCCGTCGATCTCCTCCGACAGGCGGCGCCGGCGATATCCGCTGACGGCCTCGCGCACCTGGGCCAGCGCCTGCCGCGCCACCGACTCGATGTCCGCCACCTCCCCGGGGGCCTTCGGCGAGCCCTGCTCACCCAGGCGGCGGGCCAGCTCGCTCTTGAGGACGATGAGCGAGAGGCTGTGTCCCAGCAGGTCGTGCAGGTCGCGGGCGATCCGCAGCCGCTCCTCCGTGGCGGCCAGCCTGGCGACCTCGCTCTGCGCCTGTCGGAGCTGGACGACGAGGACGCGGGTGTTGCGGACGCTCACGAACAGCACGCCGAGCGTGATGATCTGCAGCACGAGCGCCCACACCGTGCCGTCGTCGGCACCGATGATCTTGCCCTCCACGACGACGAGCCCGGCCATGGCCGCGATCCCCAGCAGGGCGCGAGTGGGCGGCAGGCCCATCGCGAAGACGACCACCATGTAGATCGGCAGGGTCAGCCAGGAAGGGCTCCGGAAGATCAACGGGAAGACGACCGCCATCACCGTCGCGACGCCGAGCATGGGAAACATCCACCGGGGTTGATGGTCGAAATCGCGCGGTCCCAGCACGACCGACAGGTAGACGGCCACGAAGACCGCGAGCGCGCCCATCCACCAGACCGCCCGCGCGCCGCTCACCGTGCCGTCGGCCACCTCGGACACCGGGTAGAAGAGGTAGATCAGACCGAGCGACATGCCCATCAGTCGCCGCAGGCGGGAGGGACGCTCGTCGATCCCGCCGAAGGTGAACACGTTGGCCAGCCGGCTCATCCGCTGTCCCTCCGAACCATGGTGGAGTCGGGCGCGCACTTCCCCGCCGTTCCTGCGAGGCGCGCACCGTTCCTGTCAGGCGCACTTTCCTGCCAGGCGCGCGCCGTGGCGCTGCTTCGATCAAGCGCGCGCCGTGGCGCTGCTTCGATCAGACGCGCACCGTGGCACTGCTTTTCAGGCGCGCACCGTGGCACTGCTTTCAGGCGCGCACCGTGGCACTGCTTTCAGGCGCGCACCGTGGCACGACGGTAGGCGAATATCGCCAGCGCCACCAAGGCCACCCCCCAGGCGAGGATGCCGGCCGCGTCGGCCGCGTGCGGGGCCTCGCCCGCCGCGATCTGCCATCCGATGCTCGCGTAGTCGTACGACGGGGTCACGTGGGCGATGCTCTTCATGACCGCGGGCATCAGGCTCTCGGGGAACCAGAGCCCGCCGAGCAGGGCGAGGGCGAACATGCCGATCATCGCGACGGGCTGCGCGGTGTCGGGGGGCAGCAGGGATCCGATCGTCAGGCCCAGCGCCGCGAACGGGATCGTGCCGATCCACATCGCCAGGATCAGCCCGACCCACTGCCCCGGCGGCAGCGAGACGTCCTGGGTGAGCACCGCGGCCAGGCCGACCAGCAGCAGCGCCGGCAGCACGAGCAGCATCGAGGAGATCAGCTTCGTCAGGATGATCGCCCGGCCCGGCAGCGGAGTGATCTGGAGCTGCCGCAGCCAGCCGCTGTGCCGCTCCTGCGACCAGGGCACGGCCGTCGACATGATGGCCGAGGCCAGCGCGCCGTACGCGGCCATCGAGATCATCAGCAGGACGCTGCCGCGCAGTCCGGTCGACTGATCGGTCTCCGCTCCCCAGAGGTTGGAATAGAGGAGGTAGAACCCGACGGGGAAGGCGACCACGAAGATGATGTAGCGCTTGTTGCGCATCATCCGCAGCATCTCGACCTTGATGTAGTGCCGCATGATCAGGCCTCCTTGGTGAGGGCGAGGAAGGCGTCCTCCAGGTCGGCCCCGTGGAGCTGGAGGTCGCGGATGTCGAGGGTGGTCTTGCGATAGAGGGCGTCGACGGTGGCGTCGAGATCGGTGGTCCGCAGCGTGACCCGGCCGCTCTGGAGCTCCACGCCGGTCGTCCCGGGCAGGGCTTCGAGCCCGGCCACCGGCTGGTCGCCCAGCAGGAAGCTCACCGCCTGACCGGCGACCCCGGCCTTGATCTCGGCGGCGCTGCCGTCGGCGACGACCCGGCCGCGGGCGATCACGACGACCCGGTCGGCGTTCTCGTCGGCCTCTTCCAGGTAGTGGGTGGCGAACAGGATCGTCCGGCCCCCGGCGGCGTACGCCCGCATGTTGTCCCAGAACGTGCGGCGCGACTCGACGTCCATGGCCGCAGTGGGCTCGTCCAGCAGCAGCAGCCTCGGGCCGCCCGCGATGGCCAGCGCGAACCGCACCCGCTGGGTCTGGCCGCCGGACAGCCGGTCGGCCCGCCGCCGGGCGAGCTCGGTGAGGTCGGCGAGCCGGAGGATCTCCTCCAGCGGCAGCGGACGGGGGTAGAGCCGCCGGACGAAGTCCACGGTCTCGGCCACGGTCAGCTCGGGGATCAGCGTGCCCTCCTGGAGCATCGCGCCGATCTCCCCGTCGGCGACCGCCGTCTCCGGCGGCACGCCGAAGACCCGGATCTCGCCGGAGCTGGGCCGCAACAGGCCCAGCAGCATGTTGATCGAGGTGGACTTCCCGGCCCCGTTCGGCCCGAGGAGGGCGACCGTGGCTCCGGCCGGGATCTCCAGGTCGAGGCCGTCGACCGCGAGCACGTCCCCGTATCTCTTGGTGACGTCGGTGAAGGCGATTGCGTTCATGCCTTCACGGTAGGGATCAGGCGGGTGCGATCATCAGTGCCGCGTCTCCGGCCTTCGCGATGACATTTGTCACCCGCCTCCCTCCCCCGCACGAAAGGGGAGGGAGGAGAACACAGGGGGCGTCAGGCCACTCGTCTCAGGTCCATCTGGAAGTTCTGCCGCCAGGTGGCGCCGCCGTCGAGGGTGTACTCACCGACCTCGTGCCAGGTCCTGCCGGTGAAGCGCAGGGTGTAGCGGATGGTGGGCCCACCGGTCTGGAGGCTCCACTGGAAGAAGCGGTCGCCGACCACGGGCACGGACTCGGTGATGTGTCCCTGGGAGAACGCCTCCCACCGATACTGTCCGGTCTCGTCGCTGTAGCTGACGACCGCGAGCGCGGTGTCCACGATCCTGCGCGGGTCGGCCTTGTCCCGCCCCTGGCCCTCCACCGTGAGCACCTGGCCGCCCGCCTTGTAGGCCACCTTCTCCGTCTGGAGGAACTCCTGCCGTCCGGAGGCGGTGTCGACCCATCCCGAGCCGGCCCAGTGCCCGACCATGAAGTCGAGCCTGCGGATCGCGTCGAGTTGCGTCGCGGGGACGTCCGACGTCCCCGCGCTGGTCGCCGAGCGCTCCGCCGCGACGGCGGGCGCACCCGCCGCGAGGGTGAGCGCGCAGATCAACGGCACCAGCAGACGTGATAATCGCATCATGACGTGATCTTGACACAGGGCGCGCCACGGCGACAGCGCCTCGGAACCGCCTGGATCGGAGGCGGCAGGGTTCAGAGGCGGCAGGGTTCAGAGGCGGCAGGCGAAGATCGCGGTGACCAGGATCGCCTTGGCTCCGATGTCCCAGAGCTGGTCCATCACCTGCTGGTGGCCCTTGCGCGGGACCATCGCCCGTACGGCCACCCAGCCCTCGCGGTGGAGCGGGGAGACGGTCGGCCCCTCCATGCCCGGGGTGATCGCGATGGCCTCGTCGATGCGCTCGGCCCGGATGTCGTAGTCGATCATCACGAAGTCGCGGGCCACGATCACGCCCTGCAGGCGCCGGATGAGCTGCTGGAAGCCGTTGGACTCGGGGGCCCCGGCCCGCTTGATCAAGATGGCCTCGGAGTGCGCGATCGGCTCGCCGAACACCTCGAGGCCGACGTTGCGCAGCGTCGTGCCGGTCTCCACCACGTCGGCGACCGCGTCGGCGACACCGAGCCTGATCGCCGTCTCGACCGCGCCGTCGAGCTTGATGACCCGGGCGTCCACGCCCTGGTCGGCGAGGTGTTTGCCGAGCAGTCCGGCGTACGAGGTGGCGATGCGCAGACCGGACAGGTCGGCCACGCCGGAGTAGGCGCCCGGCGTGGCGGCGAAGCGGAACGTCGACCCGCCGAACCCGAGCGGCATGACCTCCTCGGCGGGGGCGCCGGAGTCGAACAGCATGTCGCGCCCGGTGATGCCGGCGTCGAGGGTGCCCTCGCCGACGTAGACGGCGATGTCGCGCGGACGGAGGAAGAACAGCTCGCAGGAGTTCTCGGAGTCGACGACCACGAGCTCCTTGCTGTCCCTGCGCTGGCGGTAGCCGGCCTCCTTCAGCATGGTCTGGGCGGCCTCGGAGAGCGCGCCCTTGTTCGGTACGGCGATGCGCAGCATGAGTGGGAGATCCTTTCGAGCGGAAACGAGGTCGATGGTCTGATCCGGGGCCGCCGTGGCGGCTACAGATGCTTGTAGACCTCGTCGAGCCCGATTCCGCGCGCCAGCATCAGGACCTGCACGTGGTAGAGCAGCTGTGAGATCTCCTCGGCCGCCCGGTCCGCCGACTCGTGCTCGGCCGCCATCCAGCTCTCCGCGGCCTCTTCGACGACCTTCTTGCCGATGGCATGGACGCCGGCGTCCAGGGCGGCCACGGTGCCCGACCCCGCGGGCCGGGTGCGCGCCTTCTCTGCCAGCTCGGCGTACAGCTCTTCGAAGGTCTTCATGGTCTCTCTCGCGTCGTGGGCGTGCGCCTTCAGGGTATCGGCCCCAGGGTAGTCGCGGGGGCGGGGCCGCCGCGCCCCGCGTCCACCCTGCGAGATCGATCCTGTCGCCCGGACGGCTACGGCATCGGGCTCAGCCGAGGATCTTCCTGGCCAGCCTGAGCTGGTCGAGCGCCTGCTGCGACTCGCCGCCCTCGTGGCCGTTGAACGGCCAGACCGTGATGTCCTTGGGCCCGGCGTAGTGGTTGTAGGCCGCGAACACCGTCGACGCCGGGGTGACGCCGTCGCGCAGGGCGACGGAGAACCGGGCGGGCGTGGTGGCCCGCGCGGCGAAGTGCAGGCCGTCGAAGTAGTCGAGGGTCGCGAAGATGTCCTCGACCCGCGTCCGGTGGATCCCGCAGAACCGGCCCAGCTCGGCGTACGGCTCCTCGTCGGTGATCTCGACGGCGCGCCGGATGTCGCACATGAACGGCACGTTGACGAACGCGTAGGCGAGGCCGGGCACGAGCGCGGCGGCGGCCAGCGCCATGCCGCCGCCCTGGCTGCCGCCGGTCACCACGACCCGCCCGGCGTCCACCAGGGGGTGCGACCTGGCCGCCTCGACCGCGCGTACGACGTCGGTGTAGAGCCGCCGGTAGTAGTAGTCGTCGCGGTCGAACACGCCCTGGGTGAGCTTGCCGGGGATCTGCGCCCCGTTGCCGCCCACCGGGTCGGGCGTGTCGCCCGAGCGCCAGGTGCCGCCCTGGCCGCGCGTGTCCATCACGAAGGTCGCGTATCCGGCGGCCGGCCACAGCAGCCAGTCGTGCGGCCGGCCGCGGCCGCCGCCGTACCCGATGTACTCCACCACGCACGGCAGCGGGCCCGACGCGCCCGCGGGAGCGATGAACCATCCCTTGATCGGGTGCCCGCCGAATCCCGCGAACGTCACGTCGGCCACGTCGAGCAGCGCGAGGTCGGCCTCGTACGGCTCGAAGACGGCGTTCAGGTCGTGCGCGCGGGCCTCGGCCAGCGTGCGGTCCCAGAAGGCGTCGAAATCGGCGGGCTCCCGGCGCTCGGGCAGGTAGGCGCGCAACTGGTCAAGAGGCATGTCGACGAACATGGGGGCTCCCGTGGGGTGGTGGGCCTGGCTCGTGTACGCCGCAAGGTTACACAAGTGCACCGTTTCAGACTTCTGACCCGGTTAAGGGTCGTTCGCCGGAATCCATGTAACCCCTGTCAACCGTCTGAGCTGCGGATTCATGATTCGTACGGTGCGATGTCCGAATCGTCGGGATGAAACACCCTCTTGAAACTAATCCGGTTTAGTGCTGGACTCTGCACGAATTCGAAGCGTGGGCGGTGCGCCGCACAGGCACGGCCTCGCGGCGGGCCGCCTCTCGGGGGGGCACGACATGTCAGTCGATCACTTTCCGTAGAGATCGGAGACGTCCATGCGACGAACGACGGCGGCCACCTGCGCCGCCCTGATCACCGCCCTCGGCGCGGGCTGCGCGACCAGCGGCACCTCGGAGACCGAGCAGGCCGACGCGACACCCCCGCCGCCATCACGTGGTGGTCCACCGGCGGCGACGACGAGAGCACGGCCTTCCAGAAGGCGGCCGACCTGTACACGAAGTCGCACCCCGATGTAACGATCAAGGTGCAGACGCTGGCCTGGGACGACGCGTACGCCAAGCTGCTGGCGGCCTCGACCAGCCGCAGTGGGCCCGACATCATCTCCGGCGGCATGACCTGGACCATCCAGTTCGGCCTGCGCGGCGGGATGGTCGACCTGCGCAAGTACGGCATCGAGCAGCTCCAGGCCCAGGCGCAGCCCGCCCAGTGGAAGTCGGCCGTCTCCCCCGACGGCACCATCTATGGCATCCCGCTCGACATGTCCACCGTGGCGCTCTACTACCGGACCGACCTGTTCGAGAAGGCCGGGATCAAGGAGCCGCCCAAGACCTGGGAGGAGCTCACCGCCGACATCGAGAAACTCAAGAAGTCCGGGGTGAAGACGCCGTTCAGCATCGACTGGGGCAACCTCGACTGGATCGGCTACTTCAACTTCCTCTACCAGGCGGGCGGCGCCTTCTACACGCCGGACTGCAAGCCGTCGCTCGACACCCCGCAGGCCGAGCAGGCGCTGTCGTACTGGATCGACCTGCACCGCAAGTACGGCGCGCCGACCGACACGGTGACGACCTCGGACGCGCTCGACCAGGGCATCGCGATGGTTTACGGCGGCAACTGGAACGCCCTCGGCATCGACACCAGCAAGCCCGCGATGAAGGGCAAATGGGCGATCGCCCCGCTGCCGGCCGGCCCGGCGGCGCCCACGACCTTCATCGGCGGCCGGGCGGTCGGGGTCACGTCGTACAGCACGCACATCCAGCAGGCGGCGGACTTCGTCAAGTTCCTCTACACGGACGAGGCCGTCGACGCGGTGACGGCGGAGTCGAAGGCCCGCAACGTCTCCTACATCCCGCCCCGCCCCGACAAGATCGCCGACTCGCCGTTCACGCCCGAGCACGCGGCGGTGTTCGCGGAGATCATCAAAACCGGCGCGGCCGCGCCCGGATGTCCCGGCTGGGACGAGAGCGCGTCCGACGTCGCCAAGCAGCTCCAGGCCGCGATCCTCGGCAAGGCCGACGTGAAGACGGCGCTGGCCGAGGCCGCCAAGGTCATGGAGCGCAACGCCGGATAGCCGCGACGGCCGTGGTCCGCCGGTGACGCCTGACCCCTCACCGGCCGCGGCCTCCGTCCTCCGCACCCGCCCGGGCCGGTGCCGCCCGACCCCGCACCGGCCCGGGTCCGCCCACGGTTTCCCCCGGATGGAGAAACGACATGGCAACCCACGCCGCCGCGCCCCCGCAACGGTGGCGCCGCTACGGCACCTCCTATCTGATGCTGCTGCCGTTCCTCGGCCTGTTCGCCGGCTTCCTGGTCTGGCCGCTGGCCAACTCGCTCTACCTCAGCTTCACGACGTTCGACGGGGTGAACGCCCCGCGGTTCGAGGGGCTGGAGAACTTCCGGCGCCTGCTGTTCGACGACGACCGGTTCCGGCACGCCCTCGGCAACACCTTCATCTACGTCGTGGCGTCCGTCGGGATCGGCACGCTGCTGTCGCTCGGCCTCGCACTGGCCTTCAACGGGTCGAGCTGGCCGCACCGCATCATGCGGACGATCTTCTTCCTGCCCTCGGTGACGTCGTCGATCGCGCTCATGCTGCTCTGGAAGTGGATCTTCAACCCGGGTGACTTCGGCCTGGCCAACACCGTCGTCACCTGGTTCGGCGGCAGGGCCGTCGAATGGCTCGCCACCCCCGGGCTCACGATCCCCATCCTCGTGCTCATGTCGGTGTGGGGCGGGATGGGCTACGGCATGGTCCTGTACGTCGCCGGGCTCAACACGATCCCGCAGGAGTACTACGAGGCGGCCCGCATCGACGGCGCCGGCGCCTGGCAGCAGTTCCGCCGGGTGACGCTGCCGCTGCTGCGCCCGGTCACCACGTATGTGGTCGTGACCGGGCTCATCGGGGCCTTCCAGGTCTTTGAAGCCGTCTACATCGTGTTCCGGGGCACCAACAACATCGGCGGCGTGCTCGACTCGGGCCTGATGATCGTGCCCTACCTCTACGACCAGGGCTTCACGCACTTCAAGCTCGGCTACGCCTCGGCCATCGCCTGGGTGCTCTTCCTGATCATCTTCGCCCTCAGCATGGTCAACCTCCGCATCGGCCGCGCCCTCAAGGAGCTGTGATGGCCGTCGCCCCCACGACCACGCCGATCGTCGCCGGCCCGGCCGCCGCACCCCGGCGGGCACCCGCCGGGAGGTCGCGCACCACCTGGCGCGGCCACCTGCTGCGCCTGCCGTTCTACCTGCTGTCGCTCACCATGATCGCGCCGTTCTACTGGATGCTGATCACGGTGTTCAAGCCGGTGACCGAGATCGACAAACAGCCGCCGTCGTTCGTGCCCGAGCACCCCACGCTGAACAACTTCTACGACCCCGGCTACTCCCCCACCCAGGTCAACCCGGGCCACCTGCAGGGCATCTTCCAGCGGTTCCAGGTGGACTTCGGATTCGGCCGCTTCATGTTCAACAGCCTGGTGATCACTGTCACGATCACCGTCGTGTCGCTGCTGATCGCCTCGCTGGCGGCGTACGTGATCACCAAGCACCGGGTGCCGGGACGGCGGCTGATCTTCCTGCTGATCGTCGCCTCGATGATGGTGCCCTGGCAGACCACCCTGGTGCCCAACTACGTCATCATGCGCAACCTGGGCTGGCTGGACACCTACCAGGGCTACATCATCCCGGCGCTGGCCAAGGCGTTCGTGCTGTTCTTCCTGGTGCAGTTCCTCCACTCGATCCCGGACGAGCTCATCCAGGCCGCCCGGGTCGACGGCGCCGGGGAGTGGCGCATCTGGTGGCAGGTCGTGCTGCCGCTGCTGCGCCCGGCCCTCGCCGCGATGTCGATCTTCATCGTGCTCGCGGAGTGGAACAACTTCCTCTGGCCGCTGATCATCGTGCAGAGCGACGAGATGGCCAACATCCCGGTCGCGCTCGCCCGCTTGAACTCCTATTTCACCGGCGCGCAGAACCAGGGGGCGATCATGGCGGGCGGCCTGCTCGCCTCCCTGCCGTCGATCGCCTTCTTCCTCGCCTTCCAGCGCTACTTCACCCGCGGGATCGTGCTGAGCGGCCTGAAGGGCTGAACGGCTCACGCACCCGGGGAGGCGTGTCCCCCGCCACGGCGTGGGCGACCTCCTCCGGGTGCGTCAGCCGGGGGTGATGCCCCGCGTCCGGGATCACCGTCACCTCGCCCCGCGGGAGCCGCTCGGCCAGCGCCCGGGCGGAGACCCGGCCGAGATACCAGCGGGCCGGGAGCCGGGGTACGGACGCCGAGCGCGCCTGGAGGAAGAACGGGGCCACCAGCGTGAGCCGTTCCACCGCGTCCGGATGGGCGGCCGCGGCCTCCACCGCCGCCGCGGCACCGATCGAGTGACCGACGAGGTGACGCGCGCCGGTCTTGGTGACGAGAGCGGCGAGCCAGGACGGCCAGTCGTCGCGGTCTCCCTCGCTCATCCCCAGGCACGGCAGGTCGGCCGCGCGGGCTTCGCCCAGAGCCGTGACGACCGGCGCCCAGGTGTCGGCGTTGACCGGCAGGCCCGCAGCACCACCGTGGGCGCGCCCGGCTCGCCGAGCTCGAACGTCCGCGCGTTCCCCGGCACCACGGGGAGACCTCCCCGCCAGAGGTCGCGCAGGGTCGACGCGAGCCCGAGATACTGGCCGGCCTCGCCCGTGACGCTGTCGCCGATCACGCTGGCCGGATTGACGACCGACCAGGGAACGCCCAGCCGCTCCGCCTCGAACCGGTAGACGGCGTCCGCCTCCACCTTGGACGCCTCGTACGCGCCCAGGGCCCGGTAGGTCTCCCGCCGCCGCTCCTCGCTCCAGGGACGGGGGTCCTGCCCGCCCACGCGATAGCCGGAGACGTGGACGAGGCGGCGCAGCCGCGGCAGCCGAGCCGCGAAGACGACGACCGAGCGGACGCTGTCGACGTTGGCACGGCGGGCCTCGTCCGCCTGCATGCCGAACCGGTAGGCGCCGGCGCAGTTGTAGACCTCGGTGACGTCGTCAAGCTCCCTGCCGGCAGCAACGGCTGGGTGAGATCGACCCGGAGGTCGGCCGGGGCCTCGTCATGCCCGTGCTCGGCCGGCCAGCGGGCGAGCCGCCCGAAGGACGCGCGGCGCCGGTTCGCCGTGCTCACACGGACTCCGGCATGACCGAGCGCGAGGACCAGGTGGCGTCCGACGAAGCCGGTCGCGCCCAGGACCAGCGCGTGCCGGTCCCCGGGCGACGGCACCTCAGCACGCCCTGCCCGGGCCGCCTCGCCGTCCAAGGCTGCACGGTCTGTCGGGGCCGCGCGATCTTCCGGCGATAGGCGGTCGTCCGGGGATGGGCGGTCGTCGTGGAAGGCCCGCCGTGGGCCGGTCTCGGCTCCGCCGGTTCCGATCATGGGAGAAGACTAGACCGGTCTACATAGTTTGTGTCAACACCGCCCCCATACGCCACCGGGCCGCCCATAGGGACGGCCCGGTGGAGGTGCGGTGTTCAGTTCAGCATCGTGATGAGGTCAGCATCGTGATGAGGTCAGCATCGTGGTGAGGGTTCAGCGGCCGGTGAAGCGGCCACCGCGGCCCCGGCGTCCGCCACGGCCGGCGTCGCCGCCATAGCCCCCGCGTCCGCCCTGGCCGCCGCCGTAACCGCCGTAGCCTCCGCGTCCACCCTGACCGCTCTGGCCGCCCTGGCCGCCCTGACCGCCGTACGCGCCCTGACCGCTGTAGCCGGACTGGGCGTGCCCGGACTGGGCGTGCCCGGACTGGCCGCCGTGTCCACCCGTACGGCCACGGTGATGGCCGCCGCGCGACTCGCTGCGGCCGTCGGCCCAGCCATCGCCGGTGCGGGGACCGCGAGACCGCTCGCCCTGGTCGGACCGCCTGCGCCGCCCGTCCCCGTCACCCGGGCGGTCGGCGCCGCGAAAACGGTCGCCGCCGTGCCGCCGCCGGCCGGGCCCCCGGTCGTCCCGCGCGGGCCGCAGCGGCCTGCGCACGTCGGGCTCCCACACCGGAACGGCCTCGCCGCTCGGCCGCCGGGCCCCGGCGATCTCGGCCAGGATCGGGTCACCCGGCGTCACGCGGTGACGGGACGGGGTCACCCCCGCCTTGCGGGTCATCGACTCGGCGGCGCGGCGCTCGCTCGGCAGGACCAGCGTCAGCACCACGCCGCGCTCGCCCGCGCGGGCCGTACGGCCGCCGCGGTGCAGGTAGCTCTTGTGATCGGCCGGCGGGTCGACGTGCAGCACGAGGCTCACGTCGTCCACGTGGATGCCGCGGGCGGCGACGTCGGTGCACACGAGCACCCCGATCGTGCCCTCGCGGAACCCGTCGAGGATGCGGGTGCGCTGGTTCTGCCGCTTGCCGCCGTGCAGGCCGCCCGCGCGGACGCCCGACCGGGCGAGCTGCTTCACGACGCGGTCCACGCCGTGCTGGGTGCGGACGAACAGGATCGTACGGCCGTCCCGGTTGGCGATCTCCGCCGTCACGTCCACCTTGTCATCACGGTGCACCTGGAGCAGGTGGTGCTCCATCGTCTCCACCGAGGAGGTGGCCGGGTCGAGGGAGTGGACCACGGGGTCGGTCAGGAAGCGCGTGACCAGCGTGTCCACGTCGCCGTCGAGCGTCGCGGAGAACAGCAGGCGCTGCCCGTCGGCCGGCGTGCGCGCGAGCAGCGCGCTGACCACGGGCAGGAACCCGAGGTCGCACATGTGGTCGGCCTCGTCGAGCACGGTGACCTGGACGTCGTCCAGCGTGCACTCGCCCTGCTCGATGAGGTCGGTGAGACGGCCGGGCGTGGCGACGACGACGTCGACCCCACGGCGCAGGTCGTCGATCTGGCGGCCCATGGACATGCCGCCGACGACCGTGCGGGTGCGCAGCGACAGCCCGCGGCCGAGCGGTTCGAGGGTGTCGGCCACCTGCAGGGCCAGTTCGCGGGTGGGCACCAGGACGAGGGCCCGGGGGTGGCCGGGGCGGGCCTTCTCCCCCGCGATCCTGGCCAGGGTCGGCAGGCCGAAGGCGAGCGTCTTGCCGGAGCCGGTCTGGCCCCGGCCGAGGACGTCGTAGCCGGCGAGGATGTCGGGAATGGCCGCCCGCTGGATCGGGAACGGCTCGGTGATGCCCTGCCGGGCCAGCCCCGCCACGAGCGGCTTGGGCAGACCCAGCAGTGCGAACTCGGCGCGGGTCTCGGTGCCCTCACCGAGGTCAAGCATGGTCACGAAATCGTGCCTTTCGTAGAAAGAACGTGCCGGAACACGTGGGCGCGTCACTTCTGCGAAAGGACGAGCCGGTACACGTACGGCAAGCGAGCCGTACCAATCGGGGCGCCGGAGGCCGGAAGATGTCGTGGCCCGCGCCCGGGTGATGCCGTGAGCGCGTCCCGCAGAAGTGGAGACCGCCGGGTGGCGGCATCCCACGGACGCCCGACACTCACGTCGCACAAAGCAAAGCGAATAACAACTCTACGGCATTCCCGCGCCGCGGCGGCGATTCCGCGGCCGGACGAAGGCCGGGGCGCGCCGCGTCATGGACGCAGTGTCGACGCAGTGTCAGGGCCAACAGCGTCACGGGCACCGTGTCGAGGCGCCCTGTCAGGACGCCGTGTCGCAGGCGCCGTGTCGCAGGCGCCGCGGCATGGGCCGCACCGCGCCTCACCGCGAGCGCCGCGTTATGGGCACAGCGTCACAGGCACCGCATCCCACCGCACCGCCGCGTCACTTCGCGGGCACCGCGCCGCGCCGCGCCGGGCGGCACCGCACAGCGCCGCACCGTGAGCGTCGCATCGCCGGCACCGCGCCGCGCCGGACCGGACAGGGCCGCACAGCGCGGGACCGTGAGCGTCGCATCGCCGGCACCGCACCGCACCCCACCGCCGCGTCACATCGCCGGCACCGCTTCGCGAGCGCCGGGTCTGAACCCCGTGGGAGCCGACCGGCGGAACGCCTGTGTCCGGGGCGCGCGGCCCCGGACACACGGGTGACAGGACCGGATCAGGTCCGGGCCGGTCAGACGTTGAAACCGAGCATGCGAAGCTGGTCGCGGCCCTCGTCGGTGATCTTGTCGGGGCCCCACGGCGGCAGCCAGACCCAGTTGATGACCACGTTGGAGACCAGGTCGGCGAGCGCCGAGTTGGCCTGGTCCTCGATCACGTCGGTCAGCGGGCAGGCGGCGCTGGTCAGCGTCATGTCGATGGTGGCGATGGGACGCTCACCCTCGCCGGCCGGGTCGAGATTGACGCCGTAGACGAGGCCGAGGTCCACCACGTTGATCCCCAGTTCGGGGTCCACCACGTCCTTCAGCGCCTCGAGCACGTCGTCGAGGGAGGTCTCCCCGTCGTAGTCGCCGGTCGGCGTCTCGGTCACGGTGCCCGTCGGGGTCTCGGTCGGCTTGCTCACGTCGTCTCCTCACCTCGCGGCGCCCGCGGCGCGGCGCCGTACTTCCCAACGCGGCCGGGGCGGCCGGTCATCCCTGGCTCCTCATCAGCGCGTCCTTGTAGGCCATCCAGGCCAGCAGCGCGCACTTGACGCGGGCGGGGAACTTCGCCACACCGGCGAACGCCACCGCGTCGCCCAGCACGTCCTCGTCGGGCTCCACCTGGCCCCTGCCCTGCATGAGCCGGGTGAACTCCTCGACCACCGACAGCGACTCCTCCACCGTGGAGCCGGTCGCGAGCTCGTGCAGCACCGAGGCCGCGGCCTGGCTGATGGAGCAGCCCTGGCCGTCATAGGACACGTCGAGCACCTTGCCGCCGTCGGCCACCTTCACCCGCAGCGTCACCTCGTCGCCGCAGGTCGGGTTGACGTGGTGCACCTCCGCGTCGTACGGGTCGCGCAGGCCCCGCCCCTGGGGATGCTTGTAGTGCTCCAGGATCAGCTCCTGGTACATGGATTCACCGATCATGGCTCAGCCGAACACCTTCTGCACGTGGTGGAGGCCGCGGACCAGTGCGTCGATCTCGGCCGTCGTGTTGTACAGGTAGAAAGACGCCCGCGTGGTCGCCGGAATTCCGAACCTGAGATGCAACGGCCGGGCGCAGTGGTGGCCTACCCGCACCGCGATCCCGTACACGTCGTCGAGGATCTGCCCCACGTCGTGCGGGTGGATGCCCTCCAGGGTGAACGAGATCGTGCCGCCGCGCGCGATGGGCGTGCGCGGGCCGATGATCCTCAGCCCCGGAACCTCCGGCAGCGCCTCCAGCGCGTACGCGACCAGGGCCTTCTCGTGCGCCTTGATCTCGTCCATGCCGACCGCGGTCAGGTAGTCGACCGCGGCGCCGAGGCCGATCGCCTCGACGATGGGCGGCGTCCCGGCCTCGAACTTGTGCGGCACCGGCGCGTACGTCGAGTGGTCCATCCAGACCGCCTCGATCATCTCGCCGCCGCCGAGGAACGGCGGCATGGCGTCGAGCAGCTCGCGCCGGCCCCACAGCACGCCGATGCCGGACGGCCCGACCATCTTGTGGCCGGTGAACGCGACGAAGTCGACGCCCAGCTCGGTCACGTCCACGGGCTGGTGGGGCACCGACTGCGACGCGTCGAGCATCATCAGCGCGCCGACCTCGCGCGCGCGGGCCAGGATCGGCGAGACCGAATTGACCGTGCCGAGCACGTTCGACTGGTGCGTGATCGAGACGATCTTCGTGCGCTCGGTGACCAGCTCGTCCAGGCCCTCGATGTCGAGGCGGCCCTCGTCGGTCACCGGGAACCAGCGCAGCGTCGCGCCGGTCCGCTGCGCGAGCAGCTGCCACGGCACGATGTTGGAGTGGTGCTCCATCTCCGAGATGACGATCTCGTCGCCGGGGCCGATCCGGAACCGCTCGTCCTCGCCGACGGGGTTGCCGAAGGCGTACGCCACGAGGTTGAGGGCCTCGGAGGCGTTCTTGGTGAAGACGATCTCGTCACGCGACGGGGCCTTGACGAACGCGGCGATCTTGTCACGCGCGGCCTCGTACGCCTCGGTCGACTCGCTGCCCAGCACGTGCAGCGCCCGGCCGACGTTGCCGTAGTGCCAGGTCAGGTGGTCGCGCATGGTCTCGACCACCTGAGTCGGCTTCTGCGAGGAGTTGCCGGAGTCGAGGTAGACCAGCGACCTGCCTCCGGGAAGTTCGCGGCCGAGGACCGGGAAGTCCTTCCTGATCCTCTCCACGTCGAAGCCGGGCGCACTCATCAGGCGGACGCCTTCGAGGTCGTGTCAGCCTTTCGCGCGTCCCGCACGTATGCCTCGTAGCCCTCGTTCTCCAGCTTGTCGGCGAGCTCGGGTCCGCCCTCCTCCACCACGCGCCCGCCGGCGAAGACGTGGACGAAGTCCGGCTTCACGTAGCGCAGGATGCGGGTGTAGTGGGTGATCAGCAGCACGCCGGTGTCGCCGGAGCCACGGCTGTGCTCCCCTGGGGACGACCCCAGACCCCGGAAACGGTTGATGCCCTCGGACACGACGCGCAGGGCGTCGACGTCGAGGCCGGAGTCGGTCTCGTCGAGCACCGCGATCTTTGGCTTGAGCAGCTCGAGCTGGAGGATCTCGTGGCGCTTCTTCTCGCCGCCGGAGAAGCCCTCGTTGGTGTTGCGCTGGGCGAAGGCCGGGTCGATGGACAGCGCGTCCATGCCCGCCTTCAGCTCCTTGGCGAACTCGCGCAGCTTGGGCGCCTCGCCGCGGACCGCGGTGATCGCCGAGCGCAGGAAGTTCGACACGCTGACGCCGGGCACCTCGACGGGGTACTGCATGGCGAGGAACAGGCCGGCGCGGGCGCGCTCGTCCACCGACATCGCCAGCAGGTCCTCGCCGTCGAGCAGCACGGAACCGGAGGTGACGGTGTACTTGGGGTGCCCCGCGATGGCGTACGCCAGCGTGGACTTGCCCGAGCCGTTCGGGCCCATGATGGCGTGCGTCTCGCCGCTGCGGACCGTCAGGTCGACGCCGCGCAGGATCTCCTTGTCGCCCACGGCGACGTGCAGGTCACGAATCTCAAGGGTGGACACTTGTATTTACTCCTTCGAGAGCGAGACGTACACGTCGTCGCCTTCGATCTTGACTCGGTAGACGTTGACGGGCCTGGTCGCCGGCGGCCCGGTGGGCTTGCCGGTGCGCAGGTCGAAGCAGGAGCCGTGCAGCCAGCACTCCAGCGTGTGGTCGTAGACCTCGCCCTCGCTGAGGCGGACCTCGGCGTGGGAGCACACGTCGTGCAGGGCGAAGACCTCGCCGCCGGTGCGCACCAGCGCGACCGGCGTCTCCCCGACCTCCAGGCCGAGGACGCCGCCGTCCGGGATGTCTCCGACCTGGCAGACCTTCTCCCAGTGGGCGGTGTCGGCGCTCATCGGGCCAGCTCCGCCTCGACCGCCGACAGGACGCGCTCGCGGATCTCCGGCACCTCGATCTTCTCCAGCAGCTGGGCGAAGAAGCCGTGGATGACCAGGCGGCGGGCCTCGTCGAACGGGATGCCGCGGGCCTGCAGGTAGAAGATGTGCTCGTCGTCGAGGCGGCCGGAGGCGGACGCGTGGCCCGCTCCCGCGACCTCGCCGGTGAGGATCTCCAGGTTCGGCACCGAGTCGGCGCGGGCGCCGTCGGTGAGGATGAGGTTGCGGTTCAGCTCGTAGGTGTCGGTGCCCTCGGCCTCGGCCCTGATGATCACGTCGCCGATCCAGACCGCGTGGGCGTCCTCACCCTGCAGCGCGCCCTTGTAGGTCACGTTGCTGCGGCAGTTGGGCACGCTGTGGTCCACCAGCAGGCGGTGCTCCAGGTGCTGGCCCGCGTCCACGAAGTAGAGGCCGGTCAGGTCGGCGTCGCCGCCCGGGGCGGTGTACGACACCGAGGGCGACAGCCGTACGAGGTCGCCGCCGAGGGTGACCACGAACGAGCGGAACGTCGCGTCCTTGCCGAGCCTGGCGTGGTGGTGGGAGACGTGCACGGCGTCGTCGTCCCAGTCCTGCAGGCTGACGACCTTGAGCGTCGCGCCCTCGGCCACGTCGAACTCGACGTTGTCGGCGTAGACGGCGCTGCCGCGGTGGTCGAGCACCAGCACGGCCTCGGCCAGCGGCTCCACCGACACGAGGATGTGCCCGTACGCCGCGGCGCCCGCCCCGGACCCCCGCAGGGTGATCACGGTGGGCGCGGAGGCGGCCGTCATCTTCGGCACCGTGACGACGGTGGCCTTCTCGAACGACGAGTAGGCCTGCGCGCTGACCCGGTCGGACGGCGTGTACGCCTTGCCGAGCCGGGCGTCGTCGCGGCCCACGGTCTCGACGCGCACCTCGGGCGCGGCCTCGACGTCCACCACGACGCCACCGGTGACGGCGGCCGTGCCGTTGTGCAGCCCCTTCAGCCGCGACAGCGGCGTGAAGCGCCACTCCTCCTCGCGGCCCGTCGGCACCGGGAAGTCGGCCACGTCGTACGACGACTTCTCGTGCAGCGTCGACAGCGGCTTGGTCTCCAGGCCCATCAGCCGACCGCTCCTTCCATCTGCAGCTCGATCAGGCGGTTGAGCTCAAGGGCGTACTCCATGGGCAGCTCACGGGCGATCGGCTCGACGAAGCCGCGCACGATCATCGCCATCGCCTCGTCCTCGCCGAGACCGCGGCTCATCAGGTAGAAGAGCTGGTCCTCCGACACCTTGGAGACCGTGGCCTCGTGGCCCATCGACACGTCGTCCTCGCGGACGTCCACGTACGGGTAGGTGTCGGACCGGCTGATCTGGTCGACCAGCAGCGCGTCGCACTTGACGGTCGAGGCCGAGCCGGCCGCGCCCTCCTCGATCTGCACCAGGCCCCGGTAGGAGGTGCGGCCACCGCCGCGCGCCACCGACTTGGAGATGATCGTCGAGGACGTCTTGGGCGCGAGGTGCACCATCTTGGCGCCCGCGTCCTGGTGCTGGCCCTCACCGGCGAAGGCGACCGACAGCGTCTCGCCCTTGGCGTGCTCGCCCATCAGGTAGACGGCCGGGTACTTCATCGTGACCTTGGAGCCGATGTTGCCGTCGATCCACTCCATGGTCGCGCCCTCGTACGCCACGGCGCGCTTGGTGACCAGGTTGTAGACGTTGTTCGACCAGTTCTGGATGGTCGTGTAGCGACAGCGGGCGCCCTTCTTCACGACGATCTCGACGACCGCCGAGTGGAGCGAGTCGGACGAGTAGATCGGCGCGGTGCAGCCCTCGACGTAGTGGACGTAGGAGTTCTCGTCCACGACGATCAGGGTCCGCTCGAACTGGCCCATGTTCTCGGTGTTGATCCGGAAGTAGGCCTGCAGCGGGATCTCGACGCTCACGTTCGGCGGCACGTAGATGAACGAGCCGCCCGACCACACGGCGGTGTTGAGCGCGGCGAACTTGTTGTCGCCCACCGGGATCACCGTGCCGAAGTACTCCTTGAAGAGCTCCTCGTGCTCGCGCAGGCCGGTGTCGGTGTCGACGAAGATGACGCCCTTCTCCTCGAGGTCCTCACGGATCTTGTGATAGACGACCTCGGACTCGTACTGGGCGGCGACACCGGCGATGAGGCGCTGCTTCTCCGCCTCCGGGATGCCGAGCTTGTCGTAGGTGTTCTTGATGTCCGGGGGCAGCTCGTCCCAGGACGCGGCCTGCTTCTCCGTCGAGCGGACGAAGTACTTGATGTTGTCGAAGTCGATGCCCGTGAGGTCGGAGCCCCAGGTCGGCAGCGGCTTCTTCTCGAACAGCCGAAGGCCCTTGAGGCGCAGGTCGAGCATCCACTCCGGCTCGTTCTTGAGCGCGGAGATGTTGCGGACGACCTCTTCGGACAGCCCACGGCGGGCCGTGGCCCCCGCCACGTCCGTGTCGGCCCAGCCGAACTTGTAATTCCCGAGGCCTTCCAGCTCCGGGCGGTCGGTGACAGTCACCTTCCGGACTCCTTGCTCGTCGATGTGCTCGATAGATGTGCGGCCGGCAGCTCGGCGGCCGATAAACCGGCGGTCGGCGAATCGGCGGCCGCCGGATCGGAACGCGCGTGCCGTGCGGCCAGCGCGTGTGAACTCACGTGGGTGGTGCAGACCCCGTCGCCGTTGGCGATCGTGGCCAAGCGCTGCACCGGCGTGCCCAGCAGCCGGGCGAACGCCTCGGTCTCCGCCTCGCACAGCTGCGGGAACTGCGCCGCGACGTGCGCCACCGGGCAGTGGTGCTGGCACAGCTGCTCGCCGCCCTTGCCCGTCGCGGACGCCGACGCCGCGTAGCCCTCGGCCGACAGCGCCTCGGCCAGCACGCGGACCCGCTGCTCGGCCGGGACCTCGCGCATCAGCGCCTCAAGCCGGCCGACCAGCCCGGACACCTGCGCCCGCGCGAACTCCGACACCGCCTCGCCGCCGAGCCGCTCGGCCAGGAAGCGCAGCGCGCTGCCGGCGAGGTCGTCGTAGGCGTGGACGAAGGCGCTGCGGCCCGCGTCGGTGATCGCGAACATCTTCGCCGGCCTGCCGCGCCCCCGCTGGCCGCGCGGGCGTGCCGTACGAGGCTCTATCATGCCCTCGGCCAGCAGCGCGTCGAGATGGCGGCGCACCGCGGCCGGAGTAAGCCCGAGCCGCTCGCCGAGCGCCGCCGCCGTCACCGGGCCGTGCTCCAGGATGAGCCGCGCCACCCGGGCACGGGTGCCGCGCTCGGCGGTGATGTCCATGTGCACGGGGGACGCCGGAACAGGCCGCGTCACCACGGCCTTCTCGGCGTTCTGCTTCCCCTGCACGTTTTTCACAACATCAGTGTGCCGTAATTCCTTCCCCGGCGACAAACCCAAGGAGAGGTCGCCGGGGATGCAATTTCTCACGCAGGTAAGCCTTACCTAACCTGCGACGACGCGAGTTTTCCGCATCCTTTACCCGCCCGGGCTGGAATGGCGGCACTCGCCGACGAGAGCGCGCTCCCCGCTCCCTAGACTCGATGCCGTCGACGACCGACCAGGGCCGCCCACATCCGGCCGGCCCGGCGGTCGGTCCTGCGAGGGGAGGCCGGTGGGAGTGCCGGGGGTTGACAGCACGTTCGAGAGCACGGCCGGCCGCACGGGCGGCGCCGCGCCGGCGGTGGAGATCGACGGGCTGGTCAAGCGCTACGGAAGCACCACGGCCGTCGACGGGCTGACCCTCACCTGCGCGCAGGGCGCCGTCACGGCGATCCTCGGGCCGAACGGCGCGGGCAAGACCTCGACGATCGAGATCTGCGAGGGCTTCCGGCGGCCGGACGGCGGGACCGTGCGCGTGCTCGGCCTGGACCCGGCCGACGCCGCGCTGAAGCCGCGCCTGGGGATCATGCCGCAGAGCGGAGGGGTGCCTCCCGCCGCCCGCGCGGGCGAGTGGCTGCGCGTGGTCTCCCGGTTCTACGCCCACCCGCTCGACCCCGGCTCCCTGCTCGATCTGCTCGGCCTGGCCGACCACGCGCGTACGCCGTACCGGCGGCTGTCGGGCGGCCAGCAGCAGCGCCTGTCGCTTGCCGCCGCGGTGATCGGGCGGCCGGAGCTGGTCTTCCTCGACGAACCGACCGCCGGTCTCGACCCACAGGCCCGGCACGCCTGCTGGGACCTGGTCGCCGCGCTGCGCGCCTCCGGGGTGTCGGTGGTGCTGACGACCCACCAGATGGACGAGGCCGAGAAACTCTCCGACCACATCGTGGTCATCGACCACGGCCGGGTGGTGGCCGCGGGCACCCCCGAGTCGCTGACCGGCGCCGAGCGGCAGCTCAGGTTCCGCGCCCGCCCCGGGCTCGACCTGGAGGAGCTGCTGGCCGCGCTGCCGCCGGGCAGCGCCGCCAAGGAGTCGCCCTCGGGGCACTACATCATCGAGGGGCAGGTCGGCCCGCAACTGCTCGCCACCGTCACGGCCTGGTGCGCCACCGAGGGCGTCACCACAGAGGACCTGCGCATCGAGCGGCGCACGCTGGAGGACGTCTTCCTCGAACTGACCGGCAGGGAGCTGCGGTGAGCACGATCGCCACGCTGGACCTCACGCCGCGGCCCGGGGCCGCGCCGCTGCACCGGATGGTCCTCGCCCAGGCGGGCGCGGAGATCCGGGCCATGCTGCGCAACGGCGAGCAGCTCCTGCTCACGATGATCATCCCGATCCTGCTGCTCGTCGGGTTCTCCACGGCCCCGCTGGTGGACGTCGGCGACGGCGCCCGCGTCGACTTCGTCGCCCCCGGCATCCTCGCGCTCGCGGTCATGTCGACCGCGTTCACCGGGCAGGCCATCGCCACCGGCTTCGAACGCAGGTACGGCGTGCTCAAGCGCCTCGGCGCGACCCCGCTGTCCAGGGCCGGGCTGCTGCTGGCCAAGACCGTCGCGGTCGTCGCCGTCGAGGTGCTGCAGGTCGTGGTGATCGCCGCGGTTGCGCTGGCGCTCGGCTGGTCCCCGCACGGCGACCCGCTGTGGGCCGTGCCGCTCCTCCTGCTGGGCACGGCGGCCTTCAGCGGCCTCGGCCTGCTCATGGCCGGCACGCTGCGGGCGGAGGCCACCCTGGCCGGGGCCAACCTCGTCTACCTGGTGCTGCTCGGGCTCGGCGGCGTGCTGTTCCCGCTGGACCGGTTCCCTGCGGGGGTGCAGCACGTGCTGGGGCTGCTGCCGATCAGCGCGCTCACCTCCGGCCTGCGCACCGTCCTGAGCGCCGGCGGCGGCTTCCCCGGCGGCGCGCTCCTCGTGCTGCTGTGCTGGACGGTGGCCGCGCTCGCCCTCGCCGCCCGCACCTTCCGCTGGGAATGACACGGGCGCCGGCAATGACACGGGCCGCTGGGAGAGTGACACCGGACTGCTTGAGTGACACCGGTCGCGTGGCGTGACGACGCCGGGGCCCTCACCTGCGACCTGACAGCCTGCGCATATGATTGCGGGCGTTTGTTGTGATCAATGCCTTTATGTGGGGTTGCCGGCATGACCGCTGAGTCCCTTCCGGGAGCCGAGCCGTATCGCATGAGGCCGTCGCCGATCAGGGCGCTGCGGGCCGCCTCGGACGCGATACCGCCGTCGGGACTGGTGCTGCTGGGCATCCTGTCGGTCCAGGTGGGCGCCGGGCTGGCCAAGAACCTCTTCGCGGAGCTGTCCCCTTCGGCCGTGGTCTTCCTGCGCATCGCCACCAGCGCCGTCATGCTGCTGGCCGTCGCCCGGCCCAAGGTGCGCGGGCTGTCGCGGCGCGACCTCGCCGTCGGCGTCGCGTTCGGGCTCAGCCTCGGCCTGATGAACCTGTCGTTCTACGAGGCACTCGCCCGGATGCCGATCGGGATCGCGGTGGCCATCGAGTTCATCGGCCCGCTCACCCTGGCCGTGGTGTCCTCCCGCCGCCGGCTCGATCTGCTGTGGGTGGGACTGGCCGCCGCGGGCGTGATCCTGCTCGCCCCCTGGGGGGACGCGGGCACCGCGAGCTGGGTGGGGATCGGCTTCGCCGCGCTGGCGGGCACGTGCTGGGCCGCCTACATCGTGCTCTCCGCGGCCACCGGCGCCCGCTTCCCCGGCGCGAGCGGGCTGTCGTTCGCCATGATCGTGTCCACGATCGTCGTCGCGCCCATCGGGATCGGCTCAGGCGGGAGCGAGCTGCTGCGGCCCGAGCTTCTGCTGCTCGGCGCGGGGGTGGGCCTGCTCTCCTCGTTCATCCCCTACTCGCTGGAGCTGGAGGCCCTGCGCCGGATGCCCAAGCGGGTCTTCGGCATCCTGATGAGCCTGGAGCCCGCCGCAGCCGCGCTCGTCGGCCTGCTCGTCCTGCACGAGGTGCTCCAGGTGCGCGAGTGGGCGGCCATCGGCTGCGTGGTCATCGCCTCCATCGGCGCCACCCGCGCCGGGGACGGCTGAGCCGCACCGTTCAGGCCGTCGTACCGTTCAGGCCGTCGTACCGTTCAGGCCGTCGTACCGTTCAGGCCGTCGTACCGTTCAGGCCGGGGGCGGGTCGGCCGACCAGATCGCGCGCACGTGCTGCAGGTGGTGGTTCATCAGGCGCTCGGCAGCCTCGGCGTCACCGCGTACGACGGCGTCGAGAAGGTCGAGGTGCTCGCGCGCCGAGGACGCCAGCATCCGCGCGTCGGGCAGCCCGCGCAGCCCGTAGAGCCGGGCCCGGGCACGCAGGTCCCTGACCGTCTCGACCAGCCGGGCGTTGCCCGACAGGGCCAGCAGCGACAGGTGGAACCGCTGGTCGGCGGCCACATAGGCGAGCAGGTCGCCCCTTCCGGCGGCCGAGACGATCTCCTCGGCGATCGGGCGCAGCGTCTCGGCCCGCTCGCCCAGGGACTCCCCGGCGAGCCGGGCCACCGTGGGCACCTCGATCAGCCGCCTGATCTCGATGATCTCGTCGAGGTCGCGCTCGGACACCTCGGCGACCCGGAAGCCCTTGTTGCGCAGGGCCTCGAACAGACCCTCCTTGGCGAGGTCGAGCATCGCCTCCCGCACCGGCGTGGCCGAGACACCGAACCTGGCCGCCAGCGCGGGGGCCGAGTAGACGACACCGGGCCGCATCTCCCCCGCCACCAGCGCGTCCCGCAGCGCCTGCGCCACCTGCTCGCGCAGGTTCTGCCGTGTTCCGGCGCCCGGCGCGCCGAGGTCGTCACGCTCGCGACTCGCCGGTCCGTTCCACACCCCGCCCATCGACCGGCCACCGCCCTCCTCGGTCGCGTACGGCCGATCGTACCGGCCCCTGCCGGGGGAAACGATCACGGGCCGACCGGGAGGACCGGGGACGGCGCGGCCCCAGGCGGACCCGCCGGACGGCGCGCGGGCCGGAGAAGGGACCACCGACAGGGCCGCCTACGATGAATTCCGTGAATCCCACGACTGACCGGATCCGCGGCTCGCTGCTCGCCCTTTATCGCTCGGTGCGGTTTCCCACGAACGAGTCGATGCGGCGGTGGGCCCTGGCGGCGATCGTGGTCAACGTCGGCATCACCGTCACCGGCGCCGCCGTCCGCGTCACCGGCTCCGGCCTCGGCTGCCCGACCTGGCCGCGCTGCACGCCGGACAGCTTCGTGCCGGCGAAGATCGACTCGCACGCGCCGATCAACATGGCGATCGAGTTCGGCAACCGCCTGCTGTCGTTCCTCGTGCTCGCGGTCGCGGCCGCGTGTGTGATCGCCGCCTGGCAGCTGTCGAGGGGGGAACACGGCCGTCCGGTCCTGCTGCGGCTCGCGCTGGTGCAGCCGGCCGGCGTCCTCGTCCAGGCCCTGTGGGGCGGGCTCGTGGTCCACACGATGCTCAACCCGGTGACCGTCAGCGTCCACTTCCTGCTGTCCATCGGCATGATCGCCGCCGCCGTCGTGCTGTTCGCGCGGGCGGGCGAGGGCGACGCCCCGGCCAAGCGGGTGGTCCACAGGGACATCCGCACGCTCTCGTACGCGCTGAGCGCGGCCGCCTTCGTGCTGCTGCTGGCCGGAGTGGTGGTGACCGGCACCGGGCCGCACTCCGGAGACGAGGCGGCCTCCCGCTTCGGCTTCGACATCCAGGACGTGGTGCGGCTGCACACCGACATCGCCTACGTCGTCGTCGGGCTGACGTTCGCCCTGCTGTTCGCCCTGCACGTCTCCGGCTCCCCCGCCCGCGCCCGGCGCGCCGCGCTCGTGCTGCTCGGCGTGGAGCTGTCCCAGGGCGTGATCGGCTATGTGCAGTATTTCCTCGCCGTCCCCGCGGCCCTGGTGCTCCTGCACGTGCTGGGCGCCACGCTCGTGTGGGTCTGCACGCTGCGCGTCGTTTTCCTCATGCGGACCCGGGGTCCCGCCCCCGCACCCGCCCACCGGCAGCCGGAGCTCCACACCGCGGGAGTCTGAGGGATGCGCGTCCCGCACCCCTGGACCTGGTCGCGTACGGCACAGCGCCGGGGCTTCCAGGCCCTGGCGGCCCTGAGCGTGCTGCCGCTGCTGCCGATGACCTGGGCCTGGCTGGCGAGCTCCGCCCACCGGGTGACGGCGGAGCCGGGCGCAGGCTGGGTCGCCGAGGTGCCCGCGATGCCGGCCGCGCTCGTGCTGGGCGCGGGCGTCGTGAACGGCAAACCCAGCCCGATGCTGGCCGCCCGGCTCGGCATCGCGGCCGAGCTGTACCGCACCGGCAAGGTGCGGGCCCTGCTGCTGTCCGGCGACAACAGCCGCAAGGACTACGACGAGCCCTCGGTCATGCATGACTACCTGATCGCGCACGGCGTCCCGGCCCAGAAGATCGTGCTCGACTACGCCGGGTTCGACACGTGGGACTCCTGCGTACGGGCCAAGGAGATCTTCGACGCCTCCCGCCTCGTCGTGGTGACCCAGGAGTTCCACCTTCCCCGGGCCGTCGCGCTGTGCCGCGCGGCGGGAATCGACGCGTTCGGCGTCGGCGACGACTCCAGCCGCGACTGGCCGGTGGAGACGGTGGCCTACGCCGTCAGGGAGTTCCCCGCATCCGCCAAGGCCCTGCTGGACAGCCTGGTCCTGCACTCCTCACCGCAGTTCCTCGGCCGCCGCGAGACCGCGCTCGACCGCGCGCTGACGAGCTGAGCGCACCCCGCCCGGCGCGCGCAGAGTGGCGGACGGTTCACACAGCCGCCAGATCGGGCGGTACGGCGATCGGCACGAGGAACAGCGAGGCGGCGGCATGCAAAAGGTTGGGACCGGCGGCGCGGCAGGCGGCATGACGAGCGGGGCGGCGGGCGGGGCGCCGCGGCGAAACTTTCATCGGGCGAGCCATGCTGAGCTGGGCGGACAGGACGAGTGAAGGCGTGTCCACTGGCCGGTGACGGCTCGGCGGGTTAGGGTCCGGCCACGTGGGAGCGCTCCCACCATCCCCCGAGGGAGGTGAGGCCACACCCACAGTGGCTATCGCACCGCGGGTACGAGCGGATCCTCCTCCGCCCACCCATCGCGCAACGCCCGGGAAGCCGCCGTAACGGCTTCCCGGGCGCCTCCCGCTGACTCACTCCGGCACCGGGCCGTCGAGCCGGGCGCGATCAGGCCCCGCTCAGCCGCAGCTGATGTCGCTGATCGCCGGCGTGGCCGACCCGCTGCCGAGGAACCCGGCCGTGGCCGATGCACCCGGGGCCAGCGAGTTGTTCCACTCCGGAGCGTGGATCATCGCGAACGGCCCGCTCTGCATGGACGTGCCGTTCCACGCCTGGGTGATCGTCGCGCCGTTCGACATCTGCCACTGCATGTACCAGCCGTTGAGCGGTGCCGTGCCGGTGTTCGTGATCGTGGCCTCGCCCTGGAAGCCGCCAGGCCAGGTGTTGGTCAGCTTCACCGTGGCCGTGCAGGCCGGGTTCCCGGCCGTCGGGGAGGTCGAGGGCGACGGGCTCGGCGACGGGTTCCCGGTGGGCGAGGCGCTCGGCGAGGGGCTCGGCGAGGCGCCGTCGCGGAGGAAGTTCACATCCGAGCAGCCGTAGAAGGTCTCCTGGCTGTCCGAGCGATACCAGACCGCGTAGATGATGTGCCGGCCGCTCTTGTCGGGCAGCCTGCCGGAGAAGCGGTAGGCGCCGTTGCTGACCTCGGGCTCGGGGTCGACCGTGAGGAACGGCTGCTCCTCCATGTCGTCCCAGGTGAGCGGCTTGGTCGGGTCCCAGCCGTCCTTGGTGACGTAGAGCTTGAAGCCGCCGGGGTGCGGCACCCACGCGCCGTAGACGAAGTCGTACATGCTGTTCGCCTTCAGCGTGGTGGTCGGCCAGTCGGTCCTGGGCGCGTCGTAGGCGGAGTACTTGCTGAAACCGCCGCTGCACAGCTGGCCGTCGGGGATGAAGCCCCGGGTGCGGCCGCCGCCGTCGGAGCGGAGCACGCCATACCAGTCGTAGAGGGGCTGGGTGCCGCCGGCCGCCACGGCGTCCGCGCAGGCGGGGTTCTTGGGGATGATCTGGCCGCCGGTGAGGCCGTCGGTGTAACACGCGTACGTGCGGCTCGCGGGGGCCTGGAGGGCGCCGTGCGCCTCGGCCGCGGTCTGCGTCAGGACCGCGACGAGGCCGGCGAGCACGGCCGCCACCGCGGCGAGCACGGCGATTTTGCGCCCGGACCTCAGGGACAGCGATCTCCGACGCGGGGATTGCGCTGTGGTGCTCATGGTTGGGGGTTCTCCTCATGATGGGCGGGCACGCCTTCCGGGGAAGGTCGCGCCGTCAGGGGGCTGTCGTACGAGAAGAACGCATGCGGCATCGCCGCACGCCCTCCTGGAGCCCACCCATCAAGTGGCCACCGCGCACAGCGATTGAAACACGCGCGGGCCGTCCGGGCCAAGCCGCGCCCGATCTTGCCCGGCCCCGCCCGGGCGCGGAGTCAGCGCCGGGGGTCGCCGGGCGCAGGGCCCGGGCCACCCTCTTGCGGCCACTGCGGCGGGCCCTGTGGTGGCGGCCCCTGTGGGGGACGCTGTGGCGGACGCTGTGGCGGGCCGTACGGAGGCCCCTGTTGCGGACCCGGCGGCGGGCCTTGCGGGCCCGGCGGCTGCCCGGGAGCGCCCGGGAGCCCGTATCCGGGAGGCGGCCCACCCGGCGGAGGCCCGTACCCCTGCCCGCCCGGTTGCTGCCCGCCCGGCTGAGGACCGCCCGGCTGGGGACCGCCCGGTTGCGGCCCCGGCCCGTACCAGGGCGGCACGGCCTGGCCGCCACCGGGCCACCGGTTCGCGGTCGGGGCGCCCGGAGCGTACCCCGGCGGGGGCACGCCCCGCGCGGCGTTCGCCTGGTGGCGCTCCGGCAGCGGGAACGACAGCCGGGCGTACGCCATGAGATCCGCGAGCGACCGCTGCTGGGCGCGGAAGGTCTCCTCGTCAACCCCGCCCCGAGCCGCGCGGGCGTGCAGCAGCCCGAGCTCGGTGGAGGCGATCTGATAGTCGATCATCGCCCGTGCCCCGGCCCTGCCGCCGTGGGCCTTGGCCCACGCCCGGGCCTGCCGCCGCCGGCGCAGGGACGACAGCATGAAGATGTCGGCCTGGTTGATCAGCCCGTTGCGCTCGTACGGCGGCAGGTAGTGCTGGATCAGGCCGACGATCCGCCGTCTGTCCCGGAAGATCACGATGAGCTCGACGACGAGCAGGATCATCAGCAGCAGATAGGCGATGGCGAGCCCGCCGAGACCGGCGAAGGAGGCGAAGCCGTTCCAGAGGCCGTGCAGCAGCATGGCCCCGATCCACCCGATGACGATGACGACGATCCCCACCGCGCCCCCGCGCTGCGCGGCGTACGCCACTGCGATGCCGATCAGGGAGGTGAACAGCGGATGGGCGAACGGCGACAGCACGGCCCGCAGCACGAGCGTGGCGGCCAGCCCCTGCGCGCCGTTCTCCTCCAGCGCGGCCAGGTAGTAGCTGACGTTCTCCGACATGGCGAAGCCGAGCCCGACCATGCTGGCGTAGATGATCCCGTCGGTGGGCCCGTCCAGCTCCTGCCGCCGGAACCACAGCAGCCCGAGCAGGACCAGCCCCTTGGCCGTCTCCTCCACGGGCGGGGCGCCGAACGTGGCGACGAGGTTGCGGGCGCTGGTCGTGTCCCCGAGCTGGTGGGCCACGTAGACGAGGTTGAGCGAGTTGAGCACGCCGGCGAGCAGCACGGCGATGCCGGCGCCCCAGGCGAACGCGAAGATCAGGTTGTTGCGCGGTTCCGGTTCCATGCGGTCGAGCGCGAGCACGCCCGCGAGCAGCAGCGGCACGGGGGCCACGGCGAGCCCGAGCGCGATGAAGAACTGGACCGGCTCACCGTTGATGATGTCGAAGGAGAACGACACGAGAGCGCAGATTCCGGCGACGACCAGACCCACGATGAGGCCGATGGACGGACGCTCCCTGAGAACGGCGCGGGGGTCGAGGCCTGCCACTGTGTGACTGTAACCGACCAAACCCGCCGAGGTCCTCCTCGGGCCTCAAAAGATCCCCATGCAATCCGTGCCGGGGCGGGTATCGGGCAGGCGCGCCGCCGTCCCGAGCACGCGCCGGTTCCGGGCAGAATGGGCGATCATGGATGTCGCACCACCAGACGGGCTCGGACGACGCGGTTTCCTCCGCATCGCGTGCGCCGCCGCCGTCGGCTCGGTCGCCGCATGCGCGCCCGGGCCCCGGGAAGGCTCCGCGCCCGCCTCCCCGTCGCCCTCCTCAGGGTCCCCGTCGCCGTCCAGGAAACCGGTGGCGGAACGGCTGCTGCCCGGCGACCCGGACTGGCGGGTGCGCAGGCGCGGCCCCGACGAGGCGATCGAGGGCTACGGCGACCGCGCGAGCGTGCTGCCCGGGGAGTCGTTCGGCCTGCACGTCTCCACGACCGAGGGCCGCTATCGGGTGACGGCCTACCGGATGGGCTGGTACGGCGGCACGCTCGCCCGCCGGGTGTGGCGTTCCGGCTGGCTGAAGGGGCGCGACCAGGGCCGCGGACGGCTCGTCGGCGACACCCGCACCGTACGGGCCGGGTGGCGGCGCTCCCTGACCGTGTCCACCGAGGGCTGGCCCGAGGGGGCCTACCTGCTGCGCCTGGACACCGAGCACGGCCACCAGCGGTACGTGCCGCTGGTCGTGCGCTCGGCCTCCGGGGCCGGCCGTACGGTCCTGGTGCACGCCACCCCCACCTGGCAGGCGTACAACCGGTGGGGCGGCTACAGCCTCTACTACGGCGAAGACGGCCGCTACGACAGCCGCTCGCTCGCGGTCAGCTTCGACCGGCCCTACGACACCACCGGCATGGAGAAGTTCCTCATCCACGAGCGGCCGGTGGTGGCGCTGGCCGAACGGCTCGGCCTGCCCCTGGCGTACACGACCGGCGGCGACCTGGAGGCCGGCGACGACGTGCTCACCGGCGCGGCCGCGGTGATCTTCCTCGGGCACGACGAATACTGGACGCCCGGGGTGCGCCGCACGGTGACCAAGGCCCGCGACGCGGGCGTCAACCTGGCCTTCCTGGGCGCCAACACCTGCTACCGCCGCGTCCGGCTGGAGGACCACGGCAGGACGGTCGTCTGCTACAAGACCGCGGTGGACCGCGACCCGCTGGTCCGCACCCGCCCGGCGCTGGCGACGACCGACTTCCGGGCGGCGCCGAAGGCCGATCCCGAGTCGTCGCTCATCGGGGTCTACTACGACGGCTATCCGGTGGACGCGCCGTTCGTGGTGCACGAGCCCCGCCACTGGATCTTCGCGGGCACCGGTGTGCGCCGCGGCGACGCGTTCCCGCACCTCGTGGGCGTGGAGTACGACCGGGTGAACACGGACGTGCCGACGCCGAGGCCGCTGCAGATCCTCGCCCACTCGCCGGTGACCTGCGTGGGGCGGCCCAGTTTCTCCGACGCCGCCTACTACACGGCCGAGAGCGGGGCCGGGGTGTTCGCCTCGGGCACCATGCGGTGGGCCGAGACGCTCATGGCGCGCACCCGCGACCTGCCGGGGGCGCACGGGATCGACGCGCGCACACGGGCCTTCGTCACCGCCACGACGACCAACCTGCTGAAGGGCTTCGCCGAGGGACCCGCCGCCGAGAACCTGCCCGCTCCCGACGACAACGTACGCAAGACCTACCGCGCCTGACGCCGCGGCCCCCTCACGAACGGACCTCTTCCCCGCCCGCCCGGCGCACGGCGTCGCCGGGCCACAGGCCTGTCCGTTGACGAGTAGATCGATTGGTCGATATAAATCGTAGACCGAACGTTCTATTCACTGCGAAGGAGCCGAAGTGCCGCAACGGACCACGGCCGAGGTCATCGGCCGTTTCAACCACGCATTCGTCCACCACGCCCCCGAGGCCCGGGCCTGACGATGCGCAGCTACCACCTCGACAGCGGCGCCGGGCTCGCGGGCCTGACGGTCAGAGACCACCCCGACCCGGTCCCCGGCGCCGGTCAGGTCGTCGTCGCCGTACGCGCCGTGTCTCTGAGCTTCCGCGAACTGATGATCGCCAACGGCGACTACGTCCTGCCGGTGAAGCCAGACGTGGTGCCGATATCCGACGGGGCCGGCGACATCGTGTCGGTCGGGCCCGGGGTCGACTCCCGGCGGATCGGCGAACGGGTCACCGCCACCCTCTTCCCGAGCTGGCAGGACGGCCCTTTCGGCGTCGAGCACCTGCCGCAGCGCGGGGGCTCACTGGACGGCATGCTCACCGAACGCGCCGTGATCGACGCGGACGCGTTGGTGCCGGTCCCCCGCCATCTGTCCTACGAGGAGGCGGCGACGCTCCCCTGCGCCGCGGTCACCGCCTGGAACGCCGTGACCGGCGCGGACGGCCTGCGTCCGGGCCAGACCATGGTGACGCAGGGATCGGGCGGGGTGTCGCTGTTCGCCCTGCAGTTCGCCAAGACGCTCGGCGCCCGGGTGATCGCCACAACGAGCAGCCCCGAGAAGGCGCTCCGCCTGCGCGGCCTGGGCGCGGACGAGGTCATCGACTACCGGGCCGTCCCCGACTGGCCCGCGAGGGTCCGCGAGCTCACCGGCGGACGGGGCGCCGACCGCGTCATCGACGTCGCCGGCCTGCTGGAACAGTCCCTCAAGGCGGTCGCGATGGCCGGGCATGTCGCCTGCGTGGGCTTCGTCTCCGCCACCTCGCCCCCGCTCGATGCGCGCACGCTCTTCGCCTCCGGCGCGACCGTGCGCGCCGTCGCGGTCGGCAGCCGCGCCCAGTTCCTCGCCATGAACCGAGCCGTCGAGGTCAACGCCCTTCACCCGGTCATCGACCGCGTGTTCCCCTTCGACCAGGCCCACGACGCCTACCGCCATTACGCCTCGGGCAAGGCGTTCGGCAAGGTCGTCATCACCGTCTGACCCGGCGCGGACGTCCCGGGCGACGTCGCGGCGCCGCCACACCCACTCCCCTGGCCCGTACGGCGGACGGCCCGGGGGGCGTACGCGCCGCGGCGTAGCCGCACGTGACGTTCCCCGGGGGACGCCCGCGACACCCTCCGCGCACCAGCGTTGGACCTCTCTTCGCAGACGACGAGAGGTGCGAGATGGGGACGTTGCGACGTCTGGCCGGTCTGCCCGCGGGGCGGGTCGGCAAGTGGGCGGTGATCGCCGTCTGGCTGGCGGTGATCGTCCCCCTCGGCGTGCTGGCCGCGGGGATCGGGCAGGCGCAGGACAACGACGAGACCAGCTGGATGCCGTCGGGGGCCCCGTCGACCCGGGCCGTGGAACTGACCCGGCGGGAGTTCCCCGCGGCCCGCGACAGCGCCCTGGTGCTCGTCTACGCGCGGCAGGGCGGCCTGGGCGCGGCCGACCGCGCGGCGGTGCTCGATGACAGAAACCGGCTCCGGGCCCTCGGGGACGTGACCGGGCCGGCGCCCTCGGCGGACGGCGCGGCGCTCACACTGACGGTTCCGGTGCCGGGCGACGCCATGGAGAGCGGCGAGGCGACGCGGATCGTGGCCCGGGCACGGGAGATCATGCGGGCCGGGCTGCCCGCCGGGCTCACCGCCGCCGCCACCGGGCCCGCCGCCTCCCGCGCGGACGCGGCGGACGCCAACGGCCGGGTCGACGGAACGCTCACCCTGGTCACCGTGGCGGTGGTCGCGCTGCTCCTGCTCGTCACCTACCGCAGCCCGGTGCTGCCGCTCGTCCCTCTCGCCTGCGTCGCGGCGGGCGTGGTGGCCGCGCAGGCCGGGGCCGTCCTGGTCGCCGAAGCGGGCGTCGTGGTCAACGGCTCGGGCGCGGCGCTGATGATCGTCCTGGTGTTCGGGCTCGGCACCGACTACACGCTCCTGCTGATCTCCCGATACCGGGAGGAGCTGGCGGAGCACTCCGACCGGCACCAGGCGATGGCTCTGGCGCTGCGACACACGGCGCCGTCCGTGGCGGCCTCCGCCGCGACCATGGCCCTCGCCGCGCTGGCCCTGTTCGCGGCGGACATGAACTCCACCAAAGGGCTCGGCCCGCTCGCGGCGATCGCCGTCGTGGCCGCGCTGCTGGCCATGACCACCCTGCTGCCCGCGCTCCTCACGGCCCTGGGCCGGGGCGTGTTCTGGCCCGCCGTCCCCCGTCGTGCGGCCCCTGGCGCCCGTACGGCGCACATCTGGCGGTGGACGGGGCGGCTCGTCTCCGGGCGGCCGCGCCGTGCCTGGGCGGTGGCCGGGCTCACCCTCGCGGCGCTGGCCTGCGGCACGGCCTTCCTGCGGGTGGGCGTCCTCGACGGCGGCGACAACTTCACCCGCGTTCCGGAGTCGGCGGCCGGGCAGGAGGTCGTGCGGGCTCACTACCCCGGCGGCGCCACCGCGCCCGTCCTCGTCTACGTTCCCGCGCGGGCCGCCGCGACGGCCGCCGGGCTGGCCCGTACGGCGCCCGGCCTCGCCGCGTCCGGCCCGGCGGAGACGTCCGCTTCCGGCCGCTGGACGCGGATCACCGCCGTGCTCGCCGACCCTCCGTCGAGCGACCCGGCCCGGCGGTCGGTCGAGGGCCTGCGCGCGCGGCTCGCCCGGGCCGTGCCCGACGCACTGGTGGGGGGACAGACGGCGGCGCTGCTCGACCGGGACGCCGCGATGGACCGCGACCTGGCGGTGATCGTGCCGCTCGTGACCGGCGTCGTCACCCTCGTCCTCGGCGTCCTGCTCCGCGCGGCCGTCGCGCCCCTGCTGCTGCTCGGCTGCGCCCTGCTCTCGTCCGGCGCCGCTCTCGGCCTGTCCGCGCTGCTGTTCCACGCTCTCGGGTTCGCCCGCACCGACCAGACCGTGCTCACGCTCGGGTTCCTCTTCCTGGTGGCGCTGGGCGTGGACTACACGATCTTCCTCATGGCCCGGGCCAGGCAGGAGGTCCGCGAGCGCGGGCACCGGGACGGCATCGTCACGGCCCTCGTCGCGACGGGGGGCGTCATCACCGGCGCCGGCGTCGTGCTCGCCGCGACGTTCCTGGTGCTCACCATCACCCCGGTGGTCCTCAACATCCAGCTCGGTCTGCTGGTCGCGCTCGGCGTGCTCGTGGACGCGTTCGTGGTGCGCACGGTCCTGGTCCCCGCCCTGGCGCTCGACATCGGCCCGGCGACCTGGTGGCCCGCCCGTCCCGCGCCCGCGCCGCGCCCGTTCGGTCAGCCCTCGGGGATCGGCAGCCCGCCCTGGTAGGCGAACACGACGAGCTGGGCGCGGTCCCGTGCGCCCAGTTTCGTCATGGCCCGGCCCACGTGGGTGCGTACGGTGGCGGCGCTGACCACCAGCCGGCCCGCGATCTCGTCGTTGGACAGGCCGGCGGCGACCCACCCCACCACCTCGCGTTCGCGCTCGGTGAGCGCCGACAGCCGCACTCTGGCCTCGCCGGGCGGGCCCGGCCGGCCGGCGAACCGCGCGATCACCCGGCGGGTGACCGCGGGCGACAGCAGCGACTCTCCCGCGGCCACCACCCGCACCGCCCGCAGCATCTCGTCCGGCTCCGCGCTCTTGAGCAGAAAGCCCGACGCGCCTGCCCGGAGCGCGTCGAACACGTGGTCGTCCAGGTCGAACGAGGTCAGCATGACCACCCGGGTCGCGGGTGCCTCGGCGACGATCCGCCGGAGCGCCTCGATCCCGTCGAGCACCGGCATCCGGATGTCCATCAGGACCACGTCGGGGCGCCACCGGCGGACGGCGGCCACGGCGGCGGCCCCGTCCGCAGCCTCGGCGACCAGGTCGATGTCCGGCTCGTCCTCCACCAGCATGCGCACGCCCATCCGCACCAGCGCCTGGTCGTCCGCGACGGCCAGTCGTATGGGCGCCTCCGGGGGCGTCATATCCGGTCCCCTGCGGGCCGGGGATCGCGCGGCAGGACCGCCAGGACCCGGAAGCCGCCCCCGGGGCCCGGGCCGGCCTCCAGGGTGCCGCCCACCGACGCCGCGCGCTCCCGCATGCCGGGCAGGCCGTGCCCGCTCCCCTGACGGTCGCCGTCATGCCCCAGGCCGCCGGTGCCGTCGTCGGTCACCGTCACCGACACCGTCTCCGGTCCGTACGCCACCCTCACCTCCGCCCGGGAGGCGCCGGCGTGCCGCACCACATTGGTCAGCGACTCCTGCACGATCCGATATCCGGCCAGGTCCACCGCCGCGGGCACCCGGCTCCGCGTCCCCTCGACGACCAGGTCCACCGCCAGGCCGCCCCGCCGCACCGCCTCGACGATCTCCGGCACCCGGTCCAGCCCCGGCACCGGGGCCAGCCCCGTCCCCGGCAGCGTCCCCGGCAGCGTCCCCGGCGGTGACCGCAGCGCGACCCGCAGCTCCTCCAGAGCCTGGGCGCTCAGCTCCCGCATGGCCTGCAGCGACTGCTCGGCCCGCTCGGGGCGCCGGTGCAGCACGTGCAGGGCCACCCCCGCCTGCATGTTGATCACGGCGAGACTGTGGCCCACGATGTCGTGCACCTCCCGCGCCATCCGCAGCCGCTCCTCCTGGACGTGGCCGAGGCGCTCCGCCTCGGCGGCGCGCGTCCTGACCCGGCGGTAGGCGCGCACGGCCACCCCCGCCGTCCACGGCGCGACGAGCCACAGCGCGGCCAGCGCGGGCACGCCCATCTCCGGCGCGTCCGGCGCGCCCGTCCAGGACGAGAACGACAGGTAGGCGGCGGTCACCGCCGCCAGCGCCACCCCGGACACCCGTTCCGGCCGCCAGGCGGCGGCGGAGTACACGGCCACCGACGTCAGTTCGAGCACCGGGGCGTACGGGTGACCGCGGGCCAGGAAGGCGATCGTGGCGGCGAAGGTCACCACGAGGGCGGCGAGCGGCCAGGCCCGCCGCGCCACGAGCCCGGCCGCCGCCACCCCGACCAGCGCGCACCCCGCCGCGTCGAGCCGCAGGCCGCGCTCGCTCAGCGCGGACGCCGTACCGAGCGCGGCGAGCACACCGAGGACGGCCGCGAACAGGACGTCGAGCGGCGCCACCCGCCACGGACCTCCGCCGGGCCGCGCGCCGCCCGAAACCAGTGCGGCGCGCCACGCCGCCATCCGTTCCATGACTCCGAACGTACGTAAGGACACGCCCGGCGGCATCAGCGCTGTGACGTATTCCGGTCGCACACCCGGCGTAGGCGGGCCGGGCGGGAACGGCTCAGGCGATCAGGGAGTCGATCGCGACGGCGAGGAACAGCAGCGCCAGGTAGATGTTCGACCAGTGGAAGAACCGCATCGGGCGCAGGTCGACGCCGGTCTTGCCGGCGTTCACGCGGCCGAGGAGGCGGTAGACCTCCACCAGGCAGACCGCGCCGAGCACGGCCGCGGCGGCCGGATAGAGCAGGGACGTGCCGGCGATCGGCCACAGCAGCAGCGAGCACAGCACGGTGGCCCAGGTGTAGGCGACGACCTGCCGGACGACCCGGCGCTCGGTGGCGACCACCGGCAGCATGGGCACCTCGGCCGCGGCGTAGTCCTCGCGGTAGCGCATGGCGAGCGTCCAGGTGTGCGGCGGCGTCCAGAAGAACACCACGCCGAACAGCACGACCGGGGCCCACGACAGCGTGCCGGTGATGCCGGCCCAGCCGATCAGCACCGGCATGCAGCCGGCGATGCCGCCCCACACGATGTTCTGCGACGTACGCCGCTTGAGCACCAGCGAGTAGACGAAGACGTAGAACAGGATCGCGCCCAGCGACAGCATCGCGGCCAGCCCGTTGACCGTGAGGGCGAGCCCGAGCGTGGAAAGAGTGCCGAGAATCACACCGAAGACCAGCGCGCCCGCCGGCGACACGTCGTGCTTGGCGAGCGGACGCCTGCGGGTGCGCCGCATCGTCCGGTCGATGTCCCGGTCGATGTAGCAGTTCAGGACGTTCGCGCTGCCCGCCGACAGGGTGCCGAACACCATGGTGGCGGTGGCGGTCCACAGGTCGGGCAGGCCATGCGCCGCGAGGAACATGACCGGCAGGGTCGTGATCAGCAGCAGCTCGATGATCCGGGGCTTGGTGAGCGCCACGTAGGCCTTCACGAGCGCCCCGATGGAGCGGGGAGCCGTGGCCGTCGCGGTGGACCCCAGCGGGGTCACCGTCTGCTTGTTCGTCAGGACCGTCAAGGCGCTTCCAACACGTGCGGGGTCAACGCGTAACCTCTGATTAGGGCGGATCTCCGGGCAGCCTGTCTCCGGGCGGCAGCCGGCACTTGGTCAATCACTGTAGTCGCCACCGCAGGTGGTCCCCGAACCGGGGCCGAAGCCGCAGGTGTCGCCACCGAGGTGGCTACCAAACGGTATTACGAGGAACCCGTTAGGGTCCCCTGTGGGCGGGAAATGCCAGAACCGGCGCGAATACAAAGAGGGGATCGAGCAGTTGAGCAGCGCAAGCCTTGAGTGGAGTGATCTTGACCGGCAGGCGGTCGACGTCGTGCGAGCCCTGGCGATGGACGCCGTGGAGAAGGCGGGATCGGGTCACCCCGGCACCGCGATGAGCCTCGCCCCCGCTGCCTATCTTCTTTTCCAGCGGGTCCTGCGTCATGACCCCTCGGATCCCAAGTGGGTCGGACGAGACAGGTTCGTCCTTTCCTGCGGGCATTCGAGCCTGACGCTCTACATTCAGCTCTACCTGTCCGGCTACGGCCTGACCCTGGACGACCTCAAGGCGCTCCGGCAGTGGGGCAGCCTCACCCCGGGCCACCCCGAGTACGGCCACACGGCCGGCGTGGAGACCACGACCGGTCCGCTCGGCCAGGGCATCGGCAACGCGGTCGGCATGGCCATGGCGGCCCGCCGCGAGCGCGGCCTGTTCGACCCGGACGCCGCGCCCGGCGCCTCGCCGTTCGACCACATGATCTGGTGCTTCGCCTCCGAGGGCGACCTCGAGGAGGGCATCAGCCACGAGGTCAGCGCCCTCGCGGGTCACCAGAAGCTCGGCAACCTGGCCGTGGTCTTCGACTCCAACCACATCTCCATCGAGGACGACACCCAGATCGCCCTGTCCGAGGACATCGCCAAGCGCTACGAGGCGTACGGCTGGCACGTCCTGGAGGTCGACTGGACCAAGACGGGCGAGTACGTCGAGGACGTCCAGGAGCTGTACGCCGCGCTCGAGGCGGCCCGTGCCGAGACCGACCGGCCGACGTTCATCAAGCTCCGCACGATCATCGGCTGGCCGGCGCCGAACAAGCAGAACACCGGCAAGATCCACGGCTCGGCCCTGGGCGCCGACGAGGTCGCCGCGACCAAGCGCGTCCTCGGCATGGACCCCGAAAAGAGCTTCGACGTTCCCGACGAGGTGCTCGGCCACGCTCGTGAGGTCGTCCAGCGCGGCCGGGCCCTGCGCGCCGAGTGGGACAAGGGCTACCAGAGCTGGCGCGAGGCCAACCCCGAGCGGGCGGAGCTGTTCGACCGGATCTCCAAGCGCGAGCTGCCGGAGGGCTGGGACAAGGCGCTGCCGTCGTTCGAGATCGGCTCGCAGGTCGCCACGCGCAAGGCGTCCGGCGAGGTGCTGAACGCGCTCGCACCGGTGCTGCCGGAGCTGTGGGGCGGCTCGGCCGACCTCGCCGAGTCCAACAACACCACGATGAAGGGCGAGCCGTCCTTCATCCCGGACGAGTACCAGACCAAGGAGTTCCCCGGCAACCGGTACGGCCGCACGCTGCACTTCGGCATCCGCGAGCACGGCATGGGCGCGATCCTGAACGGCATCGCGCTGCACAACGGCACCCGCCCCTACGGCGGCACCTTCCTGGTGTTCAGCGACTACATGCGCCCGTCGGTGCGGCTCGCCGCGCTGATGAAGCTGCCGGTGACCTACGTCTGGACGCACGACTCGATCGGTCTCGGCGAGGACGGCCCGACCCACCAGCCGATCGAGCACCTGTGGGCGCTGCGCGCGATCCCCGGCCTCGACGTCGTCCGCCCGGCCGACGCCAACGAGACGGCGGCCGCGTGGAAGGCCGTCCTCGAGCACAACGACCGCCCGGCGGGCCTCGCCCTGACCCGGCAGAACGTCCCCACCCTCGACGGCACGGACCCGGACGCCGTCGCGCGGGGCGGCTACGTCCTGCAGGACGCCTCCAACGGCCAGCCGGAGGTCGTGATCATCGGCACCGGCAGCGAGGTCCAGCTCGCCGTCGAGGCCCGCACGATCCTGGAGTCCCAGGGCATTCCGACCCGCGTGGTCTCGATGCCGTGCGTGGAGTGGTTCCGGGAGCAGGACTCCGCCTACAAGCAGACCGTGCTGCCGCCCGCCGTCAAGGCCCGGGTCGCGGTCGAGGCGGGAATCTCCTTGGGCTGGCGCGAGTTCGTGGGAGATGCGGGCGAGGTCCTGGGGCTCGAGCACTTCGGCGCGTCCGCGCCGTACAAGACGATTTACGAGCAGTTCGGCCTCACCGCCGACCGGGTCGTCGCCGCCGCCAAGGCCAGCCTGGCCAAGACGGGCGCCGACAAGGGCGAGACGACCGGAAACTGAGGGACGAAGGATGAATGAGAATCTGAAGCGGCTGACGGACGCCGGAGTCTCCATCTGGCTCGACGACATCAGCCGGGAGCGGCTGCGCTCCGGCAACCTCGCCGCCCTGATCCGCGACAAGAACGTGACGGGGGTCACCTCCAACCCCACGATCTTCGCCTCCGCGCTGAGCAAGGGCGACGCCTACGACGCGCAGCTGCGCGACCTCGCCACCCGCGGCGTGACGGTCGAGGAGGCCGTGCGGGCGATCACCACGTTCGACATCCGCTGGGCGGCCGACGTGCTGCGGCCGGTCTTCGACGCCACCCGCGGCGTCGACGGGCGCGTGTCGATCGAGGTGGACCCGCGCCTGGCCCGCAAGACCGAGGCGACGATCGCCGAGGCACGCGCGCTGTGGTGGCTGGTCGACCGGCCCAACGTGCACATCAAGATCCCGGCGACCGTCGAGGGCCTGCCGGCGATCACCCAGGCCATCTCCGAGGGCATCAGCGTCAACGTCACGCTGATCTTCTCGCTGGAGCGCTACCGCCAGGTGATGGACGCCTGGCTGAGCGGGCTGGAGAAGGCGAAGGCCAACGGCCTCAACCTCGCCACGATCGAGTCGGTCGCGTCGTTCTTCGTCAGCCGCGTCGACACCGAGATCGACAAGCGCCTCGACAAGATCGGCACGCCGGAGGCCGCCGGGCTGAAGGGCAAGGCCGGCGTGGCCAACGCCCGCCTGGCGTACGCCGCGTACGAGGAGATCATGAACTCGCCGCGCTGGCAGGCGCTGCGCGCGGCCGGCGCGCACCCGCAGCGCCCGCTGTGGGCCTCCACCGGCGTGAAGAACCCCGACTACCCCGACACCCTGTACGTGGAGCAGCTCGTCACGGCCGGGGTCGTCAACACCATGCCGGAGAAGACCCTGGACGCCGCGGCCGACCACGGCCGGATCTCGGGCGACACGATCCGCCCCTTCTACCAGCAGGCGTGGGACGTCATGGCCTCGCTCAAGCAGGCCGGCATCGACTACGACGACGTCGTCCGCGTGCTGGAGGAGGAGGGCGTCGAGAAGTTCGAGACGTCCTGGAACGAGCTGCTCGAAACCGTCGACGGCGAGCTGCGGAAGGCCTGAGCTACAGATGACAATCGAGGTGACCCTCGGCGACGAGGCGGACGCCGTCCAAGCGGTCAAGGGCAAGCTCGTGGCCGAGGGCGTGCCCGCGGCCCTCTCCGCCGGCGACTCCACCCTCTGGGGCCCGCAGGCGCAGCCCGAAGCCGCCATCCGGCTGGGCTGGCTCGACCTGCCCGAGACCAGCCGGGAGCTGCTGCCGGAGATCGCCGAGCTGGTGGAGCGGGCCCGCTCCCAGGGCCTTGACCACGTGGTGCTCGCCGGCATGGGCGGCTCCTCCCTCGCCCCCGAGGTGATCTGCGCCACCGAGGACGTGCCGCTGACCGTCCTCGACACGACCGACCCGCACCAGGTGCGGCGCGCGCTCGCCGACCGGCTCGACCGCACGATCGTGGTGGTGGCGAGCAAGAGCGGCGGCACGATCGAGACCGACAGCCACCGGCGCATCTACGAGCAGGCGTTCCGCGACGCGGGGATCGACCCGGCCGAGCGGATCGTGGTCGTCACCGACCCCGGCTCCCCGCTGGAGCGCACGGCCATCGAGGCCGGATATCCGGTCGTGCTCGCCGACCCGAACGTGGGCGGCCGCTACAGCGCGCTCACCGCGTTCGGCCTGGTCCCGAGCGCCCTGGCGGGCGCCGACGTGGCCAAGCTGCTCGACGACGCCGCCGCGGTGAGGCCGCTGCTGGCCCAGGACGAGGGCAACCCGGGCCTGGACCTCGGCGCGCTGCTCGGCGCGAACGCGCTGCAGGGCCGCGACAAGCTGATCCTGCGCGACGCGCCGTCCGACATCACCGGCCTGCCCGACTGGATCGAGCAGCTCATCGCCGAGTCGACCGGCAAGGAGGGCAAGGGCATCCTGCCCGTCGTCGGCGCCGAGGCCGCCGAGGCGGACGACCAGTTCCTCGTCACCATCGGGCCCGACAGCGGCACGACCGTCGACGGCCCGCTGGGCGCGCAGTTCCTCGTCTGGGAGTACGCCACGGCGATCGCGGGCCGGGTGCTCGGGATCAACCCGTTCGACCAGCCGAACGTCGCCGAGTCGAAGGAGAACACCACCCGGATCCTGCAGGAGGCAGGGGACGGCCCGCTGCCGACCGGCACCCCGGTGCTCACCGACGGCCCGGTCGAGGTGTACGGCGACGTGCCGGGCGACCTGAAGAACCTGGCCGACGTCCTCACCTGGCTGCTGCGCGCGATCCCCGAGCGCGGCTACCTGGCGATCATGGCGTACCTCGACCGCGAGGCCGCGTTCGACGCGGCGGTCGTCGGCGAGGCGTCCTTCGAGGAGATGACCGACACCTGGGCGAGCGCCGACGTCGCGACGCTGCGGGCGCTGCTCGACTACCGCACCGACCACGCGGTCACGTTCGGCTGGGGCCCGCGCTTCCTGCACTCCACCGGGCAGTACCACAAGGGCGGTCCGGCGTCGGGCGTGTTCCTGCAGATCACCGGTGCGGTGACCGACGACATCGAGGTCCCCGGCAAGCCCTACACGCTGGGCAGGCTGCAGCTCGCCCAGGCGCTGGGCGACCTGGGCGCCCTGACATCCCGGGGCAGGCCGGCCGTGCGCCTGCACCTCACCGACCGCGTCGCCGGGGTCAGGCACCTGCTCTCCGTGGCCGAGGAGCTCTGACCATGCGATGCGTTACAGGCGAAGGGCCCGTCCGCAGGGAGGACACATGACGGAGCAACAGGAGCCGCAGGCCCCCGCCGACGACGCCCGTCAGGCCCCGGAGGCGCCCAGCGGTGCAGTACCAGAGGCAGTGCGGCAGGCGGCGGACGATCTGACGAGCGCTGAGCGTGCGGTTCTGGCCGCCGCTCAGGCCGCCACGACCGGGACCACCGAGCTGACCGCGGCCGCCAACCCGCTGCGCGACCCGCGCGACCGGCGCCTGCCCAGGGTGGCCGGGCCGTGCGTGCTCGTGCTGTTCGGGGTCACCGGCGACCTCGCCAAGCGCAAGCTGCTGCCGGCGATCTACGACCTGGGGAACCGGGGGCTGCTGCCCCCGGGCTTCTCCCTGGTCGGTTTCGCCCGCCGCGACTGGGCACACGAGGACTTCGCCCAGGTCACGTACGAGGCGGTCAAGGAGCACGCGCGGACGCCGTTCCGCGAGGAGGTCTGGAAACAGCTCAGCGAGGGCATCCACTTCTGCCCCGGTGAGTTCGGCGACGAGGGCGCCTTCGACGTCCTCGCCATGATGCTGAAGGAGATCGACGAGACCCGGGGCACCGGCGGCAACTACGCCTTCTACCTCTCGGTCCCGCCGAAGTTCTTCCCGCTCGTGATCGAGCAGCTCAAGCGGACGAACCTGGCCAGGGGCCCCGAGGGCTCCTGGCGCCGGGTCGTCATCGAGAAGCCGTTCGGGCACGACCTGAAGAGCGCCCAGGAGCTCAACGCGATCACCAGCGCGGTGTTCCCCGAGAGCTCGGTCTTCCGGATCGACCACTACCTCGGCAAGGAGACCGTCCAGAACATCCTGGCGCTCCGCTTCGCCAACACGCTGTACGAGCCGATCTGGAACCGCGGCTACGTCGACCACGTGCAGATCACGATGGCCGAGGACATCGGCATCGGCGGCCGGGCCGGCTACTACGACGGCATCGGCGCGGCCCGTGACGTGATCCAGAACCACCTGCTCCAGCTCCTCGCGCTGGTCGCGATGGAGGACCCCACGTCCTTCGACGCCGACGCGCTGCGCCGGGAGAAGGAGAAGGTGCTGCGGGCCGTCAAGCTGCCCGCCGACCTGGCCACCGGCACCGCCCGCGGCCAGTACGTCCGGGGCTGGCAGGGCGGCGAGCCCGTCGTCGGCTACCTGGAGGAGCAGGGCATCTCCCCCGACTCCACCACCGAGACGTACGCCGCGGTGAAGCTGGAGGTGGCCAACCGCCGGTGGGCCGGGGTGCCGTTCTACCTGCGTACGGGCAAGCGGCTCAGCCGCCGCATGACCGAGGTGGCCGTCGTCTTCCAGAAGGCGCCGCACCTGCCGTTCAGCAAGGACGACACCGAGATCCTCGGGCACAACGCGCTGGTCATCCGTGTCCAGCCGGACGAGGGCATCACCGTGCGCTTCGGCTCCAAGGTGCCGGGCACGGCCATGGAGGTCAGGGACGTCAACATGGACTTCGCCTACGGCGAGTCGTTCATGGAGTCCTCCCCCGAGGCGTACGAGCGGCTGCTGCTCGACGTGCTCATCGGCGACCCGCCGCTGTTCCCGCACCAGCGGGAGGTGGAGCTGTCCTGGCAGATCCTGGACCCGATCGAGGAGTTCTGGGCCACCCAGGGCAGGCCCGAGGGGTACGCGTCCGGCTCCTGGGGTCCCGCCTCGGCCGACGCGATGCTGGCCAGGGACGGACGCGCCTGGAGGCGGCTGTGAGCGCTGTCAGCGCGCCGTGTCCGGGGTGGAGTGAGCGGAGAGCGGTGTGACGACCTTCAACCTGACCGAGACGACCGCGTCGAAGATCTCTTCGACGCTGACCCGCCTGCGGCACCAGATGGGCGCGCCCGCCGTCGGCATGGTGCTCACCCTCGTCGTGGTGGTGGACGAGGCGGGGCAGTACGACGCCCTGCGCGCGGCCACCGAGGCGGCGCGCGAGCACCCCTCGCGCATCCTGATGGTGATCAACCGCGACCCGGCCGAGCCCAACCGGCTGGACGCGGAGATCCGCGTGGGCGAGTCGGCGCCGGGCGAGGTCGTGCTGCTGCGCCTGTACGGCGAGCTGACCGAGCACGCCGACTCGGTGATCACGCCGCTGCTGCTCACCGACACGCCGGTGGTGGTGTGGTGGCCGGGCGACTGCCCGGAGATCCCCGCCAAGGACCCGGTCGGGCATCTCGGCAGCCGCCGGATCCTGGACGCCAGGTCGGCCCCGGACGCGGTCGCCGCGATCTCCTCGCGGGCCGCCAGCTACGTCCCCGGCGACACCGACCTGGCCTGGACCCGGCTCACGCCGTGGCGCAGCCTGCTGGCCGCCGCCTTCGACCAGCCCGTCGGGAAGGTCACCGGTGGTGTGGTGGAGGCCGCGCCGGGCAACCCCAGTGCGCCGCTGCTGGCCGCCTGGCTGTGCGACCGCCTGGAGGCGCCGATCGAGGTCGCCGAGTCCGGCGGCCCCGGCCTGACGGGCGTACGGCTGTCGATCGCGAGCGGCGGCGAGCTGACGGTGAGCAGGACCGATGCCAGGCTCGCCACTCTGTCACGGCCCGGCCACCCCGACCGGCGGGTCGCCCTGGCCCGCAGGCCGGCCTCGGAACTGCTCGCCGAGGAGCTGCGCCGGCTCGACCCCGACGAGATCTACGCCGCCGCGATCCGCCGGCTTGCGGAGATGAAGGGGCAGGGACGGTCGTGACCGGCGTTCCCACCGTCATCGTCCACCGTGACGCCGAACTGCTGGCCCAGGCCGTGGCCGCCCGTCTCATCACGCGGCTGGTGGACACGCAGGCGGCCCGCGGTTCGGCGCACCTGGTGCTGACCGGCGGCACCGTGGGCATCGCGACGCTGGCCGCCCTCGCGGGCACAGCGGCGCGCGACGCCATCGACTGGCGGGCACTGGACATCTGGTGGGGCGACGAGCGGTTCCTGCCGACCGGTCACCCCGAGCGCAACGAGACCGGGGCGCGTCAGGCCCTGCTCGACCACGTCGACGTCGACCCGGCCCGGGTGCACCCGATGCCCGGCCCCGACTCGGGGATGACCGCCGAGGAGGCCGCCGACGCGTACGCGGTCGAGCTGGCCAAGGCGGCCAGGCCGGAGGACCACGGGCCGGTGCCCTCGTTCGACGTGCTGCTCCTCGGCATGGGGCCCGACGGCCACGTGGCCTCGCTGTTCCCCGGCCAGCCGGCCGTCTACGAGGAGGAGCGGCCGGTCGTGGCCGTGCACGGCTCGCCCAAGCCGCCGCCCACCCGGGTGTCGCTGACGTTCCCCGCCCTGCGGGCCGCCAGGGAGATCTGGGTCGTCGCGGCGGGCGAGGAAAAGGCCCAGGCGGTCAGGATGGCGCTGTCCGACGCCGGACCGTTCCAGGTGCCGGCCGCCGGCGCGCGCGGGCGGCAGCGCACGCTGTTCCTGCTCGACCGTGCCGCCGCGCACAAGATCCCGCCATCGCTGGGGCGGATCGCCTCCCCCTGAGCTCACGGCAGGACGGCCGGGCGCGGGCATGATGCCCGCGCCCGGCCGTTTCCATCTCCCGGCTGCACCGTCTCTCTTGCCGTAGCCATCTCCCGGTCGTTCCGTCTCCCCGGCCACGGCCATCTCCCCGCCGCGCCGTCTCTCCTGCCATAGCCATCCCGCTCGTTCCATCTCCCGGCCGCTCCGTCTCTCTTGCCGTTGCCGTCTCCCGGTCGTTCCATCTCCCCGTCCATTGCCATCTCCCCGTCCATTGCCATCTCCCCGCCGCGCCGTCTCCCCGGCCACGGCCATCTCCCGGTCGTTCGGTCTCCCGAGCCGCGCCGCCGCCCTCAAACCCCGATCATGTGGTACGAGCCGTAGCCGGCGTGGGCCGGAGCCACGGGCCCTATTCCATGCCGCATCTAGCAATTGCGCCAGGGCGAGACACGCGCCGGCTCTCTGCCTCGGCCGGTGGTCCGCAGCCGGTGGTCCGCGGCCGGTGGCCCGCACCTGGTGGCCCGCACCTGGTGGCCTGCGGCTGGTGCCCCATCCTCATCCCCTGATCTCTCCCTGCTTCTCTCCCTGTGTCTCCCGCGCGCTCTGCTCCCAGCCCTCATCACGCCCGGGATCTCCCCTGCTTCTCCCTGCGCATCCCCCTGCTTCTCCCTGCGCCTCCGGCCTGCTCTGCTCCTGTCCCCATCGCGGTCGGGCTCTCCCCTGCCCGCTTGCGCCGCAAGCCTGTAACCCCAACTGGTAGGCGTCGCCCGGTTGCTAAGAGTGACACGACCAGGAGATAATTCAAACAGTATTTCGAATCAAGCTAGGAGAGTGCGATGGATCTGTCCGACATCGATCCTGAGCACCTTCGTCGTTCGAACAACGTCGATAGCGACTGGAGCGACGGCTGGTGGGATCGCCTGATCGCCAATTCCCCACTGTGGTCGTCCGACGGTTCGTCCGCCCGCGCGCCCTTCCCGATCATCAACTTTGGGCCCCGGCAGCCCGCCGACGCGCCCCGCGCCGCAAGCGCGGACGCCCCGGGCATGGACGTCCCAGGCACCGATACCGACAGCGCAGATAACGACGGCGCGAACGCCGCGAGCGGGGCTGCCACCGGTGCGAATGCCGCTGGCATGAGCGGTGCTGACACGGACGGCGCTGACGCGAACGCCGAGCGTGGAGCTGCCGACGACGGCGCAGATACCACTGGCCCGGACGCTGCTAGCGCGACGGGCCCGGGTGCGGGTGCTTCCGGCGGTGTGGGTGGTCGTGATCGTGGTCGTGACCAGCGTCGTGTGCGGTCGTCGTGGGTGGTGGTGGGGTCGGTTCGTGAGGTGGCCCAAGAGCTGGCGCTGACCCCGCTTCCCGATGACGTGGACATGTGCCTGGCCGAGGCGGAGGAGTTGCTGTTCGCCCGCGACCGGATCACCAGCGCCCTGGCCGACCGGGTGGGGCGGGTGCATCGTGCGGGGCAGGCCAGGCAGCATGGGCATGCCTCCACCCGGTGCTGGCTGCGCACGAGTGGGGGGATGACGGTGGGGGGTGCGGGCCGCCTGCTCACGTTGGGGGCGGAACTGCCGCGCCTCCCTAC
>NZ_JAATEK010000080.1:0-11055 GCF_012034195.1 Microbispora sp. CL1-1
CGGTGTTCCACCCCTTCGACATCAAGGTCAAGGGGCAGAAGGCGACGCTGCACGACTGCCAGGACAACCGCAATAGCGGACAGATGGACGAGAAGACCTCGAAGCGGGTTCTTCACGGGAGTGAGAACACCCATCTCGTCGCGACGCTGCTCTTGGTTGAGGGGGCGTGGAAGGTCTCGACTCTTGAGCATGTGAGGGAGTCGTGTTCAGCCGTATCCTGATCGCGAGCGTGCTGCCCGTTGTGCCGATGCTCACGCCCTCGCCGCCACTGGACAACAACGAAGTTCAGACGTCGCCTTTGGGCTATGTCCTGACGGCCGACAAAGATCCGCACTCTGGACAGCAGGCCACAAGCGCGAGTGCGGCTCACCGTCGGTCCAGTGTCACCTGTTCCTACACACCCTGGCATGCCGATGGAATGAAGAACGGCGGCCTGGAATGGGTCGATCCGGCGTCGAGCCCCGGAGGCGTACCGAAGGGCAAGGGCGCCTATTACCTGGTTGAGTGTTCCGACGGCTTCCGCGACGTCCGTTGGGTTCCCGATCGCGCTCCTGGGGCTCCTCGCGTGACGCCCGCTCAACTGGCGCGGCGGGCGTGGGCGTTGATACCGGTGCGCGAGCCGAAGGTCCTCACCGCTCCGCCGCGCGGCTCCACCGGCCTGGTCGGCCTGGACGAGTGGGTCTACCTGGCCAAGGGGGAGTGGAGCCCGAAGCGCAAGCGGGTGGAGACGGCCGGCGTCTGGGCAGAGGCGACAGCACGCCCCCAGAAGATGACCGTTGACCCGGGTGACGGTGGCAAACCCGTTACCTGCCAGGGGCCCGGCACGCCGTACAACCCGGAGCTCCCCGCGAGCCGCCAGAAGCCGACCTGCGCGGTGAGGTACCTCCAGCCGTCGCTCCGTCAGGGGCAGGGGAACGCCTATCGGGTCACGGTAACGGTCACGTGGAGCGGCATGTGGACCGGCTCGGGCGGGACCGGTGGCACGTTGCCGCCGATCACGCGATCGACCTCGTTCCCGCTCCGCGTCGCGGAAGCCCAGGCACTCATCACCAAGGACTGACGCATGCTCCAGCGATCTTCAGCGGCCACGAACAGCCCACCCACCGCACGGCCCGTGCCAGGCAAGCGCCGCCCCGCGATGGCCGTCGTCGGCGTTCTGGCGGTCGTGTTGAGCGCGGTCACGGTGCTGCAGGTGTATCAACTGGCCGCGCATCGCACACAAGTCCTGGTCATGGCCCGTGACGTGCCGATCGGGGAGGTCATCGAGGCTCAGGACCTGACGAGCCTCGGGGTGGGCGTGGTGCCGGGGATGCAGTGGATCCGCACACGGGACCGAGACGGCGTGATCGGCAAGCGAGCCACAGTCGACCTCAAGGCTGGGACGCTTCTCGCGCCCTCCCAGCTGGGCACAGCCCTCACCCCCGATGACGGCCAGCAGATCGTACCGATCGCGCTCAAGGCGACCCAGCTCCCCGCACGCGGGCTCAAGCCCGGCGACCGGGTCGTCGCGGCAGCCGTTCCGGAGGAAGGGCGGCAAGGCCTTGAGTATCGCGCGCTGGTCGACAAGGTCGGGCAACCTGACGCCGATGGGACCGTGGTCGTGGACTTCCTGGTGCCGGCCACGACCGGTACGGCTCTGGCCCGTCTGGCCGCGGAGGGGAAGGTCGCGATGGTGCTCGCGTCGAGAGCCGCTCAAACTCGCGCGCCCGCCTGTCAGCCGGGGGCGCCGTGCTGACCGTGCTGTGCTCGGGCGGGCATGCCGCCGGTACGACCACCACCGCGCTCGCGCTCTTCCTTGAGTGGCCGCGCCCTGCGCTGCTGGTTGAGGCGGATCCTGGAGGCGGCACGATCCTGTCCGGCTACCTGGCAGGCACGCCGCGCGATCGCGGCTTGGCCGAGTGGGGTGTGAAGATCCGCAGGGGAGTCGCCGCGGCCGAGGCGCTGTGGGACCAGCTCTACGCCATTCAGGATGGCAGGCTGATTCTCCCCGGCCTTGCCGAGCCCAAGCAGGCTATGGCGCTCCAACCACTCTGGCCGGAGATCGTGGGTTGCCTGGCCGCCCTGGATGAGGATGTGGTCGTCGACCTGGGCCAGGTGGGGCGGCCGGACACGCCGAATGACCTGCTCGCCCGGGCCGACCGGGTGTTCGTCGTCACCAGGCCCACGCTGGCCCATCTGCACGCCACAACCTCCGCCATCCGCGATGTGCAGGAACTGCGCGGGCATCTGCCGGATGCCGAGCTCATCGTGGTGGGGGACGGCCAGTACCAGCTCAAGGAGATTGGCAAGACGCTCGGTGCCACGGTCGCGGCATGGTTGCCGTCCGACAAGTGGTCCGCACCGGCGCTCGCGTACGGCGTTGGTCGCATCCGGCCGATGTCGCCACTGATGCGCAGCGCCCGGGCGCTCGCGGCCGCTCTCGTCGCGCAGAGTGATCAGGTGATGGCGTGATGGACGACCAGGACTTCCGCCGTGCCGTACGCGAACTGCAGCAGCAGGTCAACAATGCGCTGGATGAGTCGGGCGTCACGGGGGCGGAGGCGACCCTGCAGTACGGCAAGGCCGTCATCACGAACGTCGTTCGCACCTACGCCGACAACCTCGCCCTGCTCGGCCGGCCCGCTCCGACTCTGGACGAGGAGGAGCAGCTCAAGAAGGCTGTCGAGAACCGGATTTTCTATCTGGGCGACCTGCAGCCGCTTGTGGACGATCCCGAGGTCGAGAACATCGACGTCAATCGGTACGACCAGGTTTGGGTGACCTACACCGACGGACGCAAGGTGACCGGCCCGCCGGCCGCCGACAGTGAAGAAGAGCTGATCGAGAACGTCCGCCGCTGGGGCATCTACCAGGGGCAGAACGCCAGGGACTTCTCCACCGCCAGGCCGATCCTGCACAAGGCGCTGTCCAACACCGTACGGCTGGCCGCGGCGACCGGTATCACCCCGCACACGGCGTTCTCCATCCGCAAGCACGGCATGCTCGACGCCACCATGTCGGATCTCGCCGCCCGGGGAACCATGTCCTGGCCCGTCCGGCACTTCCTGCACGCGGTGATGAACGTCCCGATGAACGTGATCGTCGCAGGGGCGATGAACTCCGGCAAGTCCACCCTGGTCCGCGCTCTTGCCGGCGATATCGACCCGTTCGAGCGGCTCATCACCGTCGAGAACGAGCGCGAGTTGTTCCTGCACCTGATGCCCGAGCGGCACCACGACGTGCTCAGCTTCGAGGCGCGCGCCGCCAACTCCGAGGGCGAGGGCGCGGTCACCATGCGCCAGCTGATCGACGACGCGTTCCGCTTCAACGGCCGCCGCATCCTCGTCGGCGAGGTACGCAGCGACGAGCTCGTCCCCATGCTGGTCGCGATGAACTCCGGCGGTCGCGGGTCGATCTGCACCATGCACGCCGATTCGGCGGAGGAGATCTTCCCCCGCATGGAGATCCTGGCCGGGAGCATGCCCGCTGACGCGCTGTTCCGCCTGGTCGGCAAGGCCGTCGACTTCATCGTCTATCTCCGGCACGAGGTGAGCCACGACCCCGACGCCCCGATGAACGTCCGTTACATCTCGGAGATCTTCGAGGTCCTGCCGCCGGCCGACTCGGTCGTCCCGGCCGTCAACCGGGTCTTCGTACCAGGGCCGGACGGGCGGGCCGTACCGAACGTCACTCCCCAGTGCATGGACAAGCTGGTCAAGGCGGGCTTCGACGCCACCATGTTCATCCCGAGAGCGGGTGGGCTGTGGAACTGATCGCAGCCCTCGCCGGAGGCGTGTTCGCCGCTGGGATCATCCTGGTGGTCGCGGGCCTGCGCCGGGTCCCGGTGCGGCAGCCCCGCCGCGCTCGGCGACGCGTGCCCAAGGTCGCCACCATTCCGCTCGCGTTGGCTCTTGGAGCCGCGGTCATCGTGTTCTGGCTGACGGGATGGCCAGTTGCCGCCTTCTCAGCCGGGGCCGCCGTGCTGCTCCTGCCTCGGGTTCTGTCCGGCCGGGAGGTGGTGCGCCGGATCGCCCGGCTGGAGGCGATCGAGACATGGATTCGCCAGCTCGCCGACGCCCTGTCCGGGAGCGCGGGCATCGAGGAGGCCCTGGCCATCAGCGCCCGCAACGCACCGGAGCCGATCGCCGCCGAGGTCGCCGCGCTCGCCCGCCGACTGGCCCTTCGTGTGCCGGCCGACAGCGCCCTGCGCGCCTTCGCCGACGAGCTTGACGACCTGGTCGGCGACATGGCTGCCGCCTCCCTGATCCTCGCCGCGGAGTCCCGGGGTCGCGGTCTGCGGGAGGTGCTCCTGGGGCTCGCCCGGACCATCGGCATGGATGTGTCCGCTCAGCGTGAGGTCGAGGCCGAGCGGTCGCGGCATCGCACCACCGCCCGCTGGGTCATCGGCGCGCTGCTCGGCTACACCGGTTTCGCCCTGTTGAACCAGCAGTACGTGGCGCCGTTCGGCAGCTTCTTCGGACAGCTCGTCCTCGCCGGGGTCGCCGGGCTGTACGCCGTGACGTTCTGGTGGATCCACCGCCTCGGCAGCGCCCCGGAGACGGACCGTTTCCTGAACGAGGAGGCCACGGGATGACCTGGGCGGTGCTCGCCGCCGGAGGGACGATGGGCCTCGGCCTGTTCCTGATCCTGCTCGCCGTACGGCCCGGCCCACCCGAGCTGGCCGCCTCGCTGGCGCGCCTCCAGCCCGGCGGCGGCTCGGTGGAGGTGCACAGCCTGCCCGAACGCGTCCGCCGCACGGCCATCGGCGTGCTCGGCTCATCCTGGCTGGGCAGCCGCGCGAAGAATGCCGATCTGGCCATCGTTGGCAGGAGCCGAGAGACCCATCTCGGTCGGAAGGCGCTGCTCATGGCCACCGGCCTGTGCGGACCAGCCATTCTGTGGACGTACGGCTGGCTGCTCGGCGTCACCTTCCCCGCGATCATCTTGTGGGCGACGTCCGCCGTCTTCGGCGCCGTGATGTTCACCGCGCCCGAGCTGTCGCTGCGGGTGGAGGCCGCCAACGCGCGGCGGCGATTCCGCCGGGCACTGGTCTGCTACCTCGACCTCGTCGCACTGTGCCGACTGGCCGGACGCGGCCCGGCCGACGCGCTCGACTCCGCTGCCCGGGTCGGAAAGGGGCAGACGTTCAAGCGGCTGTCGTCCGCGCTCGATCCGGCCTTCCGCGGCAGCGGCTCCGCCTGGGACGAGCTCGCCCGCCTGTCACGGGAGCTCGACGTACCAGAGCTGGGCGAGGTCGCCGCGATCGCCAAGATGGCCGGCACCGAGGGCGCCAGCATTCTCGACACCCTCAAGGCCAAGGCGGCCAGCCTGCGCGAGAGCGAGATGGCCGCGCTGCTGGCGAGGGCGAAGAGCCGTACCGAGACCATGACCGTCCCCATGTCCCTGACCGTCGTCGGCTTCATGATCTTGCTGGGCTACCCGGCCCTGGCCCGGATGACCGGTGGTGGATGACCGTATGAGAGAAGGGTCCTTCGCATGCTGCACATCTACGGTCGCATGTTGGCGGTCGGCGCGTGGATCAACGCCAAGGTTCCGCTCCTTCGGCGGCTTCGCCTGCGAGCCGGGGAGGACGCCGGAGAGGGCCCGCTGGGCTTCATCGTCCTCGCCGCGGCCATATTCCTGCTGGCCGTCGCCGTCGCAGCCAAGATCACGCAGGTTGTCAACGACTACATGGGGAAAATCAAGTGATCGCGGGTCGGCGCCGTTGGAGGCGGCCATCCTCTACCCGGTGGTCCTCACCCTGACCCTGCTCCTGGTCAACACGGCGCTGTGGTTCCACGCCCGCAACGTCGCACTCGCCGCCGCCCAGGAGGGCGTACGGGTTGCCCGGGCGTACGGCTCCAACCTCTCGGCCAGCACGGTCGTCGCCGAGCGGTTCGCCCAGCGGGTCGGCGGGTCCTTCCTGCTCGCACCGCACGCCATTGCCGGCCGTACGGGCGGCACTGTGTCGGTGACCGTGCAGGGCGAGGCGCTCGCGTTGGTGCCGCTGCTCAAGCTAACGGTGACCCAGGTCGCCCATGCTCCGATAGAACGATGGTCGACTCCCACCTGATGCGCGTTGGAGGCAGATCGCGAATGAGACCAGCCCGGCGCCGTGTCCATCGCGCCGAGCTGGAAGGCGTATGCGTGGGCCCCCGAGCCACCGCCGAGCGCGGGTCGATGACAGTAGAGCTGGCTGTTCTCGCGCCCGCGCTGGTCCTGGTGCTCGTGGCGATGGTCGCTGCTGGGCGGATCGTCATCGCGCATGGCTCGGTGGAGGCGGCGGCCCGCGATGCCGCCCGGCAGGCGTCCATCTCGCGTGACCCCTCCTCAGCGCGCACCGCGGCGCTGACGAGCGCGCGAGCGGCACTCGCTCGTGAAGGGCTTGAATGCGCGCCGACGGTCTCGGTGGACACGGGAGGGTTCTCCGCTCCTTTGGGACGGCAAGCCACGGTGTCGGCGACGGTGACCTGTGACGTGCGGCTCAGCGACCTCGCCCTGCCCGGAATCCCCGGCTCGAAGGTTCTGACCAGCAGGTTTGTAAGCAGCCTTGATCCGTTCCGCGCCAGAGGAGACCGGTGATGCTCCACGGGGACAGGGGATCGATCTCGGGGTTCGTTGTGGTCGTCATGCTGGCCGCCTTGGTTTGCCTGGGCCTGGTTGTGGACGGTGGGCAGAAGATCCGCGCCTATCGGGAGGCGTACGCGGTCGCGGAGGAGGCCGCACGAGCGGGGGCCGGCGTCGTCGACGTCGACCGCGCGTACGCCCAGGGCGGCCGGTTTGAGCTGGACAGCGGTAACGCGCTGGCCGCGGCCCGCGCGTACCTCACCTCGTCGGGACACCGGGGGAGCGTCGCGATGACGAGCGGACGGACGTTGCGGGTCACGGTGAACGTGTCCCGGCCGACCGTGCTGCTGTCGCTGATCGGCGTGGGCGACGTGACGGCCAGCGCGAGCGCCTCCGCCCGGATGCTGCAGGGAATCGAGCAGGGAGAGTAGATGCACAGCCACCGTCCGACCGCTGCCGCCGTCTACTCGGCACTGGCTCTGGTGGCGCTGGTCGCCGGGCCGCCCGTCGTCCTGCTCGGCTTCCTCGATCCGCCGCACATTCCCACGGGGGCGGAGCTGGCCACGCCGGGCGATCCGGCATTCCTGGTGAACGCGCTGCTGGCCACGGCATGGCTGTGCTGGCTGATGTTCACCTGGTCGGTGCTCGCCGAGGTGGTGCGCCGTCTGCGGAACGTTCACGACCGTGCCGTGCTCCGGACGCCGTTCCAGCGGCTCGCCGCGCATCTCATCACGACGATCGCGATCTCGTCGGTCGCCCCGGCTCCCCAGGCGGTTGCCGCCACGGTCACCGTCGCCGCCACCCCCATGGACGCTTCGGAGGTTGCGCAGGAGGTCGCTATCTCTGAGGCTGCTCGGCACACGACGTACCGAGTCAAGCCGCACGACACCCTGTGGGAGATCGCCAAGACACATCTGGGCGACCCCATGCGATACCGGGAAATCGTGAAGCTGAACGAAGGCCGGCAGATGGCGGACGGAGCCACCTTCACCTCCGACGGCTGGATCCGCCCCGGCTGGGTCATCCGGATGCCGTCGGACGCCAAGGAGCCGGAGCCGCAGCACGCGCAGGTTCACGTCGTACGGGAAGGCGAAAGCCTGTGGGACATCGCCGAACGACACCTGGGGGACGGCAAGCGCTACCGGGAGATCTTCAAGCTCAACAAGGGCCGGGCTCAGCATGATGGCGGGCAGCTCACCCATCCAGGCGAGATCGAGGCTGGGTGGCGTCTGCGGCTGCCGGAGCAGGCGCCAGCGGACAGGGCTGCCGAGCAGGCCGTAGCCCGAGAGCCCGCTCCTGTGCCCCGAGAAACCGTGACACCACGTGCCATCGAAACCCCGGCGGCGCTGCCGGCGCACGCCGCACCGCGGGTGGGCATCGCCCTACCGGAGGGCGGCGTGGTCGGCCTGTCGTTCGCTGCGGGCATCGCCGTCGCCCTAGCCGCCGTACGCGTACGGCAACGCGTCCGGCGACCGATCCCGGGGGCGTCGGAAGCCGTTCAGATCGTGGCCCTGCCCAAGCCGGAGCCAGCAGTCCAGGCGGTTGACGAAGAGTTCCGGCAATCCACCGACCCGGTCCCGGACGACTACGACCTGGTCAAGGACTCCTTCACCACCAAGCCCCCTGCCACGCTGGATGTCGGCATACGCGCCGACAGGGTCGTCGCCGTGAACCTGTGCCTGAACCTGTGCCTGAACGGGGGCGGCGCAGAAGACGTCGTACGCGCGCTGTTCACAGCTCTCGTCGCCCAGGCCGAGGCGCATCGCGTCGAACTCGTCCTATCTCGGGACGACGCGGCCGAGCTATTCGGCGACGACTGGGACGCCCTCGCCATGCATCTGCCCGGCCTCACACTCACACCCACCTTCGACGACGCCGTCACGCACGTCGCCAGCGAGCACATACACCGCACCGAACTGCTGCAAGATGCCGAAGTCGGCGACCTCGCCGCGTTTCGGGCCAGCAGGCCGGATGAGCTGGTCCCGGAGTTGGTGTTGGTCGGCCGGCTGACGGGCCGGGACCCGTCGTACCTCGAGTCGTTCATGGAATACGCCCCGCGCCTCGGAATCGGCGCCATCCTGCTCGGGACCCGGCTCGCGGAGGCCGGATGCGAGGTCGGGACGGACTTCCGAGCCGTCGGCGGCGACCTGAACGGCACCGACCTGTTCCACCTCTCACAGCAGGAAGCGATCGTCTTCCAACGCAGAATCGCGATGCAGCACGGTTATGAGGAGCCCGCTGAAGACGAGCCCGCGGCCGAGATTCCCGTCGTGGAGAACGCCCAGGCCACGACCCGCGTCCGCCTGCTCGTGCTGGGAGAGGTACGCGTGGAGATCGACGGAGAACCGGTCGACATCCCAACCGCCAAAGGCATGGAGATGCTCGTGCTCCTCGCGGTTCATCCAAACGGCCGGACCCGGGAGGAGATCTGCGCCGAACTATGGCCCGATGTCGGCGAGCCCCAGGCCGGGTACCGCTTCCACGCCGCGCTCAGCGATCTGCGCAAGCGGCTCTGGGCCGCCACGGGCACGACCCGCAAGGAGACGAACTTCATCGAAGCGGAAAGCGGGACCTACCGCATCGACCGCCAGCACGTCTGGATCGACCTCTGGGAGTTCCACCGCGCCCTCGCCGAAGCGAGGAAAGCCACAGACCCTGAGGCCAAGGCCGCCGCTCTGGACAGAGCCGCCGAGGTCTGCCGAGGCCACCTCGCCGACGGGGCACCGTATCTCTGGATCGACCTCGATCACAGAGACCCGCTCACCCTCACCTCCGTACGGACGCTCCTCCAGCTTGGAGGCATCCATGAGAAGGCCGGAAGACCGAAGCGGGCTCTGGAAGTCATGGAGCAGGCGCTGACGCTCGACCCCATCAACGAGGCCGCCGCGGCCGCCGTCATCCGCCTGCTCATCGGACTTGGCCGCCGAGACGAGGCACGCCTACGCGCCCAGCACCTCAACGCCCACCTCGCCAGCCTCGACCTCGAACCCGCCCCCGCGACCAAGGCGACCCTCAGGCAGCTCCAGGTCCTTGGTCGAGTTTGATGTGGGACGCGGCGGCGAAGATCCTCGGCTGCTTCCACGAGCTCATCGCCGCCGACAAGATCCACCCTGATCCCACCGAGGGTCTACATCCGCTTACTTGTATCGCGAAAGTAAACTAATGCCATGACAGGGCGACCCGTGCCTGGGCACGGCGGGGGCGGAAGCGCCAGCGGGCTGATACGGATGGTTGCGCAGCCAGAGTTGGCCGGCGCCGCAGGAGATGACACCCGCGCGCGCATCTTCGCGGAAATTCTCACCGCGGGGCCCTTCTCCCGCACGGAGCTGGCCAAGCGGTTGAATCTGTCGCAATCGACGGTGACCAAGGCCGTCAACCCGCTGGTCGACATGGGCTACCTCATCGAGGCCGGCGAGCGCAGCTCGGGTAACGGGCGGCCACAGCGGCTGCTGCGAGTGGCGGGGGACAGGCATGCGGCTGCTCGGGTGAAGCTGGCTCCCAAGCACGTGACCGTTGTGCTGACCGATCTCGAGGCGACGGTGCTGGCCAGTCGCCGCCAAGCGATGAAGACCGGCTACTCCCCTGAGGACGGCTTCGCCGCCGCTATCGAGGGCATCGAAAGACTGCTGGACGAGCAACCGGACGCACGGGACAAGTTGCTCGGTCTGGGCGTCGCTCTGGGTGGCCATGTCGACCCTCAAACCGGCAGGTGCGTGCACTCGGGTGTGCTCGGCTGGGACGAGATAGACGTCGCGGCGCCGCTGTCCGACACGCTCGGGCTGCCCGTGGTGGTTAACAACGACGTGAACGCGCTGGTCATCGCGGAGCGATGGTTCGGAGCTGGGCGCGACAGCGACTCATTCGCCGTGGTCACCGTCGGGGCCGGAGTCGGCTGCGGTCTTCTGCTCCGCGGCGATCTATACACGGGAGCCACCGGTCTGGCGGGCGAGTTCGGCCACATACCCCTGCACGCCCGAGGGCACGAGTGCACCTGTGGGAACCGCGGGTGCTTGGAGACAGTGGCCTCCGATCTGGCCGTCCTTCGCGACATCAGCGAGTACGACGGGAAGCCGTGCACGTCCATGGACGAGGCCGCCGTGCGGGCGCGATCCGGGGACGAGGTAGCGCGCAGGGCGTTCGTGTCCATGGGAGAGGCGCTCGGACTGGGCTTGGCGACGCTGTGCAATCTGCTCAACCTTGAGAAGATCATCCTGACTGGGGAGAGCATCGGCACGCATGACCTGTTCGGCGATCCGTGCCGGGAGTCCTTGCAAGCACATGGGTTCTCCAGCGCAGCCGCTGACTGCGATGTGATCGTCCACGACGCCGACCACGCTCTGTGGGCTCGCGGTGCGGCCTGCCTGGTCATCCGCGAATCGGTACACGGGGTCAGGTGAAGGAGATCACCAGGAGATCTCCTCTGAATTCGATCTCCGAGCACGGGTCATGGCCGCCGGCGCAGCGACGCCGGCGGCCATCTGGCATCTACAGATTGATCAGGAGGTGAGG
>NZ_JAATEK010000081.1:0-9908 GCF_012034195.1 Microbispora sp. CL1-1
GGTCGCCGCCTGTCTCGTCCTCGCCGCCGGAGCGAGCACGATTTTCGCACGAAAACCATCCGTCACATTTGGAAAAGCATCTGCCAAGCCGTCTACCACCGCAAATGGTTGATCAGGCAAAGACGACGTCGATCCTTCGCCTTGTTCTCGCAAGGCTTTCCATTTGACACGTTCAGGAGTCGTCGTTCCCGGATATCCCTTATTAAGATTTTTTCCTAGCCATTGCATTGCGTACACGGATGGAGGGGTCATGGCGGGCCGGCACATGCCTTTGCCTCTACGCCCGCGCTCGATCCAGGCACAGACCGCCCTGATGAGCGCGGTCCTGTCCCTCATCGTCCTCACGGTGATCGGGTTCGGCCTCGACCTCGCCATCCGCAGCCGGATCCACAGCCATCTCTTCATCGAGACCCAGCGGGTCGCGACCGACTGGATCGCCGGGATGGGCCCCAACGGCGTCCCCGAGCCGCCGGCCGGCCACGCGGACCTGGTGCAGCTCGTCGACTCCCGCAACCGGGTGATCACCGCGAGCCGGGCGGCGAGCGGCCAGGCCCCGCTGACGTCCCCCTTCCCCGGGGGCGAGGACCGGCTGCAGTACCGCATCGAGTGCCCCGACGGCGACCGGTGCATCGTGCTCACCGCCGTACGGGTCCTGCCGGTGCAGTCCCGGCTGTTCTGGGGCGGCGAGCCCCACGCCGTGTACGCGGGGAGGGCCGAGCCCGGCCTCCTGGCCACGCATCGGCTGGAACTGTTCATCGCGATCGGAGTTTTGATGATGACCGCCGGATGGACCTGGGCGAGCTGGCGTGCCACAGGCCGCACGCTGCGTCCGGTCAGAGAGATCCGCGAGAAGGTGACCGAGATCAGCGTGCGCGACCTCAGCCTGCGCGTTCCCCAGCCGCCCGGGCGCGACGAGATCGCCGAGCTCGCGCGGGCCTCCAACAGCTTCCTCGACCGCCTCGACGTCTCGGTGCGTCAGCAGCGGCACTTCGCCTCGATGGTCTCCCACGAGCTGCGGACCCCGCTCGCCGGGCTGCGCACGCAACTTGAGGAGGCTCTGCTCTACCGTGAGGACACCGACCCCTACGAGACGATCCGTACGGCGGTGCGGACCACCGAGCGGTGCCAGGCGATCATCGACGAGATGCTCACGGTCGCCCGGGTCCGCACGTCCGCGGCGGCGGAACACGAGCCGGTGGACCTCGCGGCGATCGCACGCGAGGAGGCCGCCGCCCGCACGAACGGCGTGCCCGTGCACGTGCACGTCGAGGCCGAAGACGAGGTGACCGTCCTCGGCAACCGGGTCCAGCTGTGCGGCGTGCTGACCAACCTGCTGGTCAACGCGCAGCGCCACGCCTGCAGCAAGGTCGACGTCATCGTCGGGCGGGCCGGGGACGACGCGGTCGTCACCGTGCTCGACGACGGCGACGGCATCGCGCCGGAGGACCGCGAGCGGGTCTTCGAGCCGTTCGTCCGCCTGAAGGACGGCCGCCGCCGCGACCCCAAGGGCACCGGGCTCGGCCTCGCCCTGTGCCGCCTCACGGCGGACGCGCACCATGGGACGCTGCGGATCGAGGACTCCCCGCGCGGGGCCCGCTTCGTCCTGCGCCTGCCGCTGCTCGCGAGCGCCAGGGCGCAGCTCACCCGGTGACGCTCAGGTGACGCCCACGGCGGTCCCGGCCGCGGCCAGGGTCAACGCGAAGTCGCCGGAACTGTCGGTGTACCAGCGGCAGACCGCGAACCCGGCCCGGGACAGCTCGTCGAGCACGCCCTCCCTGCGGAACTTGGCGCTGATCTCCGTACGCGTCTCCTCGCCCTCGGCGAACGGGATCGTGAGGCCGAGCGCCCTGATCGGCACCTCCATGGGCCGGGTGGCCCGCAGCCGCATCTCGATCCACTCGTTGTCGTCGTCCCACAGCGCGACGTGCTCGAACGCCTCCGGCTCGAACCCGGCGTCCAGCTCCCGGTTGAGCACGCGCAGCACGTTGCGGTTGAAGGCGGCCGTCACCCCCTGCGGGTCGTCGTACGCCCTGACCAGGCGGGCGGGATCCTTCACCAGGTCGGCGCCGAGCAGCAGGGTGTCGCCCGGCCGCAGCGTGGCCCGCAGCTCCTTGAGGAACACCTCCCGCGCGGCGGGCGGGAGGTTGCCGATCGTGCCGCCGAGGAACGCCACCAGCCGCCTGCCGGTCCTCGGCAGCAGCGCCAGGTGCTGTTCGAAGTCGGCACGCACCGGCCGCACGTCCAGGCCGGGATAGCGTACGGCGAGCCGCCCGGCCGCCGCCTCCAGCGTGACGGCGTCCACGTCGACCGGCGTGTAGGCCCGCAGCGTGCCCGCGTTGGCCAGCGCGTCGAGCAGCAGCACGGTCTTCTCGCTCGTGCCCGAGCCCAGCTCGACGAGCGTGTCGGCCCGGCTGAGGCCGGCGACGTCGACGGCGCGGCGGCGCAGGATCTCCAGCTCGCACCGGGTGGGGTAATACTCCGCCAGCCGGGTGATGCGGGAGAACAGCTCGCTGCCCGCGGCGTCGTAGAACCACTTGGGGGGCAGCCACTTGGGCGACGAGGTAAGCCCGGCGCGCACGTCGTTCTCCAGAGCCTGGCGCAGATAGTCGCCGCCGAGATGATCGGTAACCATGGTCGCCTCTCAATCGATCGGTGTCACCGAAACGCCGTCGGGGGACGCGAGCAGCAGGCTCCGGTCGGGCACCGCCCGCCAGCCCGGCCGGTCGTCCAGGGGCTCGCTCGCGACCAGCACCCCCTCCTCCAGGTGCGTGAACAACGTGTCGCCCCACGCGACGGCGGCCAGGTGGGAACCTCCCGTGACGAGCAGGTTGAGCCGGGCCTCCGGGTCCTCCTCGGACGCCGCCCGGACCACGGCGGGCAGGACGCCGGCGAGCGGCAGGCCGTCACGCAACCGGGCGAACACGGCCGCGGCGAGCCATGCCGAGTCGCACACGCTCTCCGCGTCGGGCGCGAGTGGCCGCACGGCCTCGCGCCCGACCCTGCCGTTGTGGCTGAGCAGCCAGGGCCCGTCGGCGAACGGCGCGGTGGCCGTCTCCTCGATCGGCATCCCGGCCGTGGCCGACCGCACCGCCGCGATCATGCAGTGCGAGCGGGCCGCCCCGGCCAGGCCGGGCACGTTGGCGTCCGCCCAGATCGGCACGGTACGGCGGTAGCGCACGGGCCGGGACCCGTCATACCAGCCGAAGCCGAACCCGTCGGCGTTCACCGTGCCGTACTTCTGCAGGCGCGGCGCGTACGCCTGGTGCAGCAGGCCGTGCGAGGAGTCGCTGATGAGCGTGGTCAGGGACCGCACCGGGCCCAGCCACGCCGCGTGGCGGCACATCCCTCACTCCTCGGAGCGGGCGCAGCGGAAGCCGGCGAAGATCTGCCGTCTGATCGGGTAGTCCCAGTTGCGGAAGGTCGTGCGGACGGCGGACGGATGGGTGGCCCACGACCCGCCGCGCAGCACCCGGTAGGTCTCCCCGAAGAAGACCTTGCTGTACTCCTCGTAGGGGAAGCACCGATAGCCGGGATAGGGCTGGAACCACGAGTCGGTCCACTCCCACACGTCCCCGATGAGCTGCTCCACGCCGTACGGGCTCGCGCCGTCCGGGAACGCCCCGGCGGGCGCGGGCCGGGCCGCGCGGTGGCCGAGGTTGGCCCAGCGCCCGAGATGGCCGGGGTCGGCCTCGCCCCAGGGGTACGTGCGGCCGCCGCACGCCTTCTCCCACTCGGCCTCGGTCGGCAGGCGCTTGCCCGCCCACCGGGCGTACGCGTCTGCCTCGTACCAGGAGACGTGCTGCACCGGCTCGTCCGGCGGCACCGGCTCCTCCCTGCCGAACCGGACCCGCCACCAGGTGCCGCCGTCGCGCGTCCAGAACAGCGGGGCCTCCACGCCGTTGCGCTCGGCCCACTCCCACCCCTGGGGCAGCCACCAGCGCGGGTCGCGGTAGCCGCCGTCCTCGATGAACTCCATGTACGCCCCGTTGGTGACGGGGTGGCGGTCGATCAGGTAGCCCGGCAGGTAGAGCCGGTGGGCCGGCCGCTCGTTGTCGTACGCCCAGCCGATGGTGTCGGTGCCCATCCTGAAGACGCCGCCGGGGATGTGGACCTCGGGGTCGGCGGCGGGCCTGCCCGGCGGCAGCTCCCCGTCGCGGACCAGGCCGGGCCGCCGGGACAGCTGGATCGTGGCGAGCATGGTCTCGTCGTGCTGGTGCTCGTGCTGCAGCACCAGCCCGAAGACATAGCCGCCGGACCGCAGCGGATCGGGGTCGGTCAGGTCCACCTGGTCGAGGACGTCGAGCACCCGGCCGCGTACGCCGGAGACGTACTTCCTGGCCTCGGCCGGGCCGAGCAGCGGGAGGGACGGCCGGTCCTTGCGCGGGTGTCTGAACGCGTCGTAGAGGTGGTCGATCTCCGGGCGCAGCGGCTCGATGCCGCCCACCTCGCGCAGCACCCACAGCTCCTCGTAGTTGCCGACGTGGGCGAGGTCCCAGACCAGCGGCGACATCAGCGGCGAGTGCTGGCGCACGAGCAGGTCGTCGTCGGCGTCGGTGTAGGCCAGCGACCGCTCGCGTACGGCGGCGAGCTCGGCCGCGATCCGCTCCTTCAGGCCGGTCGGGCCGGCGTTGCCGAGAACGGCGTCGAGATCGGTCACGCGAGTATCTCCTCCATCTGATCGGCGGCCGGCGATCGGCCGGACTCGATGTGCCGAGAGGCGAACGCGCGGACCCGGGCGACCAGCGCGGGCTCGGCCCCGAGGCGGGGCAGGGCCTCGGCGGCGGCGCGGAAGCAGGCCGAGGCCGACCGGCGCAGGCCGGGGTCGGCGAGACCGAGACGGGCGGCGTCCGCCCATCGGTGGGCGACCGGCCGGGCCGCCTCCATGGCGATCGCGGCGGCCCTGTCGTCGGTGACGAGCGCGTGGACGACGGCCACGCACACGGGCCACTCGGCGGCCCCCTGCGCGTCGAGGTAGCGCACCTCCAGCCAGCCCCGGGGCCGTACGGGCGGGAAGAGCGTGGTGGCGTGGTAGGCGAGGTCGGCCTCGCCGGGAGGCCGCCCGGCCACGCGCGCGAAGTCGCGGAACGCCGAGCCGTCGAGCACCGGCCGGAGCCCGCCGGACCCCCGGACCAGCATCAGCCGGGCGTCGAGGAGGTAGCGCGCCCAGTCGCCCACCGGGTCGCCGCGCCCGTCGAAGTCCCGGGCGACCGGCGCGGTCCTGCTCGGGTCGAGCCTGCCCCACACGGCCTGGCGGCCGGAGGCCCACCCGTCGAAGGGCGAGTTGGCGAAGGCCGCCACCAGCACCGGGCCGAGCGCGTGGGCGCGTTCCCAGCGGGCCCGGGGGTCGGCGCCGAAGTCCAGGTTGACCTGAATCGACGCCGTCGAGCACATCATCGTCAGGCCGTGCGGCCGTTCCAGGAACGCGGCCATCGCCTCATACCTGGGCTCTCGTAACTGCCGCACGGCCGGGCGCAGGGTGTCCAGGCCGCGGCCGCCCAGCCGCAGCCCGGCCCGGGCGAGCGCGAGCCGTACGGCGTCGACGTCGGCGGTGAGCCTGGCGACGGCGACAGGCAGGACGTCGGGCGGGGCGGACAGTTCGAGCTGCCCGCCCGGCTCGAACGTCACCCGGCTGCCACCCGTGAGCACGGGGAGCGCCCCCGCGATCCGAGCGATGGGGACAGGAAGCACGGGGTTGTCCGCGTCGAAGACCAGGAACTCCAGCTCGACGCCCAACCGGTCGGAGGTGACCCCGCGGAAGCAGTCCCTGGCGTACCTCTGCACGTCGGTCATTCGCCCCCCATCGGGCCGAGGTCTGCCGACTATGTCGTGCCGAGTCAGCTTTCCCCGTAATTGCCCCATTCAACCTGAAACCCATCCAAACAGGTAGCTATCGGGCGTCACACCCCCGATGCCCCGGTCCTCGTCGCACATCATCATCATCAAAGCGCCGACGATTCCGAAGACGACCAGCAGGATGACCGGGCCGCCGAGGCCCAGCCGAGGTTCCACGCACTCGCGCCGAACAGCCCGACGACGCCGACGAGCAAGCCGGCCGGGAACCGCCACCCGGCCCGGCCTCTCCGGGCGTACGCGACGGCCCCCAGCACGAGGCCGAGGAACGACCCGATCATCCCGGGCATCTGCCAGGCGACGACCATCGCGGGCTGCGCCGCGTCCTGCATGAGCTTCTCCGCCTGGTCCACCGGCAACATCCCGAACGCCACGATGTCGAAAAAGTCCGAGATCATCAGCACCGAGAAGTTGATGGGGCCGAGGATCGTGACGTTGGCGAGCACCACGCCCTTCCGCTTTACGAAGTGGACGAGGCCGATCACGCCTGGGGCCACAGGACCTACGCGTAATGGAGAAGCGTCGCGCTGCCGCCCACGGCCGCCGAGTTGTGCGCGTACACGAGAGGGTCCTCGACCCCTGGCTCGGACGGGTCGGCGGCCATGCCGAGGAGCAGGCAGAGCGGGGCGAGGATGAGGCTGGCGCCCGCCGCGACGCGGCGGAAGGTGATCGCGTTGTTGAGCATGCGGAGGACCGTACGGAGCGGTCCCCCGCGGCGCCGTCAGAGCACACGTGGACGAGACGTCCTCCCGAAGGCGGATTTCCCCTGCTCCCCGCGTCCTCCGCCGGATCCGCAGGGCGGCTCGGCCTGCGTCAGCCCCAGGCGCTTGCGCATCTCAGCCAAACGGTGGGCTCTGCTCACGTTGACGAGAGCCTGAGCGCCCTCCTCGACCTCCGCCCGGTCAGCCGCGTCAGGGAAGAACGCCGAAAGGAGGCCCTTCGCGATCGTAAGTGTGTGTACTGCTCATGCCCCTGCCTTTCTTGGCCGTAGGTCACGATCTTCGACGGAAGCCGATGAGGCGTCGGGCTGCTCCGCTACGCTGACACACCGTGATTACGGGTGAACTGAAGAACAAGATAGACCGGCTCTGGGATGCCTTCTGGTCGGGCGGGATCTCCAACCCGCTGGAGGTCATCGAGCAGATCACCTACCTAATGTTCATCCGGCGACTGGAGGACATCCAGACGGCAAAAGAGCGCAGGGCCAGCCGGAGCAAGAAGCCGATCGAGAACCCGATCTACACCGAAGAGACCAACGCCCTACGCTGGTCGGAGTTCACCGAACTGCACCCGGAGAGCATGCACCAGGTGGTGCGGGACGCGGTCTTCCCTTGGCTCCGCGAGCTGGGTGGGGAGGACTCCACCTACTCCTACCACATGAAGGACGCACGGTTCACGATCCCCACGGCGAACCTGCTCACCAAGGTCGTCGACATGCTCGACGAGATCCGTCTGGGCGAGCAGGACACCAAGGGCGATCTGTACGAGTACATGCTCAGCAAGATCGCAACCGCTGGGCAGAACGGGCAGTTCCGCACCCCTCGGCACATCATCCAGCTCATCGTCGAGATGATGACCCCCGGCCCGCAGGACGTGATCTGCGACCCGGCCTGCGGCACCGCTGGCTTCCTGGTGGCGGCGGCTCAGTACGTCAACCGGACCCACAAGGACGCGCTCCTCGACATGGCGCAGCGGCGCCACTTCAACGAGAGCATGTTCCACGGCTTCGACTTCGACAGCACGATGCTGCGGATCGCCAGCATGAACATGCTGCAGCATGAGATCGCACGACCGGACATCCGCTATCGGGACTCGCTAGCCGAGAGCACCGCGAGCGAGGCCGAGCGCTACACGATGATCCTGGCCAATCCGCCATTCGCCGGAAGCCTCGACTACGAGACCACCGCGAAGGACCTGCTCAAGGTCGTCAAGACCAAGAAGACCGAGCTGCTGTTCCTGGCGCTCTTCCTCCGCCTGCTCAAACCAGGCGGCCGAGCAGCGGTCATCGTCCCTGACGGAGTGCTCTCCAACTCCACGAAGGCTCACAAGGACCTCCGCCGCATCCTGATTGAGGACCACAAGCTCGATGCTGTGGTCAAGCTGCCGAGTGGGGTCTTCAAGCCGTACGCCAGCGTCTCCACGGCCATCCTGTTCTTCACCAAAACCAATAGTGGTGGCACAGACGACGTCTGGTTCTACGAGGTAACGGCGGATGGTTTCAGTCTGGATGAAAAGCGCACACCACTTCTGACCGAAGACAAGATCGGCCCGACGCCGACGGCACAACTCGATGAGGCCGCCCACTCCAAGAACAACTTGCCGGACGTGCTCGCACGGTGGGCGCTCCGCAATGGTAGCGAGAAGCAGCGGGCCAGGACGGAACAAAGCTTCCTAGTTCCCAAATCCGAGATCGCCGCACAGGGATACAACCTAGGTTTCAATCGGTACAAAGAGGCCATCCACGAGGAGATAAAATACCGCCCTCCAGGGGAGATCCTGGAGGAGTTGGAGTATATAGAGTCCAATATCCAGCAGGGCATGTCCGAACTAAAGAGGTTGCTATCGTGAGGATTTCAAGCAAGTGGCAGACGCGGCCATTTTCCAAGGTATTGAGCATGCCACCAAGGAACGGACTGTCACCCTCCAGCGATGGCACCGTCATCGCCAAAGTGCTAACGCTTTCCGCTATTACTGGCGATCGGTTCGACGAAACTCAATTCAAAGAATCTACATTTCATTCGAAACCCTCAAGCAATCAAACGGTAGATCATCGCGACTTTTTAATCTGCCGAGGAAATGGAAATATCAAACTTGTTGGACGCGGCTTCTTTCCAACGCACAACATGGAGGACACATTATTTCCGGACACCATGATTGCCGTCCGCCCCAACGCCGAAATCTTGCCAGAATTCTTGGAATTTCTTTGGAATGGAGACGTGGTGCGACGGCAGATCGAGGCGATGGCACGTACAACCAACGGAACCTTCAAGATTAATCAGAAAATGTTTGAAAGGATCGAAATTCCGCTTCCTTCAATTCCGGAGCAGCAGCTAATCGCCCGGGCGCTCGGACAGGCCGCCGCACTGCGCGATCAGCGCCGAAAGGCGATCGCCCTCATCGATGACCTCGCCAAGTCCACCTTCTTAGATTTGTTTGGGGACCCCGTAAAGAACGCCCAGGGTTTTGAGAGCGTTCCCTTAACGGAGGCTTGCCATCCCTATAGCGGAGGAACGCCAACCAAAAGCAATGCAAAATATTGGTCAGGAAATCTTCCCTGGTTCACACCAAAAGATATGAAACACAGCGACCTATGGGACTCGCAAGACCACATCAGCGAGCAGGTCCCACAAGAAACAAATCTGAAGCTACTCCCCCCCAATACGGTCGCCATAGTGGTTCGCGGCATGATTTTGAGCCACACTTTTCCCGTTTCCGTGCTGCGAATCCCAGCAACAATAAATCAGGACATTAAGGCATTGCTGCCCAAGCGGGAAATTGAGCCGCAATTCTTGGCAGCATGTCTGCGTGCCCAGTCCACGCACGCCCTCCAGCAAGTCTCCACTGCGGCTCACGGGACAAAGCGACTGGATGGCGAAGGATTAGGAAACATCTCCATCATTTTGCCTTCGATGGACCTTCAGCGTCATTTCACGCAAAAGCTCGACAAAATAAATCAAATTAGGGCATCCCACCAGAAGTACCTGAACGAAGCTGATGCGTTATTTACCTCGCTGCAGCAGCGCGCCTTCCGGGGGGACATGTGGGACAATCAGGATAACTGAATCCTTCCCCCGGAGGGTGTCCGTTGGGCAACTTCACGTTCCTTCGTCCGGAATGGCCTGATTTATACGAAGAAGCGAGCCGTGCGGAGCGGCTCGCGATCGCAGATCCACGAGTGTCATGCTTCTATGCCCGGCGAACGCTGGAGCTGGCAATCACCTGGCTCTACACGGCCGATGACACACTGCGGCTGCCGTACCGCGATGACCTCGCGGCGCTGATCACCGAGCCGACCATGGTGAAACTGGTCGGCCCCATTATCCGGACCAAGATGGACC
>NZ_JAATEK010000082.1:0-9807 GCF_012034195.1 Microbispora sp. CL1-1
TTAAAGGGCCGCTTATGAGTGGCGTCGTTGGCTGATCCGCCCACGATGCCACGTCCGACGGCCAGCCTGGAGAGGCTGGCACCACATTTCGCTGCCCGGAATGTGCCGGCGCCGCAGCACGGCTCGAAGTCAAAACCTGCGGATTAAAAGCTTGGCCGATCATGGTTCCGGACAGTTCAATGCAGGTCAGCGCACATGCGTGGTCTGATCTGAATGGCTCTGCACCGCTCCGAACTGCAACCCAAACTGCAACCGCATCATGACCAGAGCTTCCCTGTGGACACCTGCTTGCAAAGACACACGCCGATCCCGCTCTACCAGCGCCAACGCAGCTCAGCGCACTGATCGGTGCCCCCGCAACTCCTCGCTGTTTCCCCTGGTTTCCGCCTCATCGGGCACGCAACAGGCACGTCAACCACATTGTCCGGTGGGCCGGGGCTGAGGAACGAAGCCCTGGACCTTCGATCGCCCCCAACCAGCTACGGCGGCTGGCCACCGACAGGCGATCGTGAGTGCTGTATCGACTGCTGACGGTTTTACAGGGCATCGCGGTTCCGACTTGCGAAAGCGCCCTGATCTGTGGCTGAGCCGTACAACGAGTTCATGTCGAGGCCAGCCCGTTCCGGGCGTATTCCGGATCATGGCTTCATGGGCGTGGTCCCTTGAGTGGATCAAGGAATACGATCAGGAAGGTTGCGATCGGTCCAAGGAATAGCGAGAGAAGCCACCAGTTGAGGCCGCTCCTTCCCTTACCTTGGGCTAACCCGGCATTGATCAAACTCAGCGTCAGCCACCCAACCGAGTACCCGCCTACCGAATCCGACATAGAGGAGATTCTGGCATGCCGGGCTCTGATTCGTTGCCAGATGCGTATGCGTGTATTGAACGCCATGCACGCCCCGCCTGATCTTCCCGTCGCCTCCAGCCCTTGGCCCGCTTGAGCTTGCCCCGAGGCGACGGCGACGGGACGATCAGGCCCCACCTCAGCCCCCGAGAACCTCGGACTTGTCACGATCACCCTGGAGCCCGAGGCCCCCGCCGGAGGCAGCCTGAAGCAGAACCCAATGGGCGGAGCAGCGTGGCCGGCGAATGCCGTAGGGCGAGCGTGAGCGAGTTCGGTGGGCGACGGTGCGGCTGATCCTGAGCGGCGGCGTGGCGCTTGGGTCGGCGGGTTCACTTGGGTATGGCGGGCGCGGTGGGCGTGGCGGCTCGGCGCTGCTGCCGTCCGGGACCGGCCCCCAGGCCGCAGCCCGGACGGCGGGCAAGCGACGGGCCGCTGTACGGCGGCGCGGCACGCCGCCGCTTGACCCTTATAGTGGCAATTCGGCAGTCCTGCTATCGTTTTATTCGATCGATGCTGAGCAAGGCGGAAGGCTAGCCATCTCCGCTGACAGATGGTAACGCCGCCATCCACCTGTTCTCGACCAATAGAGAACCTCCGTGCAGAGCCCGCGAAAGCCGACCCATAATCCTGTTATTCCGTCCGGCACGCAAGGTTCGTATTCCGGCAAACCTCCAGTCCGCTCTAGGCGTCTCCAGGCCGAAGCGCGCGTCCAGGTGAGCCAGAAAAATACTTCGCGTCGAGTGCGATTCTTAGCCGCCATTCCAAGTTTTTCTGCAAGGTCCGGCTTCATTGCGAGCTCCGCCTCAACGAGGGTAACCAAGTCGCTACCTCCATGAACAGGCAAACTCATGCTGGGTGAGACTTCATGTTCGGATGACGTTGATTTCTTTGGCGTGCTCCGCATCTCCTCGAAGCCGAGTACCGTGCAAATATGGATCGAAGGTTCCTCCCTGTCGCTGGAGATCGCTTCGGCAATTTGCACCCCCATTCCAATCAGTAGCGGAACTGGGCACCGAGGATCATGTGTAATAGATCCAGCACAACCAGACCAGCGGGATACATAGAATGTGCTCGTCGCCTCTAATGCGGCGAGTGCTGGCGTGATGCGGCTAATGAAGTCCTTGCCGCGTCGACTTGACTTGGATCCGATCACAGCGCGGGCAGTAGCAGTCACTTGCACGATCCACGAGTTCTGTAAACCTGCTACGTCATTTTCGCCAATAAATGGTCCCCATGCTTCGCGATTCCTCTCCGCCACGTCACTGGTCAGGACGGTCACTTCCAGTGCGCCTATCTCTCCGACATGAAAGTCGTATCTGCTGTTGAAGTGCTTACTGTGCTTGTCGTGAAATTGACAGCATTGTGGACACTTATCGTATGGCGTCAGTGACGTGTTGAGGACTGTTTGTGCAATGCGCCATGCGTCTAGCTCCTCGTGGCGGTCCTTAGTCATCGCTAATATTCATTCCGGTGGGACTGATTTTTGTCCAGGGAAGCTTAGTATCATCAAACTGTGTTTGGGACAGGGTTAGACGCAAAGCAGTCCGATCGAACGCGTGGCCGGCAATCAAGAGAGCTCGCACGTGCGCATCAAGAGTCTCCACTAGAGATGTTGGAACGCCTACTTGGAGTGGCAGCGCCCATGCATTTGCGAGGATCTTGTCAAGCTCCTCCTGGCGTGCGGGGAAAATGGTGTGAATCTCCCATGGGGGGACGTCTCGATAACGATCCCACAGGGAGCGACCGCCCCGGCGTGACGGAATCCGCTTGCCTGCAAGCTCTAGAGCACGTAAGGCCATCAGCTCTGATATGGCCATAAGTAAGGGGCTAGGGTCGCCCTTCGATTCTTTCGTTCTCTGCTCGGTCATACCTATTCGCCGTTCGACGTCTCTGCAGCCTTATATCTATCGCGATTTGCTGTACTATCTATCATCAGACACAAAATGCGAATGTGTCTAGTCTAGAAAGTCATGCCTGCGAGTGGCTAGTGCACGACGAGCTGTGACGTAGCGCTCATGAAATTCTTCGGCTAAGGCTTCGCGGCGGTAGCGCTGGCGTAGGACGCGGTCGAGGTCTCCGGCCCGGTTGACGAGGTCGGTGAGGGACTTTCGTTCGATGTCGAATGCGGCCATGCCTTGCTCGACGGCGGCGTCAAGGTCTCCACGTCGGGCGTGGACGATGCCGAGATCTATGTGAGCGTCGGCGACCCGCATCGGTGCGTTGGATGTGCCGTCCGGACGGGTGTGCATCTGGATCGTCTCCAGCGCGTGTTCCTCGGCCCGGTCGTTGTCCTCCAGCCAGGTGTACGCGGTCGCGGCGTAAAACACCCACTTGGCGTGGTCGAACACGAAGTGATGGTCCGGGTTCTCGGGGAGTGGCAGTTTGGCGAGGATGTCGGCTCCGCGTGAGAGTGCCTTGTCTGCTTCGCGGCGGTCGCCGATGCGGGCCAAGCCGCGGGCTTCTTGCAAGGTGAGCTGTACCTGTGCGCTGGATTGGCCGGCGAGGGCCTGGCCCTGGCGGGCGGCCGTGACAACGTCCTCGTATCGGCCTTCGACCAGCGCGAACCAGGCGGACATCTCGTGTGCCCAGCCCATGAGTTCGCCGTGCCCGACCTGGCGGCCCATCTCGTAGGCGGCCTGGCGGGCCGTCTCGGCTTCTTCGCGCTCGCCCAGGTCGTAGTGGACGCAGCCAAGCAGGGCGGTAAGCCATCCGGTGATGACCAGCAATTCGCGGTGCTGGTCGAGTGTGATCCTGCCTGACAGGAGCCGGGTCACCTGGGCGAGGCGCTTCTGTGTCCGGTCCCGCAACGTCGCCGCGGGAACAACCGGGTAGGCGCGGCACAGCAGATCGACGGCCTCGGCGAGGGCTTCGAGAGTGCCGGTCCCGACATCGGACGCCTGGAGCTGCTGGGCAAGTTCCATCGTGCCGTACAGGTCGGCCTCGGCCCGCAGTGCGTCGACCGGCATGATGTGTGCCTCGATAAGGCGGCTATTGCCGCTGCCTCTCTTTGTGGGCGAGAAGCCAAGATCTTCGGGCTGTAGTCCGGTGGCTTGAGTCAGCGCGAGTCGAAATGGTGCGCGGGGCCAGGAGACTTCGCCGGCCTCCCATCGCCTGATGCGTTCCTCATCGACGGCGAGGCGTTCCTTGATGCCCACAGGGGTCCGGTTAATCCGCTCGGCGAATTCGGCGCGGGTGAGCTGTTGCGCGTTGCGCCATGCCCGGAGTTGGACATTCGGGATGCTGTCTGGCATCTCGGGGTCTTCCTCCCGTCGGGGGGTCATCAGGGGGTTAAGAGGGGGGCTTTTCGGGGGTCCTATCGCGCTCGCTTTGCCGGTGGACTTGCCATCAACCAACCACGGTACGTCAAGCGGCTTCCCGCCACAGGGAACGCCGGATGAACGAGGAGATGGCGACGGTGACCCGGCCAGACGAGAACAGCGAGGCAAGACCCTGTCCTTCGTGTCGGGGACGTGGCACCAAGCAGTGCCATTCACGCCGTCAGCTCATCGTCGGCGGCGACACCAATGACGATCGCGACTCGGGTGGGGAGCGTCAGTGCCTCGACTGCCTCGGAAACGGCCGGGCCGAAGGGAGCGGAACATGAACCCGATCGAGGCTGCGGCGATGGCCTACATGAACCGAAGCGACGAGGCGGACAAGCTCATCCGACTGCGTGACGCGCTGACCCGACTCAGCATCAACGCCGAGCTGCGCGACAACAACACCGCGCTGATGGTCAACCCGCCAAGTGGGCGGGGTATGCCCGTGTGGGTCTTCGTCGGTTACGGCGGCCAGTACTACTCATGGAACTCGGCAGGCAGGCGGCACCCGGTGTCCGATCTGGAGGGCGCCGCGAAGGCAATAGCCGCCTACGTCTGCCGCTGAAGCGGGCGCGGCGAGGCAGTGAGCCGACGACGGGTCGGCAGCCATCAATCCCTGCCTCGTCGCGCCCTTGATCTCCGGCAGGGCCACAGTGACTCGCCCCCGTGTCCCCCCGTGTGGCCCTGCCGGTCCCCTCCGCCCGGACTGCGAGTGCATCCGAACGAGGTGACAGAAGCATCGAGCCGGTCTAGGCTCAAACTTGGTAAAACAACCTGTCGGCTGCTGGACGGTCGTGATGTCTCTAGAGTCCGTGCCTCCGAAGTATGCACAGCTTGTGCAGGCGCTTCAGCGGCGTATCGAAGCGGGGGACTACCCTCCCGGAACCCTCCTGCCGAGCGAGAATCAGCTCATCAACGAGTTCGGCATCTCCCGTCCGACCGTCGTGGCGGCCCTGCGCGTGCTGCGGGAACAGGGCTGGATTGAGTCCCAGCAGGGCAAGGGTCGTTTCGTGCGGGGCCGCCCTGCCCTCGCTTCGCTCGAACAACCCCGGCCCGGCCACGCCTATCTCACCAGCGCCGAGACGCCCTCGGCCGAACTACTGGAAGTCGGCGCGGTAGCCGTACCGAACAGGATCGCCGCTCTGCTCGACCTGCCGCCCAAGAGTAAGGCGTTCCTCCGTCGCCGACTGGTCTCACGCGGCGATGAGCCTTCCGAGATCGTCTCGCTGTGGCTGCCCCTGGACCTGTCGGAAGGGACGAACCTCACGAGCGCCGAGCCACTGGCCCAGGGCATCCGCGAGCATATCCAGGCGCGTAAGGGCGTCCGGTTCGATCACGTCATCGAGCAGATCACGGCCCGGATGCCTACCTCTGACGAGGTCAAGCGGCTCGGCATGCCCAAGAACACGCCGGTCCTCGACGTCTATGCGGCTGTACGTGACCCTGGTGGCCGGCCCCTTGCCGTGCTGGCTGTCGTGCTGCCTGCCGATCGTCACGAGCTGGAGGACGCCTATCCCATCGGGTAGGAACGCCTCACCTTCGGAGCCCACTTAGCTTAGGCACTTGACCTAGCAAGTGGGCTCTCCTATGCTCAAGGCACTCGATAGGTTAAGTGCCTATCAGTCAACAGAGGAGGATGTCCGATGGCTCTACAAGGTCCGATCCCCGTCAGCTTCGACATGGTCTTCCCGCACGGCTGCTACCTCGTCGGTGAGGTGGAGGCGGTCAAGGACTTCGACGCCTCCACCAACGGCCGATTCGTGCAGGCACGGGACAAGCAGAGCGGCGAACTGGTCTGGCAGATCGCCGTTATGGACGCCGACCCCCAGGTCAAGCCCGCTCAGAAGACCGTCGCTGTAAAGATCATCGCGCCCGTCCAGCCGGTGCCTCCGGCCCCGGTCGCGGGCCTGCCCTTCACGCCGGTCGAGTTCGACGGCGTCACCGTTACCCCGTACGTCAACGGAAACGGCCGCCTGGCCTACTCCATCCGCGTTCGGGAGATGCGTCCGCCTCGGACGGGTGGGGCCAAGTCCGGACACGCGGGCGGCAAGGAGGCGGCGGCGTGAACTGGCGGCCGTACACGCACCTGTCGATGTCGATCGACCCCGGTGAGCGTCCCCGCATCGGCATTTCGTTCTACGCCTCGATCACTCGGGCGCGGGCGCGGGTGCTGGAGTCCGGGCGGCCGTACCTGGTCCTGGAGTCCGGCGAGGCGGACGTGACGGTCTCGACCACTGGGGCGGCCGGTCCGGTCACCGCCGCAGACCTGGACATCGCGCGGGAGATCTTCAACGCCGCCGCGCGGTACCTGGCCGACTGCGAACGCATGCACGCCGACCACGCCCAGGTCACTGACTCGGCGGCCTGACACACGAGCGGGGCCGCTGGAACTGGCATTCCAGCGGCCCCTGGGATCTCTCACACACGCCAATGCCTGAGAGGACACCAAGCCTAATGTTCAAGAAACTTCCCGGCGACGAGGCACGCAACCTCGTCTCCACCACCCCGGACACCGCCGTGGTCTTCCGCCCGGCCGTCGTCCGCACCCCCGCCATCGTCACCATCGTGATCTGGCTGTCACGCCTGGTCGCGGGCCTGGTCCGTCTCGTGGTGCGGCATCCGGTCGCGGTGGCCGTCCCGGTCGGCCTCGGGGTGATCTGGACCCTGTACGGCTGGCGCCTGGCCCTGGTGATGGCCGGATTCCTGCCCTCAGCGGGCCTGTCCTGGCTGCTGCTGGATCGCGCCTCGTTCCTAAGGTTGGTCGGCTGGCCCCTGCTCGCCTGGTGGCGGCTCGTCGCCGTCTACCGGCGGCACTGGCAACCGGTCATGGTCGTCTCCGGCCTCGGGCGGCACATCCGGGGCCGCGACTACCTACCCCGCCTCGTCCGGGTCGAGTGCGACGGCTGGGCCGACCGCGTCAGCGTGAAGATGCTCAACGGCCAAGCCGTCACCGACTGGGCCGACCGCATCGAGCACCTGGCCCACGGCTTCGGCGCACCCTCCTGCCGGGTCGCCGTCGCGCGGGCCGGGCGGCTCGTGCTCACCTTCCCCCGCCGCGACCCCCTCGCCGAACCACTGCCCGCGCTTCCGGTGCCCGAGGTCGCCTCGGTCGGGCCGGTCGAGATCGGCCGATGCGAGGACGGTACGCCGCTGCGGCTGAAGGTCCACGGCACACACGTCCTGATCGCTGGCGCGACCGGAGCCGGTAAGGGCTCCTACCTGTGGTCAACAATCCGCGGGCTCCTCCCGGCGATGCGGGCGGGCCTGGTGCAGATGTGGGCGCTCGACCCCAAGCGGATGGAACTGTCCTTCGGCCGAGCGCTGTTCGGCGCGAGATACGCGGCCGATCCGAAGGAGTGCGCCGACCTGCTCGACGAGGCCGTGAGCGTGATGCAGGAGCGGGCCGACCGGTTCGCCGGCCTCCAGCGCTCCCACACACCCACCGCGGCGGACCCGTTCGTCCTGGTCCTCGTCGACGAGGTCGCGTTCCTGACCGCCTACCAGCCCGACAAGCAACTTCGCCAGCGGATCACGGCGGCCCTGGCCACGCTCACCACCCAAGGGCGCGCGGTCGGCGTCGGGGTCATGGCCGCGCTTCAGGACCCGCGCAAAGAGGTCATGAACATCCGCAACCTGTTCCCCGACAAGATCGCCCTCCGGCTGGACGAGAGCGAACAGGTGGACATGGTCCTCGGCGACGGCGCACGCGACCGGGGCGCACTGGCCGACCACATCTCACCGGTCCCTGAGCTGGGCGCGGGCGTCGGCTACGTCCGTCTCGAATCCAGTCCTGATCCGGTGCGGGTGCGCGCGGCCTACGTCTCTGACACGGATATCCGGGCGATGGTCGCCGAGTACGCGGGGGAGGGCCGATGATGCGCCTGGCTCACATTCTCGACGGCCTGCGCTGCTCGGGCTGCGGCGCGCTCGATGTGCTGTGGCTCGACCCGGTGCGCGGCATCGTCGAGTGCCACGAGTGCGGCGAAAAGGCCTCGGTGATGGTCGATGGCCTCGGCCCGGCCGACCTCCTCGACCCCGTCGGCTCCTGGGACGGTGACCGGTGACCAACGCGCACGACCGCTCCACACCCCGCGCCGTGCGGATGGCTCAACCGCTGGCCCGTGAGGTCGTGGAAGAAATCGCCAAGCAGTACGGCGTCTGTATCCGGCCGGTTCCGCTGCGGCGGCAGGACATCCTCACCGGTCAGGTTGAGGTCATCGACGTGCCGTGCGGGGCGACGTTGGAGAGCAAGTGCCCGCCGTGTGCCAAGCGCAACCGGCAGCTTCGGCGGGCGCAGTGCCGGGAGGGCTGGCACCTGGAAGCCGAGCCCGTGAACCTTCCGGACAACGCTGACGAGTATCAGCGGCATCTCGTGGGGCTGCGGGCCGATGCCCAAGCCTGGCGGGACGAGGTCGAAAAGGCCGGCGGCGACACCACCGACCTGGACGCCGCAATCGAGGACCTGGACGAGGAGATCAACCGTGCCGGGATGCGCGGCAACGTCCTCGGCCGCACCTCTGGCAAGCGCACGCGCTCGACCAAGCGGCGGCAGGATGCCCCGGACCTGCCCAAGCGGCAGATGACCAAGACCACCCTCGGGCGGACCTTCACCGGGTCGGACGGCAAGACCTACCGGCCCTCGATGTTCGTCACCCTCACGCTCCCCTCATACGGGCGTGTGTTGGAGGGTGCGCCAATCGACCCTGACCGGTACGACTACGCGCGGGCGGCCCGCGACGCGCTGCACTTCTCCAAGCTCGTGGACCGCTTCGTGCAGAACCTTCGCCGGGTGGCGGGCTATGACGTGCAGTACTTCGCCACGGTCGAGCCTCAGAAGCGGCTCGCGCCGCATCTGCATATGGCGATCCGCGGCACGCTCCCGCGTGCGGAGCTGCGGCAGATCATCGCCGCCACGTATCACCAGGTGTGGTGGCCCTCGACGGACACTGTCCGATTCGAGGGTGACCACCTGCCGGTGTGGGAGAACGGGGCCGGCTACCTCGACCCGGCCACGGGGGAAGTGCTGCCGACCTGGGAACAGGCCCTCGACGCCCTCGACGCAGACGAGGACGCCGAGCCCCTGCACGTGCTTGGCTTCGGCGACCAGCTCGACATTCAGAGCGTGCTCGCCGGAACACCGGACGCCGACCAGCTCATCCAATACCTCTCGAAGTACCTGACCAAGTCACTCGGCGACGCCCTCGGCACCGACGACCCACGCCGCAAGGCGCACGCCGAACGACTGCTCGACGCGCTGCGGTTCGAGCCGTGCTCGCCGACCTGCCCGAACTGGCTGCGGTACGGCGTGCAGCCCAAGGGCGCCAAGCCCGGCTTGGCTCCGGGCCGATGCAAGGGCAAGGCGCACAAGCCCGATCACCTCGGCTACGCGGGCCGCCGTGTCCTCGTCTCACGCAAGTGGTCGAACAAGACCCTGACGGAGCACAAGCAGGACCGGCGTACCTGGGTCCTGGAAGCCCTCGGCGTCGAAGACGAGCCGGTCGACCCCCACCGCTACATCTGGCGGCCGGTCAAGCCCGGTGATCCCGACCTGGCCCCGATCGGCGTACGACTCCTGCGGTCGGTCCACGAGCGCCAGCGCTGGCGCAACCACATGAACCAGCTCCAGGCCCAAGCAGAGGGCCG
>NZ_JAATEK010000083.1:0-9305 GCF_012034195.1 Microbispora sp. CL1-1
ACTGGGCGACGAGGTGGTGCCCTCGCAGGCAGCTCCGCCTGGTGAACGACAAGCGAGACCCCTGATGCCTGTGGGTGTCTTGAGAGGCTGACAGGGCCGAGTAGGGCCATAGGGTGTTCTCGGCGGTGGTCCGCGTCTACATCACGGGGAGGAGAAACAGGGTGAATGCCGAGACGGCGAATCTGCTCTTCGACGTGGTTGAGCGCCTGGAGAAGAGCATCGTCGCTCGTGACTGCCCTGCAGTCGTCGTGCTGGATGGAGAGCGCCGTCTCGTCCTCAGTGACTACGACTACCTGCGCGATCGAGAGACCGCCGTTGCCTTCGAGCGTAGAGCCGCCGCGAAGGCCGGTGAGATCGGCGTGAGGCGCTGGGTCCTCGCGGTGCCGCAGGTGTGGATCTTCGAGCCGCCGGGCACCGTGGCCACGCGCGCGGTCTCGAACCATGCACTGCGCGAAGGCGAGCAAGAGGCGATCACCTGGATGAGTTTCGACCGTGATGACGGCGTTGACTACGGCCGCGTGGCCTATGCGCGCCGCCCCAGCGGGGAACCGGTTTTCGAAGAGCCGGAGATGTTCGAGGTCGGCGTACGGCCGAGGGAGATCATGCCGGGGTTCACGCTGCTGCGAGAGCTCCTCAACGAGTAGCGGGGCCGCCCCCCGAAGGGAACGGCCCCTGACCGGTTTCACTTCCTTCGCCAAAAGAGAAGGTGAGATCGGCCATGTCCAGCCTACGGCCCCAGCGTCGGCGGTGGAGAGCATTCGGCGGTCACGTCGCGAGGACAGCCACAAGGCAGCCGGCGAACATGAAGGGTCCATACGGTATGAGGGTGGATGCGGAGCCCTTCCGGCTGATCAGCATGGTCACCGCGTATAGCGCCGCCAGTATGAGCCCCGCGCCGATGCCGACGACCCAGGCGTGTGCGCCGATGGTCCCGAGGATCCCGCCGACAAGACCGGACGCCTTGACGTCTCCCGGCCCAAGGGCGGTGTTCATCCGCCGGAAGCACCAGTAGAGCGAGAAGGCGCCCAGCGCACCGAGGATTAGACCCACGGTGAGCGCTCCGTCCCTGCTCACTATCCCGCCGACGGCCACGAGCGCCAGGAGGACGACGTACGAGGGCAGCGTGAGCGCGTCCGGCAGTCGTCGCGTCCGCAGGTCGATCACGCTGAGCGCTACTCCAGCAGCGGCCATATAGAGGTATGCGGGGAGAAGCGGAGCAAGACCAATCCGCCAGCCGAGCAGCCCGAACACCGCCGCAGTGATGACCTGGGTTGAGTACGGGATGCCCTTTCGCGTAGCGAAGCGGTTGGCGATGATCCGAATGACCCACCCGATGGGGAGGCCAACGGTGGCAGTTCCCAGGGCAACGCCGATCGTCGACACTTGTCCCCCCACCCAACGGTGCTCGCATGAACCGCTCTATCCACGCAGCGAGAGCAAATGATAGCTATGGGTGATCAGGTGCGGCCAAGCCGTTTCGTTAGGACAGCCGTACGGCGCCGACGTAGTCGCTGCGGAACATCGGTGCGATCTGCACGTGGCTACCGGTGTGCGGGGCGTGGATCGTCTTCCCCTCGCCGATGTAGAGGCCCACGTGGTGAATTGACTCGGGTGCCAACCGGTCGTGTTCTTGCTGAGGTCTAACCAGGCAGAATCTGTCGGACGAGGGTCCGCTGCGGTATGCCGTCAAACATCCGCGGTTCCTGGTCCCCGGAATAGCAGATGTAAAGCTCTCCGCGCGTCCTCGTGACGAGCACGTAGTACTTCATCTTCAAATCCGCGCTGGACGGATCGTCCGTGTCGAGATGCGCATCCGGGACGATCACAGTGTCGAAATCCAGGCCCTTGACGCTCGCCCGATTCACCAGTCGGAGACCCGAACGATCTGGGTCGACTTTCCGGTACCGCGCGTCTTCCGCGGCACTGACATAGATCTGCGGTCGCAGGCCGGGGCTCACCCGCTCGATCTCCGCCAGCAACTCGCCCTGCTCACGGCTGTGCTTGACCACCACTCCGATCGTGCGCGTGCGATGGGTCTCGGCATAGCGGGCGAGCCAGCGCGCGAATGGACGGCGCGCTTCCGGGCGCCGCAGCAGCACCGGAACCGGCCCGTCCCGGTGCGGCAGCGGCGGCTGGTGCAGCCCCGGGTAGAAGTGGCGGGCGAGTTCCGCGACCGGGCGGGGGTTCCTCAGATTGGTGCTGATCTCCAGCCGTCCGCACCCGCCGAGAGCCTTCTCGATTTCATTGAGCGTGGATTGGGTACTGGTGATCCGCTGGCACTCGTCGGCGAACGCGACCACGTCCATTCCGAGGACTCTGCACAGGCCGAAGAACTCCTGCGGGAGGTCCTGCGCTTCGTCGATGACGAGAACATGTCCTCGTCGTCCGGTGTCGTGCAGGGCCGCAGACATCAAGCGGGTCCAGTCGAAGGCGCCGATCCTCGCTCCGCCGAGTGGCGAGCCGGTGGCCTCCCGGTACCAGGCGTGCACCCAGCCGTGAAAGGTCATGATCGGCAACGACACGCCGAGTTGCGCACCGCCGGCAGTCAGATGCTGTCCGAGTAGCTTCGAATGCGCGATCAGCGTCACGGGACGGCCGACGATCTCCAGCGCGGCGGCGTGGTGGATCGCGAGCAGGCTCTTGCCGGACCCGGGCGGTCCGCTGACCAGGTGATGGCCGGGCTTGGCGAGCTGGTCTAGCACGTGACGCTGCTCGGAGAGCAGGTCGAGATAGCCGATGGTCACCACGCACCGACCTGGTGCGCCGCCTCTTCCCGAGCAGCCTGCACGACGGGTTCGAAGAACCCCGGAATTCCTGAGCCGCCGACCACCATCACCCGGTCGAGCAGAATGTTGCCCACCTCGCAACTGGTCTCGGGGATGAGTGCGCAGGCGTGGCATGCCGCCCGGTTCAGGTTGCCGTACCCTTGGCCGCCGTGCTCGGAGCACAGCGGGTCGGCCGAGCACCAGGCGGCCTGTTCCAGGAGCCGTAGGAGAAGCTCGGGAAGCAGGTCGGGTTCGCCTTGACGCGCGAGACCGCCCAGGGTGCCCTCCGCATCGCCGGAGGCGGTGTAGACGAGCAGTCCGTACTGGTGATCATCGCCCTCCACAGAACGCGCATACACCCGCTCGCGCAGTGACGCGGCGCTGTACCCGGACTCGAAGGACAGTTGCCGGACGAGAAGATGCCCCAGTGTGTGCAGCAAAGGGAGCCGGGGCAGCAGCCGGGGACCGGCGAAGGCTTCGATCCGGTCCCGCTGGAACGACTTTGCCAGGTCTGCCTGCATTCCCGCGGTGCGGGTGCGAACTTGCGGAAGGGCCTCCCACTGCCTGAGCAGTTCCTCGTTCAGCGTCAGGAAAATCCCTTCGCCGAACACCTCAATGGCGGGCAACCAGCGTCGGCGTCCCGATGGGTCCACCGGAATCATCCGGCCCTCCGGGGAGACCCGGCTGAAACCCTGGAGCGCACGGACCTCACGGATTCGTTCGGCCACGACGACCCGCGAAATCCTCGCCTCCAGCTCAGTCCACGGAAGCTCTCGTGACGAGCCCAGGTTGACCTCGCGGGTGACGAAATGGGCGCTGCGCGCGGGTTTGGTCGCGGTGAAGGCGGCCCACTCGCCCCTGCTGAGATCGGGCCCCTCCCCGGTGGGCGCTGCCTCGGGGCTGGCGGCCTGCCCGGTTTCCTCCTCCACCAGCCGTTTGACGAGCGATGGGTCGGCCTCGGTCACTCCCGCGATGAGCACGATGAGGCCGTCCGCTCCCGGTGCGTCGGGCGACTGGCACAGCATGCCGAAGTATGGGTGCTCCCGAATCCGCCGCGTTGCCTCGTCGGCCACCACGGGCGCTGCGGGGGCTGGAATGTCGAGCGCCGAATGGACGACGGGATAGTAGACGTTGCCTGCGGTCCGCTGCACGATCTGGATTTGCTCCCCGCAGTCCTTCCGTTCGCTGAACCGTTCCCAGGGATTGCGCCCGCAGCAGCGCATCTTCTGCGTGCCCAGGATGTCGAGCAGGTCTCTCTGGGCCGCCGCACACTCCTCGTGCCGGCATCGCACCGTCAGCGCCTCAAGCCCGGTGGCGTTCTCTCCTGCCTCGAAGCTCAGCGCTGTCGACCCTGGGCATCTGTCGCGTTCCTCGGGCGTGAGCTGGGAGTGCGCCCAGTACCACCAGTCGACGTCCCCCAGGTGCCCGGCCTCGCAGATCTGGACGAACCGCATCGGGGTGAGTTTGTGCCGCGGACTACAGAAGGCGCAGTAAGGCGGATGTCCGAACTTCTCGTCCTGGATCCGCCAGTGCGTCATCCGACGGCACGATCCGCAGAAGAGCCAGGCCGGGAAGCGGATGAACGCCGGCCCCGACGCGTCGGGGACGTCGTAGTCCGCAACCGGTGCTTGCAATGGCGCCCACAGGCCCGTGACCTTCAGCTTTCGCTCCAGCCGGGGCGCGTGGATCTGTTCAAGGTTCCGTGGCGACGGCCAGTCAGCGATGCCGGCTGCGACGAATGATTCGCCCTGGACGTCGAACACCGCGCCCACCCCGAAAGGTACGACCGTCTGTGCCTGCCGGATGCGTAGCTTGCGGCTGCTCATTCCCCGGCCCCCTTCACGACGACCTGGCATTCACGGTCGACGCTACGCATGGAATGCTGCGTCTCCCACATGCCGCCGGGCCGGTCGAAGTTCTTGAGCAGGCTCGCCTGCGCCTTTCCCGCGGGTTTGTAGTACAGGCGTTTGCCCGCCTGCCTCGCATGCTCCGCCGCGTCCAGCCAGGCCCGGCGGAGTCCGTCGAGGTCGGCCCGCACCTCGCCGGCGGCGGACGGGTCTGCCTTGGCCGCCCAGCGGACCAGCCGGGATGTGGCCTCGGCCAGTTCGCTGGCGTGTTGGAGGACGTCGCCGGCTTGATCGTCCGCCGACAGTCCGAGGCCGTGCCGGACAAGGATCACCAGCGCGGCGTGCAGCGCCCGGCGGCGGGACGGGATCGACCACGGGGTCACGCTCGTCGGCTCGACATGTTGGTAGAGCGCCTTGTGGAACGTGCCGAACGTCTCGTAGTGCGAGCGGTCACGCGACCGGGTCGCGTTGAGGAAGGTGACCACGAGCCCGGGGACGCCGTGCCGCCCGACACGGCTGCTCGCCTGGATGTACTCTGCTGTCGCCTTCGGCTGGCCGAGCATCAGCATCAGCGCAAGCCGCTTCACGTCCACTCCGACCGAAAGCATGTTGGTGCAGACGACCATGGAGACGCTGTCAGGATCCTCGAAACTCAGCTCGAGGCGGTCCAGCAGTTTGGGCTGCTCCGATCTGTCGAGGTTGCTGGACAGTTCCTCCACCTGCCGTTCTGTCAGTTCACGACGGCGTCCAGGCGAGCCGAGGCCGCGCAGGTGCGCGGGGATCTCGTCACCGGCGGCAGTACGGGTCCGGCCAAGCTCTCGCATGCTGTGGTGGTAGGCGACGAGCGTCCAGTAGTCGTCGCGGTGCTCCTCGGGCAGCTCCATGGGCGCGTGCAACATGGCGGCCGCCGTCACCGCAGTTGCGCGGCCCGCGGTGTGGCCCTGTGCCATGACGCCGACGTACTTCCTCCCGGGGACGGTGTCATCCGGTTCGGCAAAGTAGGAGTAGCGGGCGTCCAGGCCCGCCGAGGGGAACAGCTGAACGCTGCGGCCGTACAGCGCGCGGATCTGCTCGCTCGCGCGCCGGATAGTGGCGGTGGACGCGACGACCTTCGGCCCGCGGGCTCCATTCCACGAGCACAGTTCGAGCACGGCTGCCTCGTACAGACCCACGGTGGTTCCGAGCGGGCCGGTGAGCAGGTGCAGCTCGTCCTGGATTACCAAGGAGGGGGGCAGGTACTCACCGCCGAACAGCCGTCCCGCGTCGGGCTCCCAGGCCAGCCGGGCGAACTTGTCCACGGTCCCGAGGACGAATGTCGGCGGGTCCGCATAGAGGTGCTCGTCGACCACCGCCACCGGCAGCCGTTCATGGAAGTGGCAATCATTCCTGGGGCACAGGAACCGGAAGGACGTCTCGGTCGTCCGTACTCCGTAGTCACCGATGTCGGGGGACTTGGCGGTGGGCATGATCTGCGTGCCGCACCACGGGCAGCGGTCGAGGATGAAGACGTCCTTCGGCCTGGCGGCCTCGCGCTGCTGCCGGAACATCTCGTGCGCCTCGGCGTACTTGTTGGGGGTGGTGCCGCCGCCGACCCACAGCCCGATGCTGAACGGGCCGCCCGGAATCACCGGGTCCTCCTTCAGTCGGAGGTACTCCAAGGCGCAGACGGTGGTCGCGGCACGCTGGAACTGCTGCGTCGTCAGCAGGCTCAGTGTGTATCGGCTGAGCACGGCGGTGCCGCCGCCGTCATCTCCATGCCGCAGCCTGCGCAGGATCATCTCGAAGGCGGCCAGAAAGAGGTACGCCTCTGTCTTACCGCCGCCTGTGGGGAACCAGAGCAGGTCCACCACCTCGCGGTCAGGGTGAGACTCGTCGATCAGCCCGCAGGCCGACAGCAGGAAGAACCCGAGCTGGAACGGGTGCCATGCCGCGCCGGGCGAGGGATCCGGATCCAGCGCGACGGCCTCGGAACGCGGACGGCGCCGTCCCCCGAGGTCCCGCGCCGAGTGCCGCATCTGGAGCGCCATCACCCGGTTGGCCAACCGGAAGGCACGAAGTGCCTGGCCGGAGGAGTCGGCGAACAGCGCGTCGGCCCCGAGTTCCATCCTGCGAACAGCGGTGTCCAGTCTGTCAATGATGCGCTCCGCCGCTTCCCGCGCTCCCGGGGGCACGTCGACCGTGCGCTGCTTCTGGCACCAATTCCGATAGCCGCCGATGAAGTCCATGATTTCCGTGTGCAGCCGGGGCTCCGCCACGTCCGGATCGGACAGGTGCGCGAGCTTCAGCACAGGTAGCCCGGACGGCCCGGCGGGCCTGATCGCCGGTACCTCGGCCTCCGGCATCATCTGGGTCCGGAGCCCAACCACCCGGCCGTCCTCGGCGATCTCGTCCACCGCGCAGCTGTGGCCGACGGCGTGTGTCACCACGTGCCGGTACTGCAGGCGCAGCTCCTGCTCTTCCAGGTCGCGGCTGGTCAGCCGGATGCTCGGGTATTGCAGCAGCTCGCCGCCGATCGGTTTGACCTCCAGCGAGACCTGAAAGAGCATGTCGTCCCATTGGGACCCGTGGTCCCCCATGGCCTTCTTGGTGTTGACCAGCGCGACGGTCACCAGCCGCTTACCTGCGAACGATCGCCACCGCAGGCGTATCTGCGCACGGCTGTCCCAGATGTCCCTCTCGACCTCTCCGGCCTTGAAGGTCTCCTCGAACTCCTCCAGCGGGACGCGCTGCCACTTCCTGACCTTGCCCCGCAGCGTCTCGTAGCGGGCGCCTCGGCAGGCCAGCGTCAGCTCTTCAGCGTCGGTGTAGAGGGAGATCCCCATCGAGGACGGCAGCCAGGCGTTGGCGTCCGGGACGGTGTCGTCCGCGAAGCGCGTCTCCTCGGACGGATCCTCAGGAGCGGCGCCCGGCTCGGTGACCTCGGCACCCTTGGTCAAGCTCTGCTGCCGGTCGGTGTCCTGAGGGTAGAGCGTGCCCATCAGGTAACGCCGGTTGGGTGGTTCCTCGATTAGCTCTGTGACTTCCCCGACCGGCCCGATCAGTTGCTGACGGAGGTACCCCAGTAGCTCCTCGCGTGGCGACATCCGCCCCTCCCGCTCCATCCGGACACCCGGATGCTAACAACGCTCAAGGACACAGACGCTTGCCGCAGAAATTTGGTTGTCTTGAATGTCGGTGGCTTATGGGAACGTTCTAATCATGACCGTTGAGACGCCATTGGCACGCCCGGGGGAGCCGGGCTTCCACCAAGTCGTGGCACGTGTCCTGCGGCAGCTCAGGAGCAGCGCCGTGAACGGCGCCGTGCCCGCCGGGGTCTTCGAGGATGCCGCCGAGCAGATGAGACTGAACCCGGAAGCGCGCGAGCGCGTCGTGGCGGCGCTGGGCGAAATGGGCCTTCGGGTCGTCATCACCAGGCCCGCAACGGTTGCGCCGTCCGAGCGGTCGGAGCGCGCGCTTGCGCTGGTACGCCGGTACCTCCCCACAGGCCGTGTCACGCGCGAGCAACTGAGTCGTTTCGGCGGGCTGGCCGGGCTGGATGCCGAAGAGATCGCGTCACTCCCCGAGCGCGCGAAGATGGCCGGCATCGTCGTCCTGCATGACGAACCGGTTTCCTCGTGGCCAGAACCAGCGTCCCCTCCAAGACGTGAGCCCGAGCTCGCCGCCGAGCCCGCCGGCAGGACGTACGACTTCCCTCGTGCCATCGCTGCGGCCCGGCGCCTCATTGGCGACGACCGGTTCCGCGCCGACCCCCGTAGGCACCTCCTCAGCGCAACCGAGGAGATGGGGTTGAGCATCCTGCTACGTGGCGGCGTCGACCGCGTGGGGGTCGAACCGACCGACGAGGAACTCTCCGCATTGCCCGCCGACGACATCCGCAGGGTGGCCCGCAACACCTTCGTCCTGCACAACACGCGGCTGGTGTACAGCGTCATCCTGGGCTACCTGGGGCAGGGGCTCGAGGAAGAAGATCTCGTCCAGCACGGAATCCTCGGTCTCATCCGCGCCGCCCGGAAGTTCGACCCACGCAAGGGCCACAAGTTCTCCACCTACGCCACCTGGTGGATCAGACAGTCAGTAACCCGGGCGATCGCCGACGAGGGCGCGGCCATCCGCATCCCCGTTCACATGCACGAGAAGATGCGCATGGTCGCGACCACGGAGTCAGCGTTGCGCCGGGCCGGCAGGTCCGCCACCGCGGTCGATGTGGCGCTGGCCACCGGCCTGGACGTCCGAGCGGTGGAGGAGGCGCGCGCCCTGAGCAAGGTCACCGACTCACTGGACCGAATCGTCGGGGACGGGGCCAACCTGGGCGATTTCCTGTCCCTGCCCGACCCCACGCCGGGGCCGGAGGAGAGGCTGCAGGAGATGCTCTCCGAGGAAGCCGTCGAGGAGTGGCTGGCCCCTCTCTCGGAAAAAGAAGCTGACATCCTCCGCAGGCACCTGGGCCTCGATGATGACGAACCCCAAACCCTTGAACAGATCGGCCACCACTACGGCGTGACCCGTGAGCGCATCCGGCAAATAGAGGCGAAGGCCCTGGAGCAGATCCGCGAGCGACTTCCCGAGGAACTCCGGGAGCGAATCCCCGCGCACCTTCGCAAGCGTTCGAAGAAGGCCCAGAAGAAGCCCGTGGGTAGATACAAGTAACCCGTCGAGAGGAGTACAAATCGTTCCGCTACGAAGGCCGCGGCCC
>NZ_JAATEK010000084.1:0-9156 GCF_012034195.1 Microbispora sp. CL1-1
CTCCGCTTGCTCGTCCTTGAGGGGGTAGAGCGGGTTGAATCGCGCGTCTCTGAAAGCAGCCAGGACCATCAGGCGGGTCCCCGATCTCCAGAGGTTTGCAAGGGTTACCGGAGCGGCCGTGAGGATGATCCCGCGAAGTGCCAGCGTTCCTCGTCGCTCAGTTCCTGCCAGCAACCCGGACATGTCGTCCCCCTTCGAATTGCCGGTGCTGTTCGACCTCCGGCACAGCTCGAGACGCCGATAGTCCCCTACCCCTTGATTCGATGGATGTTGAATTCCGATAATGTATGTTATCGGAAATCAGCTTCGAGGATCTTGAGGTAATTCGGACATGCATGGCGAAGTGGAGCGAGAACCGGCTATCGAGGGACGTATCGTCCCGCGACCCCTGGACCTCGCCGCCGTGGAGGAGGTCCTGAGCGACGAGGCCGCCGAACTGCTCCAGCAGGCCCGCTCGGACAACACCCATCGGGCCTACACCGGGGACTGGGCGAGGTTCTCCGACTGGTGCGCCGCCAACGGCGCATCCCCGCTGCCGGCCACCACGGCGACGGTCCTCAATTACATCGCCTACCTGACCACCCTGGGCCGGGCCCCGGCCACGGTCGACCGGGCAGTCTCGGCGATCTTGTCCATTCACACCGACACGGGCGCCGAGCGGCCGAACACCCGGCCGATCCGGGAGGCCCTGCGCGCCTACCGCAAGCTGCGGGCCAAGGCCGGCTTCCGTCCGCGGCGCTCGCTGCCCATCACCATCGAGATCCTGCGGGCGATGATCGAGGCCCAGCCGGAAGACACGCCCGCAGGACAGCGCAACCGGGCCATCCTGACCGTCGGGTACGCGGCGATGACCCGCCGGATCGAGCTGCACAATCTGAACATCGGGGACCTGACCTTCCTGCGGGAAGGGCTGGAGATCTTCATCGCGATGTCGAAGACCGACCGCGACGCTCGCGGCGTCAGCGTGCCGCTGCCGTACGGCTCTCATCCGGGGACCTGCCCGGTGCGGGTCGAGTCGGCATGGCTGGAAGTCCTCGCAGAACACGGCATCACCAGCGGACCGGTGTTCCGCGCGATCGACAAGAACGGCCGGATCGCGGGCGCGATCGGCGACGACGGCATGCCCGTACGGCGGGCCGGCCGCGGCGACGGTATCCGCATGACCCCTGAGGCGATCAACCTGGTAGTGAAGGAAGCCGCCCGAGCTGCCGAGCTACCGCACGCCGACCGCTACTCCGCGCATGGCCTGCGCGCCGGCGGGGCCACGGACGCGGCCGACGCCGGCGCAACGATGTCGGGAATCTGCCAGCACGGCCGGTGGTCGGAGAAGTCCCCGGTGGTGATGCAGTACATCCGCCATCGCGACAAGTGGAAGAACAACCCGATGCTGCGCGTGGGCCTGTGACCGGGGCGGCGACTGTGCAGGGGGACAAGGCACCGCGACTTGGTCCGGGCTGTCCATGTCCCTCGGCATGACCAGTTGGCTCGAGACATCGCTGATCTGTCCAGCTCCGTACATGTGACGGGCGTCATGCGTAACAACCCAATGTGGCGGGTTGGCTTATGCCCGCCGCTGAGTAGTTCCGGGAAGTGTGCTTCCATGAAGTAGGCGAGGTGACACCGGCACCTGATCGCACTGATCGTCCCGGACAAGGGGGTACGTCTCCGGCGAGCTGGACGCCTACCTAGCCGAACGAGAGGTGCGGCTGCCGCGCGTCCTACCGCAACTGCACACCCCGCCCCGGCGAGCAGCACCTCAAGCGAGCAGCACCTCAAACCGATCCGCAGCTCATCGAGTTGGACAATGACACCCTGAAAGGCCAGCTCGACCTTATGGATAGACGATCCTCAGGCGTCGGTTCGCGAGCACAGATTTAGATGATTCGACGCGAGAAAGGGCGGGACGCCAGTCACACCGCCGTACTGGGCGGCCACCCGCACACTGCCTGCGATGGGTTTAAAACCCAATCACAGAACTTGCCCGAAGGCAACCCTTTGACTCCCGGCTCGACAGTCGAGAACAGTTGACCTGTGCGTTCGCTACCCAGTATGGGCACGCAGCACGGATAGCAGTGTTTCCATAATAGTCTGTGCCGCCGTTCTATCCTCGTCTTTCTTCCAGCTTCGCCAGTACCAACCATCTGGGGGAAACGTTACTTCCATTGCTTGCGCAGCTGCGATGGCAAGATCAGGCGGGATTGGCTTGTCCAGCCATTCCGTGATGGCATAATCCTCATTCTCATTCCAAGATAGATTCCTCCCTGTTGGCATATTGGCTGCGACGACGGCGGCAGCGGCTGTCACCTCCTCAGGTAGCACCTCGATGGTCGAACTACCGGGTGCCTCCACGGCAGTACCGAAGATGCGTTGCAGAGTGGTCAGCCGCTCCATCGCGGACTGATCCTCTAGTTCCTCTAGGAAGTCCTCGGCAGTGTCGCTGTCGAACGGCCCCGAACCCCAGGTCCCCATTCATTCACCTCGGCATCCAAGTCATTAGTAGTAACCGCCCATAGGGACGGCTATTTCGGGGTCTCTAAGATTTACAAGGCGAAATCCTTGCAGCTTCATGCCTTCCATCACAGTCTGCTCCATGCGGCGAAGGGCAGTCTTACTCGTTCCGGGAGGCACGTTGAAGTAGGTTACGTTGACTATATCGTCCATTGTATAGCCCGCTTTCCTGACTGCATGCCTTGAACTCATAGACTTGTTGGTCCTATCTCGCATGCTCTTGGTAGCGCTTCCTACATATTTGCTGCCGTCCTTGAAGTGAATGACATAGACACCAGGCTGGGCTGGTACATTGAACTTTGTTCCCGGCCGGCAAGGTGCATTGTGCACCAAGATCGGCGTGTTGTCGACTACTACGAAGTACGTATGAACAGCCGCGATCGTGAGGTTGTGCACCTCCTGATCGTGGGCAGTCCAGCTCTTGACTGCAGTGATCTGGACGTGAGTGCCGGCAGCTGTACGAAGCCATGTTCCAGGGTCGAGGTGCTTAGCGTTGACCCAGTGCCCTTGGTCCTCGGACCAGAACGGGTGCTGGTCGGTGGCGAGAATGACACCCGTCTTATCGCCGCTCGGACCGTCGATATCGACGGTAATTTTAATGAGATCCTTGTCGCCCCTACCCTCGATGACATTGAGGACCGGCTCAGCCAGCACTTCCCCGATAACTGGGTCGGCGGCCAGGACTTCGTCACCGATTCCTACCTCTTCGATGGGCTTGTGACTGCCGTCGGCCATGAGGATTTCGGTGCCGGGGACGAAGCTATTGCAGCCTAGCTTGCCCTTGCCGAAACGACCCGAGTTACGTCCATAACGGTAGTTGCTGCCGATAGTACGGTCATCGCCGTCATACATTCCTATGGCGCTGTTATTAGCATGAAAGCCATTCAGGAGGTAACCGATGAACGATTTCGGACATCCTATATCCCAGCAAATGCTTAGGGCGAGTGCATACTCTTCTGATTGCTGAATGCCGGGGTAGTGAATGCCTGGAGAACCAAGGACCTGATCGTGATACCTCTTTACCCACTCTTTTGTAAATTTATCTTTATCTACACCTGCCGGCAATTTCAGATCGATAGAGCCAAAGCCGGTTTCCACCCAGTGGCCATTAACCAACTTGTGGGTGGTCATCCATTCGAGGCAGAGCTGACTTGGGTTGGCCTTGCAATTTTCAGGCTCCGGGGAAAGTCCGGTTGGATCGGACGTGCCAATAGGGTTGTTTCCGGCATAGCCGTAGGGGTTTGCCCATTGGGGTTTGCGGAGGTCGAGGAGGGGGTCGGTGTTTAGGAACTTGGCGATGGCAGGGTCGTAGTAGCGGGCGGACAGGTAGTCCAGGCCGGTGGAGTCGTCTTCTGTTTTGCCGAGGAAGCCTCGGTCAGTGAAGGGGAGGTCGTCGGCACCGCGGCGCTGACCATAGGGCAGGTAGCGTTCGCGGGAGACTTTGCCGGTGGTGTCGTCGACGGCGAGCTGGGTGGAGCCGTGCAGGCCGGACATCAGCCAGGTGACGCCGTCACCGCCGGTGCGCATGGCGATGGTGGCGCCGTCGGAGGCCGTGTAGTAGCGCTTGCCGGTGATGCTGTCGCCGTTGACCTCGATTTCCATGGAGCCGAGGTACAGGGTGGCCTTGCCACCGGGGGCCCGGCGGATGAGGCGTTCGCCGTCGGCGTCGTACACCATGGTGGTGTCCTGGCCGTCGATAGTGGCCTTGTCCAGCTGGCCGAGTTCGTTCCAGGTGAAGGTGCCGGCCTTGCCGCCGACGGTGCGGGAGGTGAGCTGACCCGCGTTGTCGTAGGCGTAGGTGTCGGTGCCGGTGGGACGACTGATGGCGGTGACCGCGTTGGGACGGACCGCATCGGTTCCCGGTTGGGGATAGTCGTAGATGGCGGCCTGACCGTTGGAGGTCAGGCTGGTGATATTGCCGGCGCCGTCGTAGGTGTAGGACTGGGCGTAGGGGTCGATGCCCTGGTTGTCGGCCGAGGCCGTGCCCTGGCCGCAGTCGGTCGCGGTCGTGGTCCAGGCCTGGGACAGGCGGTGCAGGCCGTCGTAGGTGAAGCATTCGTACTGGCCGGTGCTGCCGCCGCTGGCTGCGGCGGCGTCGAGGATCTTGGTGATCTCGTCGGAGAGGTCGTAGGTGTAGCGGTCGTCCTGCGCCGTTACGGGGCCGCTGGTGTCGGCCTTGGTCGTGGTGGTGACGCTTTTGATTCGCCCGGTGTTCGGGTCCCAGTCCAGGTGCCGCCTGATCTTCCCGCCTGCTCCATAGGCGCGGTCGGTCAGGCGTCCGGTGCCGGAGTAGGTGGTGGAGTCGATGTAGGTGAACCCTCCGCCCAGACCACTGGTCATCCGGGAGGGGAGGTCCAGGTCGGTGTAGGTGGAGGTGAGGGTCTCGGTGGGGAGGCCGCCGGCGGCGGGCATGGTGTAGGTGGCTACCTGCCCGGTGGTGGTGTAGGTGGTGGCGAAGGTGTAGGTGCCGGCCATTAGCCCTTCGGACGAGGGGATGGTCAGCGTGGAGCCGGTGGGCCGGCCCATCTCGTCGTAGCCGGTGATGGTGTCCACGTAGGCGTTGCCGCCGAGGTACCGGGTCGCGGAAGTGAGTTCCCCCTTCCCATTAGTGGTGACCGTGTCGTAGACCCACTCGGCCAGCTTGGTGCCGCTGTTGGGCTCCCCGGACCACACGGCGGTCTTCCTGCCGATGTCATCGTAGGAGTAGGAGACCTTCTGGCCCTTGCCGTTGGTCGACCACAGCAGGTGGTCAGCATCGTCGTAGGCCTGCTGGGAGTCGCCCGCGTCGGGGTCGTGGGATGCGGTGCGGCGGCCGAGTAGGTCATAAGTGAAAGTGCTGACATTGCCGTTGGCGTCGATCAGCTTGACCGTCTGTCCGTCGCGGTCGTACTCGAAGGTCGTGTCGTAGTGGTTCGGCACGCTGACGGTGACCGATTGCCAGGCGGTCCAGTCCGAGTCGATGCCGTTCTTGACAGCGCGGGCGCGCCAGCGAACCTTCCACCCGTTGCTGAGAGTGCCGGCAGGGATGGTGACCGTGGCGTCGTTGCCGGAGGTCACCCCGTTGACAGAAGTGGTCCAGATCTGGCCGGTGCCATGCTGCGTGTCGGCGGGGTCGTGCTCGACTTCGAATTCGGCGCCGAGCTGCCCGCCCTGCGCCGAGCTGACGGTGGCCAGCAGGGCGGGAGTCAACGTGATCGTCGTGCCGTTGTTGGCAGGGCGGGTGCGGGGGTTGCCTACGACCGGGATGAGCGAGCCGTCGGTCACGGTCAGCTGCTGCCAGTCCGACCAGGCGGAGGTACCGCCAGCGGTGACGGCGCGGGCGCGCCAGCGCACCAGCCACCCGTCGGAGAGCTTGCCGTCGGGGACGGTTACGGTCGCCTGCGTGCCGGAGGTCACGTCGTCGACCGCGGTGGTCCAGATCTGCCCGTTGCCCTGGCCTTCGGGTGCGGCGGGGTCGTGCTCCAGCTCGAACTCGGCCCGCACCTTCCCGCCTGCGGGGTCGGTGACCTGGGCGAGCAGTTGCGGGGTCAGCGACGAGCTGACCGTCTTGCCGCCCACGACCTCGGACGGGGTGACCTGCAGGGTGCCCAGCACCGGGTCGGGCTGGTCAACGCGGACGGTCTGCCAGTCCGACCAGGCCGAGGCGGCCTCGCCGGCGACGGCGCGGGCGCGCCAGCGCACTAGCCAGCCCTCACTCAGCGTGTCTGCGGGGACGGTGACCGTCGCCTGGGTACCGGCGGGGACGTCGTCGACCGCGGTGGTCCAGATCTGGCCGGTGCCGTGCTCGGTGTCGGCGGGGTCGTGTTCGAGCTCAAACTCCGCCCGCATCGTGCCGCCGACGGGATTGGTGACCTGAGCGAGCAGTTGCGGAGTCAGCGACGAGGTCACTGTGGTGCCGTCGACGACCTGGAAGGGAGCGACCTGTAGCGCGCTCACCGCCGGCTCAGACGGGACATTGCCAATGTCGACGGTGGCCGACTGCCAGTCCGACCAGGCGGACGTCACCTGGGTGGCGGTGTTGACCGCCCGGACACGCCAGCGGATTCCCCACGCGTTGTTCAGTTTCCCGCCAGGGACGCTAACCGACGCCTGGATGCCGGAGGCGACGTTGTCGACCGCGGCGGTCCAGATCTGGCCGGCGCCATGGGCGGTGTCGGCAGGGTCGTGTTCGAGTTCGAACTCTGCCCGCAGCGGCTGCCCGTAGGTGTCGGTGACGGTGGCCAGCAGCTGCGGGGTGAGCGAGGTGACAGTGGTGGTCTGCCCGGACGTCTGGGCGGGAGTGATCTGCAGCTGGGAGACGGTGGCGGCTGGGACCTTCACTGTCAGGGCCTGCCAGCCGGACCAGGCGGAGGTGTTGGAGCCGGCGGCGACCGCGCGGGCGCGCCAGCGGACCTTCCACCCGTCGCCGAGTTTTCCTGCGGGGACGGTGAGGGTGGCCTGGGTGCCGGAGGCGACGTTGTCGACCACCGGGTCCTGCGCCGCCCTGATGGTGGCAGCCGACCAGGCCGACCAGGCCGAGGAGGTAGAGGTGCCGGTGTTGGTGGCGCGGGCCCGCCAGCGGATGTGCCAGCCGTCGCTCAGTTTCCCGGCCGGGACCACCGCGGGGGCATCGTTGCCGGAGGTGACGCCAGCGGAGCTGCCCGCCCAGATCTGACCAGTGCCTTCTGCGGTGTAGGCGGGGTCGTGCTCGACCTCGTAGTCGGCCCGCAGGCTCCCGCTGGCAGTGTCGGAGACGGTGGCGTGCAGGGTCGGCGTCAACGACGACACCGCACCCCCGGTAACGGGGGTGATCGACAGGTTGCCGAGCGTGGGAGACGACGACGGCAGCGAGTAGGTCACGGTCAGCTCCGGCGCCTGCGAGTAGCCAGGGTAAGCGACGGCACCTTCGGAGGAGTCGTAGACGCGCCAGTCCTCATCCGCGTTCTCGTCCGCAGCTCGCATCTGCAGGCCCCACCTGGGTTGGCCGACGGCCCAGTCCTGGGCGATGCCGGTGACGTCCCACGTGACCGGTATCCCGCCCATGCCGTTGTCGCCACAGCGTTCGATGTCGTAGGCGTCCTGGCGGGCTACCGCGTCCTCGCTGGTTGCATACGGCTGGCTGTTCCAGGTGACGGTGTAGGGGTCCCAGGCGGAGGTCACCCTCCTGACCTGAATGCCAGAGCCGAACGGCGCGCACTGAGGGGCACCATAGTTGAACAGCGACAGTTGTGCCTGCGCCACCGTCGCACCGGTGAGGAATGCGGTGTCAAAGTTGAGGTAGCCGCGCGTGACGTCGCCGCCGTCAACGCCGATATCGAGGTAATTGTCATCGGCGTGGGTATCGCCGACGCTGTCCCAGTTAGCGACGAAGGTGTCGGCTTGAGGTGAGAAATCCACTGTCGGGTCGACGGTCACCGGGTAGGTGAGCGTGGGGTCGGCCAGGAACGCCGCGTCCGGGGTCAGCTCCAGCACCTGGTGATCACCTTCACCGGTGAGGCGGGTGGCGATACGGCCCATGCGCCGGTGCCGGCCCTTGGCCTCCTTAGTTCTGGCGTCCGCCTTCGCATTCGCGTTGGTCCCGGCCTGGGCGTCCCCCGCCTTCCTCTCTCCACGGTCGGACACGGGGTACATGACCGGCTGTGCCAACGGGGCGACCAGCTTGCCCGTACTGTCGGTCAGCGTGAGCCGGCCCTGGCCGTCCTGCTGCAGCTTCCACCCGGTGGTCTTCACGTTGATGCGGTAGTTGAGTTGGGCAGTGGGGCGCTCGCGCAACTCGATGTCATGGCGGACACCACCAGGCAGCACCGTCACCACCAAATCGGCACCAGGACCAGCCGCATCGGCATAACGGGCCTTGTTCCGCTCGACCATCGGCTTGGGCAGCGGGGCCGGCCAGCTCAGCGCAATCGAATTACCCGCCTCATCGGCCACAGTGGCGAACGGCCCGTCACCACCGTTGGACACCTTCACCTGGGGCCCGGCCTTGGGCACCAAGGCGCCGTCCTTGTCCACCAAGCTGGTGTCGATCGGCACCCACGCCCCGTCCCGCTTGACCCTGGCCGGACGGGTGCTGAGCGTCGTGGTGAACGTCTTGCCATCCGGGTTGGCCACAGTCGAACTCGTCGCCGAGGTCAACCCTGCCACCGCGACCGGCTTACCCGACCGCTTCGCCTCAACCGACGCACCCATGCGCGCGTCGTCCTGCACGTGCGATGGCGGCGCATCCGCGGCCGGCGCGTTCGAGGCTGGCACGTTGGCGGCGGGGGCGGCGCCAGCCGCTGCGGACTTGGCCGTCCCTGTCTGCGTGTTGCCGATGGTCCAGATGCTGCCGGTGCCATGGGCGGTGTCAGCCGGGTCGTGCTCCAGCTCGAACTCCACTCGCGACGCCCCCGCGTCGGGTGTGGTTACCCGGGCGGCCAGCGCAGGAGTGAGGGTGGAGGTAACAGTCTCCCCCGACAGCACCTGCGACGGGGTCACCTGGAACTGGTCCACCAGCGGGTCCGGCACGTTCACGGTCGTGGTTTGCCAAGCCGACCAGGCCGAAGAGACGGAGGCTCCGGTGTTGGTGGCCCGGGCCCGCCACCGGATGTGCCACCCGTCGGTGAGTTTCCCGGCCGGAACGACGGCGGGGGCATCGTTGCCGGAGGTGACGGTGGCCGAGCTGCCGGT
>NZ_JAATEK010000085.1:0-9046 GCF_012034195.1 Microbispora sp. CL1-1
TCCTCGCATCACGAGCAGCGATGACGGGTCGGATGATGACCGCGGCACAGGAGCCTCCTGAAAAACGGTGCGGCCGGAAAACAGTGCGGCCGTGGCCCCGCCCGCCTGACGGCGCCGGTTGGCACCGCCGCGACGGCATCGAGGTCGGCGTCAACGATGCCGGCGCGGCTCCGGACGACGATCAGGCGGGCGGGACGTTCTGGGGGGAAAGGAGATGGTTGGTTCCCGTCCGCTTGACCGCATGCGCCATTGCCACGGCGCCGGGGATGGGCGGGAGGCGCCGAGGCATACGGGACGGACGGTCAAGCGGACGGGCGTCTGGATCCGGCGGGCGAGGGGTCGGGCCGCGTGGCGGGCACGCGGATCAGGGTGAGTGGGGCAGTCGGGCCATCGGGGTGCCCTCGATCACTCCGATGGCGGGGGATGATCGGATCGCGATGCTCGTGGGGTCGGACAACGCTCGCTCGACGACGACTCCGGCCGCGCCGCGTGAGGCGGCGCCGAAGCCGAGTGTGGAGGCGACGAACCGGCAGCGCTCGACGGCGCCGTTCATGCCCACACGCGCCAGCTCCTGCTCAGCCGCCGGGATTATCCGGTCGGCGAGCCTGGCGAAGTAGCCGCCCAGCACGATCACTCGCGGGTTGAAGAGGTTGACCAGCATGGCCGCTCCGATTCCGAGCCACCTGCCCACCTCCACTGCGGCGGCGTCGACACGGGGGTCTCCCTCCGCACGCCGCTGCTCGATGTCGGCCAGCCGTTCCTCCGGGTCGCGGACGACCTGGTGGTCCGTGCCGTACGCGCGGTCGGGTGTGGCCATGCGGACCAACGCGGCCAGTCCGACCTTCGTCTCCCAGCAGCCGAGACGGCCGCAGCGGCACCGCTCGCCGGAGGGATCGACCATGACGTGGCCGACCTCCCCGGCGAATCCGTCCGCTCCGCCCAGCAACCGGCCGCCGGAGATGACGCCGCCGCCGACGCCCACCTCGCCGGTGAGGTAGACCAGATCGGAGGTGCCCGCCGCGACACCCGAGGTGTACTCGGCGAGCGCGGCGAGGTTGGCGTCGTTGTCCACCGTGATGGGGATGTCTCCGTGGATGTCCGCGTGGGACAGCCGCTCCGCCACCGCCACGCCGTGCCAGCCGAGGTTCGGGGCGACGACGACGGTGCCGGTCGTGGTGTCGATCAGGCCGGGGACCGCCACGGTGATCCCCGCCAGCGCGACCCCGAGCCGGTCGAGATCGGCGACGGTTTTCTCGATCACGCGGACGAGCTCGTCCAGTGACCGTTCCGGGCCCGATCCCATCGCGTCGAAGCCGATGCGCCGGTCGATGAGCACCCGGCCGGCGAGGTCGGTGGCGATCGCGGCGATGTAGTCGACGTTGACTTCGACGCCCAGGGCGCCGACTCGCGAGCCGTCCAGGGCGAGCGCGACACTCGGACGGCCGACGGAGCCCGCGTACTGCGGGCCCGTCTCCTTGACCAGTCCGCGTGCCTGCAGCTCGCTCACCAGGCTGGTGACGGTGGTCTTGTTCAACCCGGTCGCGACGGCGACGGCCGACCGGGAGCACGGGCCGTACGTGCTCACGTGGCGCAGCACCAGAGCGAGGTTCGAACGGCGCACGGTGGCCTGGTCCGCGGGAAGCCCCGCGGACCCGCCGCGACTCATCGAGTCGGTCGTGTGGCCGTCGGCCTTGCTGTGGTCCACGCCGCTCCTTCAATTAGTTCGCATGGCTCGCCGAATTAAAGGCAGCCACATCCCGGGGAGACAAGTGTGAAACCGGTTGCAGGTTTTGTAACGTTCCGATAACCGGAAACGGGATAGATCGCGACGTGCGGAAATACGAGCGATGCCAACTCGTTACGCATTCCGGGGGTGCACGATCGGACATCGCCGTGTTACAACCCTCATTAATTGATCTCGGAGACAAACAAAAGGCAGGTGGACGCGGGTGTCGAAGGAACCGCACCTCACCCGCGCCCCGAGCGGCGCCGCGCCGCCGGCGGGTCCCGCCGCCCTCCGCAGGGCGAACCTCTCGCTGGTGCTGCGCGAGCTGCGCGACCACATCTCCTTGTCCCGCGCCGACATCGCGGAGGCGACCGGGCTGCACCGGGCCACCGTCTCCAACCTCATGGCCGAGCTCCTGGAACGGCGGCTCGTACGGGAGGTCGGCGTCGAGCACGTGGGTGCGATCGGGCGTCCGAGACGGGCGGTCGCGCTGCACGGCGCGCACGTCGGCGCCCTCGGCATGGAGATCAACGTCGACTACATCGCGGTTCACGGCACCGACCTCAGCGGCCGGGTCCTGGTCGAGCGCAGGGTGGTCTACGACACGATGGGCAGCGGCCCGGACAACTCCGTGCGCCGGCTCGGTCTCGTGGCCAAGGAGGCCGTGGAGGCGATGCGCCGGGCCGGGGCGGCCCCTGCCGGCATCGTCGTGGCCGTCCCCGGGCTCGTGGACGTGGCCCGTGGAGTCGTGACACTCGCGCCGAACCTCTACTGGCGCGATCTCCCCCTCGCCGACCAGCTGAGCGCCATACTCGGCCCGCTGCAGGTTCCGGTGCGGGTGGACAACGACGCCAACCTCGCCGCGGTGGCCGAATTCACCTCGGGCATCGCCGCCGGCACACCCGACCTGGTCTACCTCACCGGTGAGGTCGGCGTCGGCGGCGGCATCATCTCGGGTGGCAGGCTGCTGCGCGGAGCGGACGGATTCTCCGGCGAGGTCGGACATCTGCGGGTCGATCCGAACGGCGACCAGTGCGGCTGCGGCCGCGTCGGCTGCTGGGAGACCAAGGTCGGACTGGCCGCACTCGTCCGTGCCGCCATGCCGGAGCAGGCGTACGGCCTGCCCGGCATGCCGGTGCCCGACCCCGGTGAACGGATGGCCGACATCGCCAGAGGCCTGGCCTCGGGCGACCGTCGGATGATGATGGCGGTGGCGCAGGTGGGCGAGTGGCTCGGGCTCGGCGGCTCGATCCTTGCCAACCTGTTCAACCCGCGAGTGATCGTCATCGGAGGCTACTTCGCCTCACTGGCCCAGTGGCTGCTCCCGCACGCGCAGGACCAGCTGCAACGGCTCGTGGTGGCCGCCCCCGCCGCCCAGTGCCGGTTCGTCGCCTCCACGCTCGGCTTCGGTGCCGCCTCCCGCGGCGCCGCGAGCATGGTGGTCAACCACATCATCGACGACCCTGCGACGATCATGGATCCATTACCCGGGCCGGCAGTTTACTGACGGCCCCCCACAGACCTGGAGAGGGCACCCTCCAGCAACCGCAATATCCGCTACGACCAAGTGGCAACAAGCGCGGCGGCGCGCGCCTTGCCTGACGTCCCCCCGGTCAGGAAGGGTTTTCAATGTCTCCACGTCAACGAACGTGGGCCAGGCCGTTCAGTACGGCCGTGCCAGAAAAGGGACGACGCATCAGACGTCGGACCGCGGCGACGATGGCCATGGCCCTCGTCGCTCCCGTCATCACTCTCTTCTCGGCGCCGGTGAGCGCCGAGGCCGCCACGACTACGGCCGCGGCGGCGGCGCCCGACTTCAAGGTGCTGGTCTTCTCCAAGACGACCGGCTTCCGGCACGACTCGATCCCCGAGGGCATCGCGGCCGTGCAGCAGCTCGGCCAGCAGAACAACTTCGCCGTCGACACCACCGAGGACAGCACCAAGTTCACGGACGAAAACCTGGCGCAGTACCAGGCCGTGGTCTTCATGTCGACGACCGGTGACCCGCTGGGCACGCAGGACCAGAAGGACGCCTTCCAGCGCTACATCGAGAAGGGCGGCGGCTTCGTGGGCGTCCACGCCGCCGCCGACAGCGGATACAACTGGGCCTGGTACGGCAAGCTGGTCGGGGCTTACTTCAAGCAGCACCCGGCGATCCAGCAGGCCACCGTCAAGGTCGAGGACCCGGCGCACCCGTCCACCAAGGACCTGCCGACGACCTGGACCCGTACCGACGAGTGGTACGACTACCAGACCAACCCGCGTGGCACGGTCCATGTCCTGACGTCGCTGGACGAGAAGTCCTACTCCGGCGGCACGATGGGCGCCGACCACCCGAACACCTGGTGCCAGGACTACGACGGCGGCCGTTCGTGGTACACCGGGCTCGGCCACCAGAAGGAGAACTACAGCGAGGCCAACTTCCTGAAGCTGCTCCTCGGCGGTATCAAGACCGCCGCGGGTGCGGAGAAGGCGGACTGCTCGGCCTCGCAGAGCAGCAGCTACGAGAAGGTCGCTCTCGACACCGAGACGTCCAACCCGATGATGCTGAACATCGCCAACGACGGCCGGGTCTTCTACATCGACCGGCTGGGCGACGTCAAGATCATCAAGCCCAGTGGTGGCACTGTCCTGGCCGCGCACATGAACGTGTTCACCGCCAACGAGAGCGGTCTGCTCGGCATGGCGCTGGACCCGGCCTTCGACACCAACCACTGGATCTACCTCTACTACTCGCCCAACGGGTCGGAGAACGTCGATCGGCTGAGCCGGTTCACGGTCACCGGTGACACCCTGGACCTGTCGAGCGAGAAGAAGCTGCTGGACGTCCCGGTGCAGCGCGCCGAGTGCTGCCACCACGGCGGCGGCATGGTGATCGACCCCAAGACCGGCAACCTGTGGCTCGGTACGGGTGACAACACCAACCCCTTCGCCTCCGACGGCTACGCGCCGATCGACGAGCAGTCGGGCCGGGCCTACTGGGACGCCCAGCGCACCGCGGGCAACACCAACAGCCTGAGCGGCAAGCTGCTGCGCATCCACCCCGAGGCTGACGGCACCTACACCATCCCCTCGGGCAACCTGTTCGCGCCGGGCACGGAGAAGACCAAGCCGGAGATCTACGGCATGGGCTTCCGCAACCCGTTCCGGATCGGCCTCGACCCCAAGACGGGCAACATCATGCTCGGCGAGTACGGCCCCGACGCCAACTCCGCCAGCGCCACCCGTGGCCCGCAGAACACGGTCGAGTGGAACCTCATCACCAAGCCGGGCAACTTCGGCTGGCCGTACTGCATCGGCAACAACACCCCGTACATCGACTACAACTTCGCGACCAGGCAGTCGGGGTCGGCGTTCAACTGCGCGGCTCCGGTCAACGACTCGCCCAACAACACCGGTCTGACCAACCTGCCGCCGGTCATCCCGGCGACCATCTGGTACCACTACGCCGCCGACCCGAACAACTTCCCCGAGCTCAGCGGCGGCGCGCCGATGGGCGGCCCGGTCTACCGCTACGACCCGAACGTCCAGTCGACCATCAAGTGGCCGGCGTACTGGGACGGCAAGGCCATCTTCGGTGAGTGGAACAACAACGCGCTGTGGTCGTTCCAGCTCAACGAGGACGGCTCCAAGCTCGTCGAGATGAACAAGATCATGACGACGCTGCGGTTCCTCAAGCCGATGGACATGAAGTTCGGTCCCGACGGCGCTCTGTACCTGATCGAGTGGGGTTCGGGCTTCGGCGGCGACAACGCCGACTCGGGCGTCTACCGCATCGAGTACACCAAGGGCGTCCGCCCGCCGGTCGCCACCGTCACGGCCGACAAGACCGACGGCCCGCTGCCGCTGACCGTGCAGTTCTCCAGCGAGGGCTCGCGCGACCCGGACGGCAAGGAGATCACCTACGCGTGGGACTTCGATGGTGACGGCGAGACCGACTCCACCGAGGCCAACCCCTCCTACACCTACACCAAGGCCGGCGAGTACAGCGCCGTCCTGACCGTCACCAGCGCCGACGGCAAGACCGCCACCGCCAGCGTCACGATCGAGGCGGGCAACAGCAAGCCCGTCGTCAAGGTCGAGGTGCCGCCGAACGGAGCGTTCTTCGAGTTCGGCGACCAGGTGAAGTTCAAGGTCACGGTCACCGACGCCGAGGACGGCACGATCGACTGTGACAAGGTGCAGATCCAGTCGATCCTGGGTCACGACACCCACGGTCACCCGCTCGACCAGACCAAGGGCTGCGAAGCCACGGTGCAGACCGCCATGTCGGGTCACGGTGAGTACGACAACCTGTTCTACGTGATCGAGGCCAGCTACACCGACCAGGGTGGCGACGGCGGGGCCAAGCCGCTGACCGGCCGTGGCCAGGTCATCCTGCAGCCCAAGCGCAAGCAGGCCGAGCACTTCTCGCAGACCGGCCGGATCACCGGCGGTCTCGGCACGGACGCCGCGGGCGTCCAGGTCGAGGACACCACCGACTCCGCGGGTGGCGCGAAGGACATCGGTTACATCCAGGACGGCGACTACTGGTCGTTCGACCCGGTGAACCTGACCAACATCAGCGCGATCCGGCTGCGGGCCTCTTCGGCCGGCGCGGGCGGCACCGTGCAGATCCGCGTCGGCAACCCCGAGGACGGAACGCTGATCGGCGAGGCGGAGATCACTCCGACGGGCGACTGGCAGACGTTCAAGGACGTCACGGTCAACCTGAACAACGCTCCGACGACCAGCGGCCCGATCTTCTTCGTGGTGCGCAAGCCGTCCAGCGCGGCCAACGACGCCAACCTGGCCAACTTCAACTGGGTCGACTTCATCGGCAAGGGCGCCACGGAGAACCAGCGCCCGACGGTGACCGCGTCGGCGAACCCGACCACGGGCACCGCTCCGCTGAAGGTCGACTTCACCGCGACGGGCACCGACCCCGAGGGTGACCCGGTCACCTACAAGTGGGACTTCGGGGTGGACGGCGCGCAGCAGGCCACGACGGCCAACGCGAGCTACACCTACACCGCCCCGGGTAACTACACCGCGACGGTGACGGTGACCGACGCCAAGGGCGCGGCCACGACCCAGCAGATCGCGATCAAGGTGAACACGCCGGCCACGGTGTGCTTCAGCGGCCGCTCCGACGACTTCCTGGGCAACCAGCTCGACCGTGACCGCTGGTCGGTCATCCGGGAGAACCAGGACCTGAAGGTCGCCGACGGCAGCCTGATCATCCCGACCTCTGCCACCGACATCTACCAGACGACCAACAACACGCCGAACATCGTCGTGCAGCCGGCGCCGTCGGGCGCCTGGACCGCCACCGCCAAGCTCACGCTGGTCGCGACCAGCGCGTACCAGCAGGCGGGCCTGGTGATCTACGGCGACGACGACAACTACGCCAAGATGGTGCTGCAGGCGCGGTCGACCTCCGGTTCGAACCACGCCAACCGCATCTTCCAGTTCATCCGCGAGGAGAACGGCGCGCCGAACGAGGTGTCGGCGAGCAACACGGCCACCCTCGGGGACACCTACCCCGACACGGTGTACGTGCGGTTCGTGAGCGACGGCACCAACATCACCGCGCACTACTCTTCGGACGGCACCACGTTCACCGCGATGCCGGAGACCAAGTCGCTCGCCGGGATCAACAACCCGAGGATCGGCCTGATCTCGCTGGCCGGCGCCAACCACCCGGTGGTGAACGCGGCGTTCGACTGGTTCCAGATCACGCCGGACGACAAGGCCACCGCGCCGACGCCGGACGACGAGTTCGACGGCACCACGCTCGACAACTGCCGCTGGAACGCGATCGTCCGTCCCGACGCCACGGCGGTGCGCGTGAGCGACGGCAAGCTGCAGCTCGACACCACCACGGGTGACATCTACGGCTCGACCAACGGCGAACCGAAGAACTTCATCCTGCAGACCGCTCCGGACGGCGACTGGACGCTGGAGACCAAGGTTGACGCCTCGGCCCTCAACGAGCAGTACCAGCAGGGCGGCCTGATGGTGTACGGCGACGACGACAACTACGTGAAGTTCGACTTCCTTGCCACCAACGCCGCAGGGTCGACGGTGGCGCGGACGATCGAGCTGCGCAGCGAGGTCGGCGGCACCGTGCAGAACCCGCAGCCGCAGGTGAACAACCTCACCACCGGTGTGTGGTGGCTGCGCCTGAAGAAGGAGGGAGACAGCTTCACCGGCTCCTACTCCTCCGACGGCACCACCTGGACCGACCTCGCCACCAACGGCACGGTCGCGGTGGTGAAGAACAGCGCCGTGGCGAACGCGTCGAAGATCGGTGTCTACACCATCGGCACCAACCAGAGCGCGTCCAAGACGGTCACGTTCGACTACTTCAAGCTGATCAAGCCGCAGAGCGACCCGGAGGTCAAGCTGACCGTCACCGCGTCCTCCCGCTGCATCGGCACCTCGGCGTACGTGGCGGTCACGGCCGTCAACGACGGTGACGTGCCGGCGACGATCGAGCTGAACACCCCGTTCGGCAAGAAGACGGTGGCCGACGTGGCCCCGGGTAAGCAGGCCTACCAGTCCTTCAACACCCGGGCCGGGCAGATCGACGCGGGTTCGGTGACCGTCACCGGCACCGCGACGATCAACGGCAAGCAGGTCACCTCGTCCTACGACGCCGACTACGCGGCGGCGAGCTGCCGCTGACCGCATCACCGGCGGTGACCTCGGTCACCACGACGAGGTCACCGCCGTAGCTCAACCCGGGGCCGGCCGCCCAGCCGGCCGGCCCCGCCCCCCATAGATGGAGCGATTCATGAAGATCACCAGGTCCAGCCAGATACTCGCCGCGTCCGTGCTCGGCCTCACCCTCGCGGGTGCCGGCCTGGCCGGTCCCGCGGCGGCCGACGACGACCCCTCCGGCACCGGCGGCATCGACGTGTCGGTGAACATCCAGTCCACCAGCACCCCCGGCCAGCTCTCGATGACGGTGGCCGACAACACCGGGGTGTCGCTGCAGGAGAACGGCTCGGACGCCACCGCCCGCCAGTTCACCGGCACCCTGCCGACGGTCACCGTGACCGACACCCGCACCCCCGAGGAGATCCCCGCGGGCGAGTACTGGGCGGTCGTGGGCCAGGCCAGCGAGTTCGTCGCGGCCGACGACCCGAGCAAGAAGATCGGCCCGGAGTACCTGGGCTGGAAGCCGCGCCTGCTGAGCGACTCCTCCACCGGTGCGGTGGCGGCCGGTGAGCCGGTCTCCAGCGTCATCTCCGACGGCTCCGGAGCTCCCACGGTGGGTCTGGAGGGCCAGGAGCTGCTGGTCTCCACCGCCAACTCCGCCGACGAGATCGGCAC
>NZ_JAATEK010000086.1:0-8342 GCF_012034195.1 Microbispora sp. CL1-1
AGCCACCGTCACACACTTGCCGTTGCTGTTGACGATGTGCCCCGAACCCCCCGGAGCCGACGGACTCGGCGACGGACTGGCCGAAGGACTAGGGCTCGGGTTGGAGTCGGGCGTCGGGTCGAAGTAGATGAAGTCCCAGGTCTTCAGCTGCGGGACGGTGAAGGCGACATAGCGGCCACCGGAGTCGCTGCCGGTGGTGAAGGGCAGTTCGGACGACCGCCCACCCTCGCGATCCGGGCTGCCCAGATGAATGCTGGGCGGCACGGCCTGGTCGCCGATGTAGTACTTCACCGCCAGATTGGTCAGCGTCGGCGGGGTGTTCGCCGCGGAGTTGCGCCACCGGTTGTCGTTGCCGAGCAGGTTGATGAGGTGGATGACGTCGACACCGTCATTGCGCATGACGTTTGTCCAGATGGTGTTCCCCGAGCCGTCGGTGCTGGTCGGCTGGCCGGCGATCTGGACGGCGTTGCTCGCGGTGTGCAGCTTGGGGCCATAGAAAAGGTTCTCGTACCCCGTGATGACGTCGTAGTAGGTCTTCTCCCACGCCTTGAGCTCCGACGACATGCTCTTGCTCTTGTTGAGGAAGTACTCGGTGTTCAGCATGTGGTCGTTCGGCCCGAGCTCCAGGTGATTCGAACCGTTGGCGGCGAACGTCGCGTTGGCCAGCTGCACGGACGTCGTGTCGAACACACTGTTGGACTCCCCGCGGTTCATATAGGCGGGGGTGACATGCGGCTTGCCGCCGGACGCCTGGCGCTGCCGCTCCAGGTAGTTCTTGACATTCGAGTTGGTCTCGTAGTTGTCCCACAGCTCGGTGTAGAGGTAGTCGGCGTTGGACGCCGCGAGCTCTGCGTCGCCGAAACCGTCCACCGCGTTGAAACCGACGGCTCCGCCCTTCGAGGCCAGCGCCTGCTTTGTTCGGTTGGTCATCTGCGCGAATCCGGCGGGGCGGTCGACGCGATTGCCGTTGGCGTCATACATCTCCTCCCAGTAGCCGATCTGGTCCAGGTGTGCGCCGTCGAAGCCCATCGAGTTCACCGAGTCGACGTACTGGCCGATGATGTAGTCCTGCCAGCCGGTGTTCTGCGGGTTCATCAGGTGAAGAACCTGGCTGGGGACCATCTGGTAGGTCCACTCCTGACCGCTGCCTTTGAACAGTCGCCAGTTCGGGCTGACCTTCGACTGGTCGTAGTCGTTCAGCGCCGCGTACGACATCTGGTAGGGCAGAGAGGCCACGTTCCTGGCATGGCTGGAAGCGATGTAGTTCTTGATCGTTTGGGAGCTGATCGTGTCCCCGTTCCATGCGGTCCAGGTCGAGGCGACGCCGGAGCCGTCGTGCTTGACCGGCAGTTCGTGCTTCCACAGCCAGTCGTAGTACTGCAGAGAGTTGATGTGGTAGCGCTGCGACAGCTCGGCGATGTCACCGTCCGCTTCCGAGGCGGAGATCCCGGTGCCGTAGTAGGCGAGGAAGCCCATGCGAGGGAAGCGCGTCCACTTGCTGGATACGTCGATTGCGGTCTGGGCGCTACCGGAGGCACCGTCGACGTGAACGAGATAGCCGGTGTAGTCCGTGCTCGGGGGACGAACCCGCCAGGTCACCTGGCCGCTGCCGCTGGCCTGCACGGTGGCCTGCTCCACGACGTCACCGAGGTGGGTGAGAGTGAAGGTGACGGGGCCGCTGCCGTCGACCTTCGCGGTGACCACCGCGTCCTCTCCCGGGGCGTAGCGGGAGGAGTCGGTCCAGGCGTCGGTGACCGTGGCCGCGGAAGCGGCGCTGGGTATGGCGGCGATAGCCGTGCAGGTCAGCGCGAGGCCGCCCACGAGACTGCCGATGTGACGTAACCGGTCTGGCCGGGAGCGTAGAGGCATGGGGGGTGCCTTTCATGACGGTGGGTGCGGCCACCGAGGCGGCCGCACCCTGGTGGTTACGAGTTGCAGGTAGCGCCGTTGACGGTGAACGTCGTCGGGTTGGGATTGGCGCCGGAGTAGGAGCCGATGAAACCGATCTCGACCGATGCGCCGACCGCGAGGTCACTGGAGTAAGAGGGAGCCGTGGCGGTGACCTGAGCACCGCTCTGCGACCAGCTCGCGGCCCAGCCATTGCTCAGCTGCTGTCCGCCGGCGAAGGAGAAGCCGAGCTTCCAGTTCGACAGCGGGCTGGTTCCGGTGTTGGTGATCGTCAACCCGGCCGTGAAGCCGGTCCCCCAGTCGCTCTGCACGGAGTAGGTGACCTTGCAGGAAGTGCTGGATCCAGCGGTTGTGGTGACGCTGGTGGCGGGGGATGCGGGGCCGGTCAGGCCCGTGCTGTCCTTGGCCTTGACCGTGAAGCTGTAGGTGGTCTTGGGGCTGAGGCCGGTGATGGTGGCGCTCAGACCGGTGACCGAGGCGACCTTGTCGCCGTCCCGGTAGACGTCGTAGCCGGCGATGGAGTTGGTGCCCGCGGTGGCCGCCGTCCAGGTCAGCTTCACCGAGTTGCTGGTGATATCGGACGCGACCGGCTTGCCAGGCGCTCCCGGCGGCGTGTCCTGAGGGTTGCCGTCGCACTGGGTGTGCAGGTAACGGCAGGCCACGATGCTCGGCGTGCTGAGCGACCGGCCGGCCGCGATCGACCAGGCGAGGCGAACGAACTGGCCGTGCGCCCAGCCGAGCGGGGTGGCCGAGTAGGTCGGGGTGCCCGCGGCGCCCGGTCCGACGTGGTCCCATACCTGCTCGCCCAGCAGCCCGGCCTCGGTGGACGCCGCCGCCATCGCGGCCAGGCGCGCGTCGGCGTTCTTGCCTGCCGCGAGCTCGTACTCGCCCCGTTCGCCCGCGAACAGCGGCCACAGCCGGCCGACCGTGGTCTGGCTATTGGGCTGGAAACCGAAGTTCCACTCGCCGCCGTTGCGCTGCTCGCCGTAGCCGTCCCAGTTGTAGCGGTGCCAGAACTGGCCGTTCGGGGTGTTCTCGCCGAGCTGCTGGTCCACCACCGGAATGGTGTTGAGGATGTCGGGGTCGTCCGGCGCCAGCACTCCGAGCCGTACGGTCTCCAGGAAGCTGGGGTCGACGACGGCACGCTGGTCGGCGTTGTTGGGCCCGCTATCGCCGACGTCGTAGGTCGTGCCGTTGTTTGGGTCGCCGTTCTTCGTGATGCGGAGGAAGTACGGCTTAGAGCTGTAGGGACCGTTGGTGGTGACGGTCCAGCCCTTCAGATGCGACTGCCAGTCGTCCGCCTTGGCGAGGTACGCCTGCTGCTTGGCGGTGTCTCCGTTGGCCTTGGCGATGTCCGCGGCGCAGACCAGACCGGCGATCTCTGCGGCGATCGTCGCGGGGGAGTAGCCGCCCTGGTTCTCCCAGCGCTCCTGCTTGGTGATCGGGCCGTTGCCGATGATGTAGTCGGCGGCCGCCCTGACGTGGCTCCAGGTGTCGGCGTCCTTCTTGCCGAGCGTCCAGGCCAGGATGATGGGCGCGGCCACCTCGTCCATCTGGGTGTTGGTCCAGTGTTCCCGCCCGTCGAGCGTGCTGTTCTGCGGGAAGGAGCCGTCGGACTTCTGCTGCTTGGTGAACAGGTAGTTCAGCGCGCGTTCCGCCGCAGCGGGGTCACCCGCGGTGAGCAGGCCGCCAGCCTTGCCGGAGACGTCGCGGGCCCACACGAGGTGGTAGGCGCCGGACGGGTTTTCCAGGTTGGGGTTGGTCCCCCAGGCCCACGGCATCGTCGGGGAGGCCACGAACGCGCCACGGTTGGTCTTGTCCTCGTGCGAGGCGAGGATCATGACCGAGGCGTTGTAGACGTCCTTCTCGCGCTGGGTGACGAGGCTGGGTGGCGGCGGCTTCAGGCTGGAGACGTAGTCATGCCAGCCGGAGGCGTAGGCGGCGGACACGGCCGCGTATCCGGCGCTCAGCGTGCTGCGGGCGGTGCTGAGAGCTGCGTCGGCGTTGCCGCCGAAGCCAAGGGCGACGGTGGACGACTGACTCCCGGACACGCCGGTGACGGCCAGGCGAGCGGTCTGCACGATGTTCCCGCCCCGCTGCCGGGCTTCGTACTGCCAGTCCATCTTGTTGTCGCTGCGCAGGTCACTCCAGCCGTCGCTGGTCCCTTGGTAGCCGGTGGATGTGGCGGTGAAGGCCGGCGAGGCGGCGAGCGCGCTGCCGATGGTGTTGTCCTGCGCAACCAGCGCGTCACCGCTGGTCCAGCCGATGTCGTCGGAACCATACGCGCCGCTATTGCCCAGGCGCGGGTTGTACAGGGCATAGAGCTGGTATGGCTGGCCGGTCAGGGACTCGAACTTGACGTCCATGAGCACGGTCGGCCGGGCGGGGTCGGTGACGTAGGTCTTGGTCAGTCGCCACTTGCCGGACTTGGCGGTGTCGGTCTGCTGGAAGATGAGCGCCTTGGGGTCGACCAGCTTGGTGGACTGGGTGGAGTCGCTGTCGCGTTCGGTGAAGGAGCTGCCGTCGGAGACGACGAATCGCAGGTCACGGACGCTGGGCGTGCCGAGGTCGGGATAGTAGACCTCCGACATGCCGCCGTCCTGCAGCGTGAACCACACCTTGCTGTCGGTGGTCTTCGAGGTGCCGAAGCCCGTCTTGTTGGCGGGAGCCCATGTGGGGTTCGTGCCCGGGGCGCCGGGTGCGTTGTCAAGCGCCTGCGCGGGTGCCGCGGGCAGCGCCACCAGGGTGGTCGTCAGCAATAATGCTGATAACCCGGCGAGCCTGAGACGGTGTCTCACTGTTCCTCCTGAGAAGGGGATGGAGTGTGCCCGGCGAAACAGGCCCGCCGGGCGGGGCCGGAGGACGTTGCAGCCGCCCTTCGGCCCCTCTTGCTATGCCGGCGCTACTCGTCCAGGCCGAGCAGCGGGACAGCCACAGGCGGGGTGTGCTTGGTCCAGTCGAGTACGTCGGACTGGTCCTGACCGGCGCCGACGATCACGTCGATGGCGTTGGGGTCGGAGGTGTCGGTGTCCTTGGCGGGAAGTGCGTCCGAATACTCGCCCGCGCCGCCGCCGAACCTGTAGTCGTGGATCCACCAGGGTCCGGTCTGCCAGTGTTCGAGGCTGTAGACGGGGCGGATGTTGCCGATTCCTTCGCCGTTTTCCGCGTCGCTGAACATCGCGACGGCGTACTTCACTGCCCGGGGATCGGTGCCATTGAGCGCGCTGACCGGCAGGCTGGCGACGATCTGCCTGGTGGCTGGCAGCACCGATAGTCCGACGTCGGAGATCTTCTCACCGCCCGGCGCGTACGCCCCCATGGGGTAGCGGCCATCGGCGACGACGGTGAGCTGCCATGCCTGGCCGGTGGCGATGTTGGTGCCGGGCAGCGCGGGCTGCGGGCTGCCACCCGGGGTGGTCTGGAGATAGACGTTGAGGCGTTGGACACTCATGCCGTTGCCGCCCCAGGGGTTCGTGATGTCCCCTGCCAAAGTGGTCACCAGGCGCAGTGTGTCGCCGTCGCGGTAGACATCGAACCTCTTCAGGTCGAATGCGCCCCGGGAGAAGGCGCCACTCGCCGGATAGACGTACGAGCCTGGACCGTTGTCGTCGCCGACGGGATCGGCAAGACCGCCGAGCCGGTCGCCGAAGGACATGACCGTGCGCGTCACGGCGTTGGTGCCGCCGTCGGCGGCCACGGCTGCGACCGTGATGGTGTTCTGCACGGCGGGAAGCCGGACAGTGGCCGTGAAGCTTCCGCTTGACGGCGTCACAGTGGTGGTCACGCCGTTGACGGCGATGTACACCTTCCCGGCGGTGGTCGTCCCCGTGACCTCGATGGATTTGCCGTCGGCCGTGGACATATCGGCCGGGCCGGTCACGGTCAGCGCGGGTGCCGGCAGCGTGCGAGCGTACCGGTCGGCGACCACACGCGGCGTCTCCACGGGTCGGCCCGCCTCGATGCCCAATGCCAGCCTGACGTACTGGGCCATCGCCCACGCCAGCGGCGCGGCCGAGCCGGTCCCCTTGCCGAAGACGTGCCCGTAGGCGGTGGGGTCGGGCTTGTCCCAAATCTGCTCAGGAATCATGAGGCCGTCGTTAGCGGAGTTCGCCATCGTCCGCAGATAGGGCGTGGCGTTCTTCCGGTTGGCGAGGGCGTACTCGCCCCGCTCCCCGGACAGGATGGGCCACGGGCGGCCGACTCCCACGCCGGTCCAGGGCGCGCCGTCGGCGGTCTCGCCGTAGCCATCGAAGGTGTAGCGCTTCCAGACCCTGCCCGCGGCAGTGTCCACAGCGATGGACTCGTCCACCGCCTTGAGCGAGTGTGCGACAGCCGGGTCATCCGCACGCTTGACGCCGAGACGCACGAGTTCCAGGAAGCCGGCGTCGACGACGCTGCTCTCCTTGTGGACGCCCGCACCGTTCGCGTACTCGCGGGCAGCGCCGTCGTCGGGTTTGCCACTCGCATTGATCCGGACGTAGTACCGGCCGTCGCTCAGATTTCCGGTCGTGGTGTATGTCCAGGCCTGGACCTGCCGCTGCCAGGAGTCGGCGACGGCCTGGTAGATGGCCGCTTTGGCAGGGTCGCCGTGCCGGCGTACCAGGTCGGCGGCACAGACGAGGGCCGCGATCTCGGCGGCGATCGTGGAGGGAGAGTAGCCGCCCGTCTCCTCCCAGCGCTCCTGTGGCGTCACCGGGCCGTGTGCCACAAGGTAGTCGGCCGCCTGCGTCACGCCGGGATGCCACACACCCGCCTGCTGGGCCAGGATGATCGGGAAGGCGGTCTCGTCCAGCTGGACGTTGTTCTGGTCGGGCGTCCCGTCGGTCTTCGAGTTCTGCGGGAAGTGGCCGTCAGCCCGTTGCTGCGCGTCGAACAGCCACCTCACGGCGTCCCCGGCGGCCTGCCTGTCCCCGGCCGCCAGCAACGCGGACACCTGGTGGTACAGGTCACGGGCCCACACGAAGTGATAGCCGCCCGCGGTGCTGTCGGCGTCCACGGCCTGACCCCAGGGAATCGTGAGTGACGCGATGAAAGCTCCCGGCCTGGCCTTGTCCTCGTGTGCCTTCACCGTCATGAGGGCCGCGTAGTACTGAGCGCGCAACCTGCCCGTCAGCCGCGTCGCCATGAGCGCGCTGAGATAGGACCGCCAGCCCGACGCGTACGCGGCGGCCGTGGCCGCGAAGGGGAGGCGCAGGCTTCTCGTCGCGGTCGCCAGCGCCTGCTCGCCCGTCGCGGCGAAGCCGAGAGCGAGCGTGAACCGGATCGTCCTGCCCTCGACGGGGAGCTGCGCGGTCTGGGTGATGTTGCCCTGAGGGGCGGACTCGTACGTTCTGGCCAACTCATGGTCGTTCTGGAGCTGGATCCAGCCGTCGCTCGCCGAGCCGGCGTATCCGGTCGTGGTGGCGGTGAAGCCGATCGAGCTGGCCAGCGCGGACCCGACACCGGTGTCCTCGCTGATGAGGACACCCTTCTCAGTACGCCCGGAGTCCCCTTTGGCCGTGCCCGCCAGCGAAGGGTCGTAGAGCGCGTAGAGCTGAAGCGGGCCACCTTTGAGGATCTCAAATTTCACGTCAATCAGGACCGAAGCGCGGACCGGGTCGGTGACGTAGGTCTTGGTAAGCCGCCACCGACCGGCCAGATCCTCAGTGCTCTGCTGGTAGGTGAGGGACTTCTCGTCGGTCAACCGCATGGATCTGCGCGTGTTCTGGCTCTCCCGCTGGGTGAAGGTCGAGCCGTCCGTCACCGCGAAGTCGAGCGATCGGACATTGGGAACTCCCCCATTGGGGTAATAGACCTCGCTCAGGGCGCCGCCGGCCAGGGTGTACCAGACCGGGGACTCCCGGGTCGCGGACGTGCCGACTCCCTCCTTGTCACCGGTACTCCACGTCGCGGCCGCCCCAGGGGCTCCGGGCGGATCGGCCTCGGCGGCGGCAGGCGCCGGAGGGGTTTGCGGAAGCAGGATCGTCAGGGCTGCGGCGGTCGCCAGCGAAAACCTCATGCGTCGCGTGGACATCGTGCTCCTAGGCCACCATCGCGCTTCCTCGAGGCATACCTGAACCAGGGAACGTCCACCGAGAGCAAGAGTCGACCGGTGGGCTCCGGGTCGGGGCGAATCGGGGGCGATGGCCGGGGGGTGGAAGGTGCGTTGCCCCGTAGAGTCCTCCATGTTTCTTTTGTGTGTCAAGAAAGCAAATATAAGTTTCTTGACGAAAGAAACCCAGCGTGCCACGATGCTCGGCACGACCCCTGAACCGGTGGCGGATCCCCCATCTCTGGAAGGTCCTCATGAAGACGTCGTGGTGGCAGAACGCCGCTGTCTACCAGGTCTATCTGCGCTCCTTCGCCGACGCCGACGGAGACGGCATCGGCGATCTCGAAGGACTGCGCCTGCGCCTGGACTATCTGTCCGCCCTCGGGGTGGACGGGTTCTGGCT
>NZ_JAATEK010000087.1:0-7970 GCF_012034195.1 Microbispora sp. CL1-1
CCGCACGCCGAGGAGGAGGTGCGGGAGGCGATGACGCTGGCGCCGCACATCCCGATCGTCCGCACCGACGCCCGTGACCGCGAATCGGTCAAAAGCACTCTCATCACGCTGGTCGAGCACGCGCTCACCATGCGGGTCGCCGTACCCGGCTCCAACCTTCACCAGGGTCGCGTCTGACCGACCGGGCCCTGCCGCGGGTGGCCCCGGCGGCGCTCGCGCGACCCCATGGAAACTCCTCGCAGGGCTCGGGCTTTCCATGGGGCCCGGGAACGGCTCAGCGGGACAGTCAGCGGGGCAGGGCCTCGATCAGGCTCGCCCCGGCGGGCAGCGGCAGAATGCGGGAGAGCGTGAAGCCGGCCTCGCCGAGCAGCCGGGTGAACTCACTCGTCGTGCGCTCCATCCCGCCGTTCGTCAGGGCGAGCATGCGCATGTCGAGGTCCTTGCCGATGTGCGGTGTGGCGTCGTCCGGCAGCACCATCTCCAGAAGCAGCAGCCGGGCGTGGCCGGGCATCGCCTTCCGCACGTTGCCGAGGATGCGCAGGCTGTCCTCGTCGCTCCAGTTGTGGATGACGCTGGCCAGCAGATAGAGGTCGGCGCCGGCGGGCACGCTCTCGAAGAAGTCGCCGCCCTCGAACTCGCATCGGTCGGCGAGGCCCCGCGCGGTCATGGCCGCCCTGCCGTTCTCCACCACGTGCGCGATGTCGAAGAGCACGCCGCGCATGTCCGGGTGTCGTTCGAGCACCGCCGCCAGCAGGTGCCCGGTCCCCCCGGCGATGTCCACGAACGTCTTCACGCCGGTGAAGTCGTAGGTGGTGGCCAGGGCGGCCTCCAGCGGCGCCGCCCGGATGGCCATGTACTCGTTGAACAGGCGGGCGGCCTCGGGGCGCTCCTGGAGGTAGCCGTACAGGGGGCCGAACCGCGCGATGAAGGCGGACCGCCCGTCCCGCACGGTCTGCGCCAGGTTGCCCATGGCGTACCAGTAGCCGGGCTCGGCCGCCATGCGCAGGGCCGAGCGCATGCTGCCGGGCACGCCGTCGCGCAGCGTCTGGCCCTCCTCGGTCAGCTCGTACGTCTCCGGGGCGACGGAGCGGACCACGCCGATCGTCTCGAGTTCCCGCAGCAGGCGCGCGAGGGAGGGCTCGTGCGCGTCGCACGCCTTGGCGAGCTCCGGAACGCCCATGGGGCCGGAGGCCAGGTGTTCGGCGCAGTCCAGTTCGGCCATCGCGGCGAGGGCGGCGAACCGGGAGAGCCCGACGATGGCGTCCCACGCGGGGCCGGTGGAGTCGATCAATGCTTCTCCAGAACATTCGAGGTGGAGGAGCCGCCCCGGACCAGGCGGCCCACTTCGGCACGCAGCCGGACGAACGCGTCCAGCTGCCGCGTCGCGATCTGGTCGCGCGATTCGCCCAGGCCGACCGGCAGGTCGGCGGCGACGCGGGCGGGCGACCGGGTGAGGACGACCACCCGGTCGCCGACGTAGACGCTCTCGTCGATGTCGTGCGTGATGAGCAGGGTCGTCATGCCGTGATGCGCGCAGACCCGCAGCACCAGGTCTTCCAGGTCCTCGCGGGTCTGCGCGTCCACCGAGCCGAAGGGCTCGTCCATCAGCAGCAGGGACGGACGGTAGGCGAGAGCGCGGGCGATGGACACCCGCTGCTGCATTCCGCCGGACATCTCCCAGGGATACTTCTCCGCGGCGTCGGCCAGCCCGACCTGGTCGAGCGCGGCCATCGCCGCCTCCCTGCGGCGCTGCCGGTCCAGCCCGCGGCGGCGCAGCGGCAGCGCCACGTTGTTCGCGGCGGTCATCCAGGGGTAGAGCGAACGGCTGTAGTCCTGGAAGACGACGGCCAGGTTGTCGGGGATGCGGTCGACGGGCTTCCCGCCGATCAGCACCCGGCCACCGGTGGGGCGGATGAGACCGGCGACGGATCGCAGCAGGGTGGACTTGCCGCAGCCGGAAGGGCCCACGACGCAGACGAGCTCGCCCTCGGCGGCGCGGATGCTCACCCCGTCGAGAACGCGATGCGAGCCGTACGAGTGGACCAGATCGGTGATCTCGAGCACGATGCCTTCCTAGGTGGTCTGCCTGGCGTTCCTGTGCCAGGCGAGAACGCGCCGTTCCATCAGCAGGAACGCGGAGTTGAGCAGATATCCGAGGAGGCCGAGCACCACCAGGCAGCCCCACATGTCGGTGTAGAGGTAGGTGCGCTGCGCGGTCAGCAGCCGGTAGCCGAGGCCGCCTGAGCCGGCGAGGATCTCGGCGATGATCAGCAGGATCAGGGCCAGCGAGAGGGCCAGCCGCAGACCGGCGAAGATCTTGGGCATCGCGGCGGGAATGATCACTCTGGTGAGCCGCTCGGTCGTCGTGAATCCGAAGATGCGGGCGGTCTCCAGGTGCTGCCGGTCCACCGTACGGGTGCCGTCGATCGTGTTGAGGAGGATCGGCCAGATGATCCCGAACACGATCGTCGTGAGCTGCGCCGGCGTGCTCAGCTTCAGCAGGGCGAGGAAGAAGGGCACCAGCAGCGGCGGGGGCACGGCCCGGCCGAGGTGGATCAGCGGGTCGAGATAGCCGGCCAGGCGGGGGGAGCAGCCGATGGCGATTCCGGCGGCCACTCCGATGACCGCGGCCAGCGCCCACCCGGCGAACAGGCGGGCGAGGCTGGGGCCGAAGTCGTCCAGCGCCTGATCGGTCAGCAGGAGATGGGTGGCCGGGCCCGACAGCCACATCTCGCCCATCCGGGCCAGCGTCGCCGACGGGGGAGGGAAGAACGGCTGCTCGGCGGCGCGCGTGGCGATCTCCCAGATCACCAGCGTCACCGGAATCAGCCAGACACGGCCGACGGCTCTGATCACGTTCATCGGGCGGCTCCGGTGCGTACGGCGTGCCAGCGGAACAGCCTGCGTTCCACCGCGACCAGGGCGGTGTTGGACAGGACGCCGAACAGGCCGGCCCACAGGGCCGCGCCGAGCATCAGGTCCATCCGGTTGCCGCTCGCGGCCTCCGTGATGTAGATCCCGATCCCTTCCGATCCTCCGGCGAGCAGCTCCGCGCTGACCACGAGGATGACGGCGGTGCCGGCGGCGACGCGGATCCCGGTCGCGATGAACGGCGCCGCGCTGGGCAGCGCCACCCGGAGCAGCACGGACACCGGACCGAACCCGAAGCTGCGCAGGGTCTCCTTGGCGAGCGGGTCGACGTCCTGAAGCGCGTAGATCGTGTTGATGACGATGGGCCAGGACGCCGCGTAGACGACGACGGCCACTCTGAGATGCAGGTTGTCAGCGAAGATCAGAATCGCGAGCGGGATGATGGCGACCGAGGGAATGGGCCGCAGGAATTCGATCAGCGGCCGTACGGCCCGTTCCACGGGCGGCAGTGCCCCGAGCGCGAGCCCGGCCGGGACCGCCACCGCCACGGTCAGCAGCAGCCCGAGCCCCCACGCGGCGAGCGAGGCCCGCGCGTCGACGAGGAACTCCTGATCGACGAGCAGCTCCGCCGCGCCGCGAAGGATCGCGGACATCCGCGGCAGGAACCGGTCGTCGATCAGGCCGGTCGCGCCGACGACCTCGGCCGCGGCGAGGAACCCCGCGACGCCCGCGACGCCGCGGAGGACTCGTGCGTGTTTCATAGCAGGTGAGGGATCTCCGTCAGTTCGCCGGCGGCGGCAGGATCATCGACTTCACGTCGAGATCGTTCTTGATGTAGCCGTACTCCTTCATCAGGTCGGCCACACGCTGAAGGCGGCTCTCGCTGAGGGAGGTCGGGTAGGAGCCCAGCGAGATGACGGCCGCGGTGGCGGCGTCGATCTTCGTGTACTTGGGCAGCGTCTCCTCGACGATCTTGCGGTCCTTCGCGACGAGCTCCTGCGCCTTGCCGAGCGCCCGCTGGAACGCGGCGATCGCCTTCGGATATTTGCTCGCAGTGGCGTCGGTGGTGAACCAGCCGGCGATGGGAAGATTTTCGGTCGGACCGGTCATCTCGTCGACGATGATTCGGCCGCCCGCTTTCGATATCACGGTGATGAACGGCTCGACCCCCGCAATGGCGTCCACCTGGCCGTTTTCCAGGGCGGCGGGCATGTCGGGGAACGCCTTCTCCACGAACTGGTCCTGGGTCGCGGTCACCCCCGCGACCTTCATCTGCACCTCGGCGGTCAGCTGGCTGACGCTCTTGAGCACGTTGACCGCTATGGTCTTTCCCTTGAGGTCTGCGACCGTTTTGATCGGGGAGTCCTTTTTGACCATAATGACGAAAGCGCCGGGGGCGGCGCCGTAACTGTCCGCGACATACTTGAACTTCCCGGCGCCCTTGTCCTGGGCGAGGAAAGTGCCGACGTAGGCGCCGAGCGAGATGTCGAGGCTCCCGCCCAGCAGCTTCTGGGTGGCGACGGCGCCGCCGGCGACCACCTCGGGCTGGACCTCCAGGCCCTCCGCCTTGAAGAACCCTCTCTCGATCGCCACCTGTAATGGCGCGCTGTCCGGCACCGGGATGGTGCCCACCTTCAGCGTCGTCTTCTCCAGTCCGTTGCCCGAGGAAGAGGAGGACGTCGTGTCGGAGTTGCCGCAAGCGGAAGCGGTGAGCGCCAGAACGGCCGTGATGCCGACGGCGAGAGTACGCCTTATAAGCCCCATGGAAGCTCCTTGTCTGGAGTGTTGAGGTGGCCGCCCGGCGGGTGATCCCGCATAGACGGCGACGGGCGAGAGCGTACAGGAGCCGTACGGATTAGATGTGTTTGAGTCACGATTGTAGTCAAATTTAGTGCTAAATCACCTTCTGTCATCTTTTGGAATTACGGCCAGGGGGTTGGACCGGTTCCACGAGGGGAGATGTCGAACATTCCATGTCCGATATCGCCTTTCCCCAGCTTGTGGCCGTCCGATGGATTCGAGTTTAGGGTCGGACAAAACCTTGGACCGCTCCAATATCCCAAGCTCTTTGTCTATCTCGACGCCTTATGCTCAAATTGCCCGGTGATGTGGGGCTCCCGCATTAGAGCGACCCCGGAGCCTTATCCCCCCTGAGATTCAGCGCGAGAGGTTGCGCCAGTGAGGACAGCAACGATCGAGAGCGGTCGCCGCGCCGAGCCTGAACCGGTCGCCGAGCCCGCCGGCGGCGCGTCCTCGGTGGACGGCGGGCCGCCCGAAGCGCCCGCGACCGGCAACTCGATGCAGCTGAAGAACTGGCGGGTGCGCACCCGGCTCGTCGCGCTGGTCGTGCTGCCCACCGTGGTCGCGGTCCTGCTCGGCGGCCTGCGGGTGGCGAGCTCGATATCCAGCGCCGCCGAGTATCAGCGGGTGCGCGAGGCGGTCGAGCTCGTCGGCAACGTCGGCGTGCTCCTCCACGAGGTGCAGCTGGAGCGGGACCTGTCGATCAAGTACGTCGCGTCCGGCCGCCGTGACCGCGACCTGCTCGCGACCGTGAAGAACCAGCACGCCGCCGTGAACGCCGCCGTGCAGCAGTTGCGCGTCCGGGCCGGAACGAGCGGGGACGCGCTGGGCGGACTCGGCCGCGAGGACCTGTCGCGGGCCCTGGCCCGTCTCACGGACCTGACCGCGTTCCGGAAGATCGTGCTCGAGTCGCAGCTCCCGCCGCTGCGCGGCATCGACAACTACCGGCTCGTCACCGACGACCTGCTGAGGCTGTACGACGCGGCGGGCCAGGGCGTTCCGGACGAAGGGCTGTCCGCGAGCATCAAGGCGCTCGCGGCGCTCGCGCGGGCCAAGGAGGCGGTGTCGGAGCAGCGCGCGCTGCTCGCCCTGGGACTGGCCCAGCAGCGGCTCGACCCGGCCGAGCTCGACGCCTTCACCGGCGCGGCGGCGCGGGAGCAGAGCGAGCTGGCGGCCTTCGCCGCCGTGGCCACCACCGACGAGCGGCAGCTCTACAACGACACGGTCACCGACCAGAAGGTGGACCGCGCGAGGTTCTTCATCGACCGGGCGCTCTACCTCGTCCGCGCCGGGCTGCTCATCCGCAACGTCGGCGGCAGGGGAGGCGACGCCGACCGCTGGTTCGACGCGATCAGCGAGCAGGCCGACCTCATGCGCGACGTGATGTCCGGGCTGACCAAGTCGATCGTCACCCGGAGCGACGCCCTGCAGAGCTCCGACCGCAACGTGGCCATCGTCAGCATCACGATGGTCGTCATCGTCCTGCTGCTGGTCCTGCTCATCACCGCCGTCATGGCGCGCTCGCTCGTACGGCCGCTGCGGCGGCTGCGCAGCGAGGCGCTGGAGGTCGCCGGGCACCGCCTGCCCGCCATGGTGCAGCGGCTGCGCGAGTCGGAGGCCGACACCGCGGGGCAGGTCAAGGTGCAGCCGATCGGCGTCGCGTCCGCCGACGAGATCGGTGAGGTCGCGCGGGCCTTCGACGAGGTCCACCGCGAGGCGATCCGGCTGGCGGGTGACGAGGCCCGGCTGCGGAGCAACGTCAACGCGATGTTCGTGAACCTGTCGCGCCGCACCCAGACCCTCGTGGAGCGCCAGATCACCCTGATCGACGGTCTGGAGCAGGGCGAGCAGGACGAGAAGCGGCTCGCCGACCTGTTCAAGCTCGACCACCTGGCGACCCGCATGCGCCGCAACAGTGAGAACCTGCTGGTTCTCGCCGGGCAGGAGCCCGCACGCCGCTGGAGCCGGCCCGTCGAGATCACCGACGTCATCCGGGCGTCGCTGTCGGAGGTCGAGGGCTACGAGCGGGTGGTGCTGAACTTCCCCTCGGACGTCTCGATCGCCGGCCAGTCCGTCAACGACGTCATCCACCTGCTCGCGGAGCTGGTGGAGAACGCGCTGGCGTTCTCGGCCCGCGACACCCGCGTGGTGGTGTCGGGCAACCGGATCGACGGCGGGGGCGTGATGATCTCCGTCACCGACTCCGGCATCGGCATGACGTCGGAGGAGATCGCCCAGGCCAACTGGCGGCTGGCGAACCCGCCGGTGGTGGACGTGTCGGTGTCGCGCCGGATGGGCCTGTTCGTGGTCGGCCGTCTCGCCGCCCGCAACGGCATCAGAGTCCAGCTCAGGCCGCACGACGGAGGCGGGCTGACCGCCATGGTCCTGCTGCCGGAGACGATCATGGGCAGTCCGTCGCAGCCGGAGCCCTCCTACGCCGGCGCGTTCGCCCCTTCCTGGAGCCCGCGGCAGGCCGAGCAGGGGAAGGCCCAGCAGGGCATCGGAGGCGGCTGGGGCCGTCCGCAGCTCCCGGCCTCCGGGGTCGCCGCGCCGTCGCTCCACGATCCGCTCACGCGCATGCGCAACAGGTCCGGCATGGACGAAGCGGCGACCGGGCCTCTGCCGACGGTGACCGGGCCCGTGCCGACGCCGTTCGGCTCGACGACCGGCCCGGTCGCCATCCCCGGGCCGGTGCACGGCGCCCCCGTACAGCAGGGCGGCGTGCGTCAGAACGGAACGCAGACGGGACCGCAGACCGGGCCACAGACGGGACCGCAGTCCGAGGAGTATCTGCCGATCTTCGCCTCCGTCGAGTCCGCCTGGTTCCGCCGCACTCCCGCGGCCGACACCGGATCGGGCTGGCAGAACGTCTCACCCGTGGACGCCGGGTGGCAGGCCGCGGCGGCGGCCACCGAGAAGCCCGCCTCGGACGGCACGACCTCCTCGGGTCTGCCCAAGCGGGTGCCGAAGGCCAACCTGGTGCCCGGCTCGGCCGATCCGGCCGCGGCACCCGCGGCGCCCGCCCCCTCGCAGCCGCCGCTCCTGTCGCCCGACCGGGCCCGCAGCCGGCTGGCGAGCCTGCAGCAGGGCGTACGGCAGGGCCGTGCGGTGGCCAGAGGCGAACTGAGTGAGGACGAGGGCTACCCGACCACGAAAGGGGACGGCGCATGAGTGAGTTGAGCCAGGGCGCACGCGGCCTGAACTGGCTGATCGATGATTTCGTGAGTTCCGTGCCCGGTGTGGCGCACTCCGTGGTCGTCTCCGCGGACGGGTTGCCTCTCGCGTACTCGCACGGGTTC
>NZ_JAATEK010000088.1:0-7392 GCF_012034195.1 Microbispora sp. CL1-1
TCGTCGCGGATGCGCTGCTGCAAGGCGTCGTAGGTCTGCTTGCGCACGGTCGGGTCGGTCTCCGCCCGCCCCTTCTCCAGCAGGGCGTCGACATCCGGCTCCTTGTAGTGGCCGGGATTGAAGAATCCCTGGCCGGAGAAGCTGGAGTGGAACATCTCGTAGTTGATGTAGTCGGGGTCGTACGGGCTGCCGTAGCCCATGATGAGCGCGTCCTTGGCCATGCGGGGTTCGATGGCGTCCCAGTCCAGCCCTGCCAGCCGTACGTCGACACCGATCTTCTTGGCGTCCGAGGCGACAGCGAGGGCGAGATCCTTCCGCAGGGAATCGCCTGCGGGGTACATGAGCGTGAAGGAAGCGGGCGTTCCGTCCTTCACTCGGACGCCACCCGAGCCCGGCTTCCATCCCGCCTGGTCCAGAAGCCGGGCCGCCTGGTCGCGGTCGGGGGTGGGCGTGCCGTCCACGGCCGGGTTGTGCCAGGTGGTGCCGGGCGCCACGGGACCGAAGGCCGGCCGACCGGCACCCGCGAGGATGGCCCCGACCATGGCCGAGCGGTCCAGCGCCAGGCTCAGCGCCTTGCGGATGGCCTTGTCGCCGGTGACCGGCGCGTCCAGGGGGAACATCACACCGCGGTAGTCCGCGCTCGGCACCTTGTAGACGGTCAGGCCGACCTGGTCTTCGAAGCGGGCGGCCGCCTTGGGTGGCAGCTCGGTGGCGTCGAACTCGCCCGCCGCCATCCGGGTGGCGCGTACGTTGTCGTCGGCCGAGTACGCCATGACCAGGCGTTTGATCGCCGGGGCGCCCCCCCAGTACGACTGGTTGGCCTCCAGGACGACCTTGTCGCCCGGGGTCCAGGACACGAACCGGTACGGTCCCGTTCCGACGGGCTTGGTGTTGAACGCGACCTTGTCCAGGCTCTGGCCCTGCAGCAGACGCCGCGGCACGATGCCCAGCGTGGCGCGCTGCAGGATCGGCGCGTAGGGATGCTTGAGATGGAACACCACCGTGGCCGGATCGGGCGCTTCGACGGACTCGATCGCCGTGTAGTCACCTCGAATGCCGGAGTTGTTCTTCGGGTCCAGCACGGCCTGATAGGTGTAGGCCACGTCATCGCTTGTTAGAGGCGTGCCGTCGTGGAACCGCACGCCCTGGCGGAGGGTGAAGGTCACGGTCGTGCCCTTGACGTCGGGCAACCGTTCGGCCAGCGCCGGCGCCAGCGTGAGATCCGCATTACGCCGGACCAGACCGTCGAACAGTAAGGACCCGCCATCGGGTTCATAGCCGAGCACCGGGTTCAGTGTGTCCGGCTCAGAAGCGAGACCGAGGACGAACGTGTCCCGCGTTCCCGGATTGCTCGACGAGGTGCCAGGTGACGACGGTGCCGCGCAGGAGGCGGACAGGCCGAGGATCGCCACCACGCCGAGCCGGGCGAGGGTGACAAACCGGGCACGGAGGATCTTCATGGGGCGAAGGTAAAGCGCCCAGGCAACTTATTGCAAGTCATTCGCAACTGCGAAAGACTTGCTATGTGCTGGTGGATGACCTGGACGCGGCCGAAGTGCTCAGATGGCAACAACCGATGCACGATCTCTACATCGAATGCTTCTCCGTACCGCCCTGGTCAGAGCCGGAGGAGCGCCTGCGTGCCTTCCCCTCGCGACTCGCGGGCCACGTGGCGCAACCCGGGTTCCGCTCCGCGCTAGCCTCGGAGGACGGCACCTTGCTCGGCGTCTGTTACGGCTGGCCCGCACGCACGACCAGAGACGCCGATCCGCTGATAGAGCAGGTACACGACGCGGTCGGTCCCGCCGCCTTCGCGGAGATGTCGCGCAACGCCTTCGAAGTAGTGGAACTGATGGTCGCCGGAAAAGCGAGAGGCAGTGGCCTCGGCAGGACGCTTCTCCACCGTGTGGCCGGTGGATGCGAACGAGCGTGGCTGCTGACGTTGAAAGACAGCCCGGCCGCTCGTCTCTACCAGCATCTCGGATGGATGTCCAAGGGCGAGTTCGATAGCTCTGCCGGTCACCGCCTCGTCGTCTACGCGCGAGAGAACCACGTCTCCGTGAGCGCATGAGCGGAAATTGGCCGGTACGGCGATGCGGGGACATGCCTTGTACGCCTCTGAGCCCAAGGTCTGCCTTTCTCCTCCGTGCTCGTCAACCGGGTCGGCGACATCTCCAAACGGCAATCGCCCATTACGACCCCTACAAGGTGAATTGATGGTTCACGCCGGTGACGGCAACCGCGCTCATTCAGCTGGCCATCACTTTCCTGCAGATGCCAGCAATGAGGCGTGTCCTGGTTGTACGACGGCCAGAAGAGCCCACTTGAGTTGTTAGAAACAGCCTCGCAAATGCTTGAAGTGCAAGATCGAATACTTAGAGTAGGGACGGCTGTCGAGGATCAACGGGGGAGACATGGCATCGAGGGCAGGGTTGTCCGTCGCGCTGCTGGCCGGGGCGCTGGTCTTGGGGACGGTCGGATCGGCGCGGGCCGGCGCGCCAGGCTGGAGCGATGCTTACGGCGAGGGCCGCGTGAGCGTTCCGGCGGATCGATCGATGATCAAGGTCTGCGACGGCAGGAAGGACAACGTGGCCTACAAGGCCGTGTGGCACAACGACAATCCCGTCGACGCGCGCAAGCCGTTCGAGGTGCGGGCGCCGCAGGGCGGCTGTGCTACCGACAGTTCCCTGTTCGGATCGGTCAAGGTCTTCAAGCTTTGCCAGGGGGAGATCGGTTCGGACAAGCGCGTCAGGTGGGGTGCCTGCAGAGCGGCGGTATGGCCGGGCGGCCGCTGACCGACCCTGCTCGGGGCGGCGCGACTGTCGTAGGCAACCGGTCAGCCGCTCGCGCCGCCCCCGAGGGTGTGCTGAATCTCGCCCTGCTTCTGCTCCACCACTGTCTTGATCAACGTGGCCAGGCCCAGTGCGACGCCGGCGATGATGGCCGTGATGATCACCCACTCAACGGCCGAGGCTCCACGCGTCGGAGCTGTTCGCGCGTGCTGAATCCGAACACCCAGGTACGCCCGCAGGTAGATGGCCCAGGGATGGTTCACTCCGCCTCGACATCCTTCGTAGCTGTGCGGGGTGAGGCATTGCGGAGCCCACCCTCTGTTGCTTACTGAAACCGGCGATGTGCAAATTGTCGCCGACGTGGCGCTCTCTGGCAGGCAGAACCAGCTCGGAATTTGGAACTCCATCCCACGCCTTCATGCAGCGGCGAGGTTCAGTCTCCTGCGCCGTTTGACGCCCCCGCCTCGTGCTAGTTCTGCCGTTCAGGCGACAGCCTCTCCCTGTCACCTCTAAAGATCACGGACAGTACCTGCTGGAGTACCGCGACGTGCCCGAGGCGTTGGAATGGCGGCAGTCGGTCCACGGCGCTGCACCCGCAGTCTGAGTCCCGCAGGGCGGGAGCAAGATATTCGTAATGTCCCGTTACCGCTGCATCCGGCGGGATGTGGCGGGGAACATTCGTGATCAGAACCGCCCACTCCCGCCACTGGTTCGGGGTGGGTTCTGATCGATTGCGACCGGGCGCGGTCGTCGGGGGAGCGGTCACGAAGATGTCTGATGAGGGAGAGGACACCGGGTCCAGGCAGGTGCGGCAGCGGCGGCGTCAACGCCAGGCGGTGCCGCGGCCGCATGTGGTGAAGTTCGTGCTGACCGAGGAGGAGTACGCCGACTTCCGCACGGCCGCCGAACGTCTTGGGCTGGCGCGCGGGGCCTATGCGGCGGAGGCGGCCCTGGCGGCGGCGCGGATGGTGAACCCGCCGATGCCCGACCCGCTGCGTGAGGCGTTGATCGAGCTGATGCACGCCGCTGGCCAGGTGCGCCGCATCGGGGTCAACCTCAACCAGGCCGTCGCGGCGCTCAACGCGACCGGCGCCGATCCCGGCAACCTGGTTCCGTACGCCGCCGCGTGCTTGCGGGCGGTGCAACGCTTGGACGGAATCGCGGAAGGCGTCCGGAAGGCGATCCGGTGATCGGAAAGGTGATGCGCGGGCGCCGCGTCGGCGGGTTGCTGTACTACCTGTACGGCCCGGGCCGGGCCAACGAGCACGTCAACCCGCACATCGTCGTCGGGTGGCGGCATCCGGCCGAGGTGGAGCCGTCGCTCCGACCGGAAGGCGGGCGGGATTTCCGAAATCTGATCGGATTGCTCAACCAGCCGCTCGCCGCGCTGGGGGAGCGCGGTTACGCCGAGCCGGTGTGGCACTGCGTCGCCCGTGCCGCACGCCAGGACCGCATCCTGAGCGATGACGAGTGGGCGCAGGTCGCCCAGGAGATCATGACCCGCACCGGTCTCGCGCCGGCCGACGATGACAACGGCGTGCGCTGGGTCGCCGTGCGGCACGCCGACGACCACATCCATATCGTCGCCACGCTCGCCCGCCAGGACGGCACCAAGCCCCGGACCTGGAACGACTTCTACCGGGTACGGGAGGCCTGCCAAGCCGTCGAGCGCCGGTACGGCCTGCGCGTGACCGCACCCGGAGATCGGACGGCGGCGCGCCGGCCGACCCGCAGCGAGACAGAACAGACCCGGCGGCGCGGGTGGGATGAGGTGCCGCGGACGGTGCTACGGCAGCACGTCGTCACCGCAGCCGCCGCAGCGGCCTCGGAAGAGGAGTTCTTCCGGTCGTTGGAAGCCGCCGGGGTGCTGGTGCGGCAGCGGATGAGCCAGCGCAATCCCGGCGAGGTGACGGGGTACGCGGTGGCGCTGCCGAAGCATCGCAACCGCGCCGGCGAGCTGGTGTGGTTCGGCGGCGGCAGGCTCGCCGCCGACCTCACTCTTCCGAAACTCCGCGCCCGGTGGCGCGGCGGAAGCGATCACCACCCCGACGGAGCGGGTGCCGACGACCGCCGGGAGATCTGGGAGCTGGTGACGACGGCCGCCCGGCAGGCCGCCGCGCAGCTGCGCGAGGCCACAGTCGGCGAAACGGGCGGCGCGGCGGACGTGCCCGGGGCGACCTCCGACCTGCTACATGTCGCGGCGCGCCTGCTGAAGGACCAGCGGCTTCGCAATGCCGCAGAGGCATTCGACCGCGCCGCGCGAGAGCCGTACGCGCGGATTCTGCCACCGACACGAGCAGGGCTGGAGCTGCGGAGGGCCGTGCGAAGGCTCGGTGCCGGGACGCGAGGGTCCGGAGGATCGCTCATCGCCGACATCGCGGCGCTGGTCGTCGCGGTGGCCGAGCTCCGTACGGCCCAGGGCAGGATGGCCCAGGCGGTCGCGGCACGAGCGGCGGCCCAACACCTCGCTGTGGCGTCACCTGCGGCGGGTGCCCCGGTACGGCTGGCCGCGGCGGACTTCCCGCAGCCCGTCGCCAGGCCGCTCGGCACGGATCCCGGCCAGAATCCTCGCTCGTCCGGGCGTTCCGCCGGTCCTCCGGCACCATCCGCGTCACCCCGGCATAGGTAGCTGGAAGATCGTTATTTTGCTCGCGCGACTCGGCTCTGAGCTGCGCTGTTGCACCGGCATAGCTGCCTATCGTGGTTGATCATCTTCGCTTCGTGATCGACCCGGGGGTGCCGTCGTGACAGCCAGCAATCCGTTCCGAGGCCGGACGCCGATGTGGCGGTCGGCTGCCGCAGGAGTGCTGGCAGGCGCCGCAGCGCTGGCCGTGGCGGGGGCGGCTCAGGCGGACCCGCCGCCCGGGTGCCCGCACCTGACGGGTACAGCAGGCCGGTACGTCGACAACACGAAGTTGTGCGCGGCCATGCAGCGCGAGGTGCAGAACTGGCTCGCCGGCAACAACATCGACGTGGGCCGCGCCGTACGGGACTCGTGGCGCGGACAGGCCTCGCAACCGGCCCCGGAGCAGCCCCAACAGGTCGTACGACTTCCGCAGGTCCCGCAGCAGCCGGCAACTGCTCCAGCCGCCGCGCCTTCTCCCATGGCTACAAAGAGTCCCGAGAAGCCGGAGGCTGCACCTGTGAGCCGTGATCGGGAAGCGGAGGAGCATCACGTCCGGAACCGGCCCTGGCGCGATCACCGGCGGACGCCAGGCCATCCTGCGGCGAGCCCGGCAGCAGCGGCCACGGGGGAGAAGCCGCTGGTGATAGATGAAGTGGCGGCGAGACGCGGGCTTGGCCATTGGCCAACGGCAATCATCGCTCGAACGCCCTCAGCCAAGCCTTTGACGCGGCCAAAGAGGAGCCCGGCGCCGCGGCCGACGCTCGGCGAAAAGCATGAGCCGGCTCCCTACGCAGCCAATGCCGCTCTGGAGTCGTCGGCGTCGACGATGCCCCTGACGATTCCCGTCGGCCTCGCCGCGCTGCTTGTGCTCGCCATCGCCTACCACCGACGACGTCAGTGTGTCGGCGCTGCGGTGATGTGGTGGCGGCGTACCCGTCTGACCAGGCAGGGCGATCGGCTGGTTCGCCACGGCGAGGTGAGGGATACGTTGCCGTTCCCGCCGGTGGAGGCCTCGGAAGAGTCGGTCACCGCAATAGGGGCCGACGATGATGTGCCCGTCACAACGCTCGACTCCATGCTCGAACAGGAGTCGACGAGCTTGGGCTACCTCGTCGCGCTGGCGGCCATGAACGGGACGGGACTCACCGGACCGGGCGCGGAGAATGTGACGCGTGCCATGGTCCTGGAGCTGTTGGCCGGGCGTCATATGGCGGCTCGCGTACTCGTGCCGCGCGAAGACGCGGTGCGCCTGTTCGGCGAGCAAGCGCTACACGCGGCGAATCCGGGGCTCGTGGTGCTCGACACCATGCAGGAGGTAGTGACCGAGCTGGAAGTGGAGATCGTCAGACGAAGCGGGCAGCGTACGGACGCGAGAGTTCCGGAGGGCCAGTCCTGGTTGTTCGTCATCGCCTCGCCGGGTGCCGCAGCTGAGCGGCTGCACCGAATCGTCCAGGGCGGTACGGAGGATCTGATTCTGGGGGTCTTCCTCGGCGACTGGCCGTATGGCATCACCTGCACCGTCGACGAACACGGCGTCATCCTAGATCTGGAAGGACGCTCGGCCCCAGCCTGGACCGCGCATCGCCTGGCGATCTGCAGCCAGTCCGACGCGGTTCGGCATCTGGAGGGCGGTGATTGACGGACGTCATCGGCGGTCGTGGCGGGTGGGCAGTGCGAAGGCCAGGAAGAGCGCTGCCGGCCAGCCGATGCAGGTGAGGCCGCCGAAGAAGTTGAACGCTATGAGTAGAAGGACGTTCTCCACGCCGCGTAAGAGCGCGATCAGCGTTGGCAGGAGGTACAGCACAACGAGCAGCAGGATCAGGCCGATCCAGAACAGGTAGCTGTGCGCGAGGGCGTCCACCTCTCCCATCCTTTCGTAATCGACCGATCACGGGCGGCGATTAAGGGTAGCTGTCCGAGCTGGCTGCGCCGTAGCTCCTGCCGTCGCCCTGGTGCTGCCACACGCTTCGACAA
>NZ_JAATEK010000089.1:0-6815 GCF_012034195.1 Microbispora sp. CL1-1
CACGCCAGCGGCATACGTACCGGTGGCCGCCCCACTCGTGGCATCCGCGCCGCCGTTGGTTGCGCTGTCGGTATGCGTGCCTGGGACGTCCGCGCCCGGGGCGTCCACGCTCTCGACAACAGATGCGTCGGCACGCTGCCGGAGCCCGAAGTTGATGATCGGGAAGGGCTCGCGGGCGGACGAGCCGTCGGACGACCACAGTGGGGAATTGGCGATCAGACGGTCCCACCACTCACCGTCGGCATCGTTCGAATGACGAAGGCGCTCAGGATCAATGTCGAACAGATCCACTACACCATCCTCGCTTGATTCGAACTGATGTATGGATTCTCTCACACTTTGTGAGCGAGTGGCAACCGTGCGCAGTGAAGGGTTGGAGCCTCAGGTCGCCCGAAAAAACAGGGGGTGCTGCACGTCAATGGGGGTGGGCAAAAGCAGCGAAGGGTTGGCCGAAGAGCAGCGAGGGGGCTGCCTGGAATCGCCCCGCATCCGGCTGTGAGTATCCGGGCGGTGAGCATCAGGGCTGCGAGTATCCGGGCGGTGAGTAGGTGAGCATCGGGGCGGTGAGCATCGGGGCGGTGAGTACGGCGAGCGTCCGGAGTGCGAGCACCTGGGCCGCGAGTATCCGATCGCCGAGCACCGTGAGATCGCCGAGCACCGTGAGAAGGGCGGATACTCAGGTAAGCCCGACATCAGGGAGGGCTCGACAGCGAGGAAGGACGGTTAGGCCGCCTTGACCACACGGCGACGCCAGACCACGTTGCGCCGTCTCCACGGGGCCATCATCGATCTGATCGTGCTGATGAACCTGCCCAGCCGCGATGACGAGCTGCTGGCCGAAGCCGGCGTCTCCCTCGACCGCGCGCTGTTCCCGCTCCTCGTGGGCATCGAGCGATTCGGGCCGATCGGCGTGGTCGAGCTGGCCGAGCGCGCCGGACGCGACTACACCACGATCAGCCGCCAGGTCGCGAAACTCGCCTCTCTCGGGCTGGTAGAACGACGCCCCAGCCCCGCCGACGCGCGGGTGAAGGAGGCCATCATCACCGCCGAGGGCCGCCGCGTCACCGACGCTCTCGACGCCGCCCGCCAGCGCCTGGCCGGTCCCGTTCTCGCGCAGTGGAGCGACCGGGACCTCATGGAGCTCGAACGCCTCATGCGCCGCTACGTCGACGACATGTCCGCCGCGAAGGCCATAAAGGGCGACTGACGGGCCGCCGATCTCCGTCCCCTCACGGAACTCTTGTAGCACGGGCCGCCACCGCCGCCGGAGGTTAAAGTGCTACCAGAACCTTGTTCTCTTTATCGAAGGGTGGCGCCATGTCGGCTGCTGAGGGGTCCGAGCTGAGGTTCGACGGAAGGGTCGCGATCGTCACCGGGGCCGGGTACGGGCTCGGCAGGTCGCATGCGCTGCTGCTCGGCAGCCGCGGGGCGAAGGTCGTCGTCAACGACCTCGGTGGCGCACTCGACGGCACCGGCGCGTCCTCGGGACCCGCGGCGGAGGTAGCCGAACTCATCGTGAAGAACGGCGGGGAGGCGGTGGCCAGCACCGACAACGTCGCCACTCCGGAGGGCGCGGAGGCGATCGTGCGGACGGCGCTCGACGCGTTCGGCCGCGTCGACATCCTCGTCAACAACGCCGGCATCCTGCGCGACCGGTCGTTCGGGAAGATGACGGTCGAGGAGTTCGACGCCGTGATCGCCGTGCACGTGCGCGGCTCGTTCCTGGTCAGCCGCGCGGCGTTCCCGCACATGAAGGAGCAGGCGTACGGACGGATCGTGAACACCTCCTCGCCTGCCGGGCTGTTCGGCAACTTCGGCCAGGCCAACTATTCGACGGCCAAGATGGGCCTGGTGGGCCTCACGAAGACCCTCGGCATCGAGGGTGCGCGGGCGAACATCAGGGCCAACGCGATCGCCCCCGTCGCGTGGACGCGGATGACCGAGACGCTGCTGCCCGCGGAGTTCGAGAGCAAGTTCACCCCCGAGCGGGTCAGCCCGCTCGTGGCCTACCTGGCCCACGAGAGCTGCGTGACCACCGGCGAGGTGTTCTCGGTCGGCGCCGGGCGGATCGCCCGGGTGTTCGTGGCGGAGGGGCCGGGCTGGCGGACCGACGACCTCACCGTCGAGGCGATCCGCGACAACTGGGAGGCCGTCATGGCCGAGCAGCCCTATCTTCCGACGAAGCTGGGCGAGCAGGCCGGCGCCTCCCTGCAGGCCATGCTCTGATCTCCTTTCGTCGTCCCCGGCCGGGAGGTCAGACCTCCTCGGCCGGCTGCTCGGCCGGGACGACGAGACCGCGGGACAGGTCCCCGGGCCGCCGGGGTGTCGGCTCGCGGCCCGGCGGCTGCCTGACCGGCAGGTCCGGGAAGGGAGGCGGCGCGTTGCGCCGGGCCTGCGGCTGCGCGCCGATCGTGAGCTCCTCGCCGTGGTGCGACACCGTGAGGGGCGAGCCGTGCAGGAGCCGGTACGTCGTGCCGTCCGGGGCGACGTCGACCCGCGCCAGGCGGCCCCGGTAACGGACGCGGAAGGTGAGCCGGGTGATGCCCTGCGGCAGGCGGGGCGCGAAGCAGAGCCGGCCGTCGTGCGCCCGCATGCCGCCGAACCCGTTCACCAGCGCGATCCACGCCCCGGCGAGCGAGGCCATGTGGACGCCGTCGCGGGTGTTGTGCTCCAGGTCGCGCAGGTCCATCAGCGCGGCCTCGCCCAGGTAGGCGTACGCGAGGTCGAGCTGCCCCACCTCGGCGGCGAGCACGGCCTGGGTGCAGGCCGACAGCGAGGAGTCGCGCACGGTCAGCGCCTCGTAGTAGGCGAAGTTGCGCGCCTTCTGCTCGGGCGTGAACGCCTCGCCGCACAGGTGCATGGCCAGCACGAGATCGGCCTGCTTGACGACCTGCTTGCGATAGAGGTCGAAGTAGGGGAAGTGGAGCAGCAGCGGATACTGCTCGGGCGTGGTGTTCGCGAAGTCCCACACCGCGTGCCCGGTGAACCCCTCGCTCTGCTCGTGCACCCCCAGCCGCTCGTCGTATGGCAGGAAGATGGCGGCGGCGCAGTCGCGCCACATCGCCGCCTCCTCCAGCGTGACCCCGAGCAGCTCGGCCCGGTCGAGATGGCGTACGGCCGTCTCGGCGGCGGCCCGCAGGTTGCGCTGGGCCATGAGGTTGGTGAAGACGTTGTTGTCGGCGACGGCGCTGTACTCGTCCGGGCCGGTCACGCCGTCGATGCGGTAGCGGCCGTCGGCGTCGTGGTGGCCGAGCGCGCACCACAGCCGGGCGGTCGCGACGAGCAGCGGCAGGCCGACGTCCCGCTCGAATCCGGTGTCCTCGGTCGCGTCGACATACCGCGTGACCGCGGCGGCGATGTCGGCGTTGACGTGGAAGGCCGCCGTGCCGGCGGGCCAGTAGCCGGAGCACTCCTCGCCGTTGATCGTCCGCCAGGGGAAGGCGGCGCCGCGCAGTCCGAGCTGCTCGGCGCGGGCCTGGGCGAGCGGGAGGATCGACTCCCGCCACATGAGGGCGTCGGCGGCGGCCCGGGGATAGGTGTAGGTCATCACCGGAAGCACGAAGCTCTCGGTGTCCCAGAACGCGTGACCGTCGTACCCCGAGCCGGTCAGCCCCTTGCCCGCGATGGGCCGCCGCTCCAGCCGCGCGCCCGCCTGGAGCAGGTGGAACAGCCCGAAGCGTACGGCCTGCTGCACCTCGGCGTCGCCCTCGACCTCGACGTCCGCGCCCGCCCAGAAGTCGTCGAGGAAGGCGCGCTGCTCGGCGCACAGGCCGTCCCATCCGGTGAGCCTGGCGGCGGCCAGCGCCGCCACGACCTGGTCGTGCATCGCGGGCCTGGACCGCTTGGCCGACCAGCCGTAGGCGAAGAACTTGTCGAGCCGCAGCCGTTCGCCCGGCGCGAGCCGGGTGGCGATCGTGACCCGGCTGACGTTGCCGCCGCCGTCGCACTCGACCCGGGTGCCGTCCGGGCCCTCGATCTCGTGCCGCATCCCCGCCGCGACCCGCAGCCGGCTGGCCCTGGTGGAGTGGACCATGACGCACACGTTGTTGCGCGCGGCGACGTTCTCCTCCAGCACCAGCGGCGCCTCCAGCGCGGCGGCGGCGCGGGGATCGGCGGTCGGCGGCGGCACGGTCTCGTTGGCCACCAGCTCCGACTGGACGACCACGTTGAGCGGCTGGTCCACCGGCTCCACCTCGTAGCGGATCGCGGCCACCGCCCGGTGGGTGAACGACACGAGCCGGGTCGAGGTGACGCGCACCCGCGCCCCGGTCGGCGAGCTCCAGCAGGCCTTCCGGATGAGCGTGCCCGCCCGCATGTCGAGGACCCGCTCGTGTGAGTGCAGCGTGCCATAGCGGACGTCGAACGGCTCGTCGTCCACGAGCAGCCGGATCAGCTTGCCGTTGGTGACGTTGACGACCGTCTGCCCGGACTCGGGGTAGCCGTAGCCCGCCTCGGCGTACGGCAGCGGGCGCAGCTCGTAGAAGGAGTTGAGGTAGGTGCCCGGCAGGCCGAAAGGCTCGCCCTCGTCGAGGTTGCCGCGCAACCCGATGTGCCCGTTGGACAGCGCGAACACCGACTCGGTCTGGGCGAGCACGTCGGTGTGCAGGTGGCACTCGCGCACCGACCACGGCTCGACGATGAAGGCGGGATGCTTGATCATTTCTCGTCCAGCAGTTCGGAGAGATCCGACACCACGATGTCGGCGCCGTTGTCGCGCAGGGCCTGCGCCTGATCCCCGCGGTCCACGCCGACCACGAGGGCGAAGCCGCCCGCGCGCCCGGCGGCGACCCCCGCCAGCGCGTCCTCGAACACCGCGCACTCGGCCGGTGTGAGCCCGAGCGCCTCGGCGGCGGCGAGGAACATGTCGGGGGCGGGCTTGCCCGCGAGCCCGCGCTCCTTGGCCACCTCGCCGTCGATCCGCGCGTCGAACATGTCGTCGATCCCGGCCGCGGCGAGCACGCGCCGCGTGTTGGCGCTGCTGGAGACGACCGCGCGGCGCAGCCCGGCGTCGCGTACGGCGCGCAGGTAGCGCACCGAGCCTTCGAAGACCTCCACGCCCTGCCGGTCGAGGATCGCCTGGACCAGCTCGTTCTTGCGGTTGCTCAGGCCGTTGACGGTGGGCATGCCCGGCGGGTCGTCCGGCCTGCCCTCGGGCAGGTCGATGCCCCTGGACAGCAGGAACTCCCGGGTGCCGTCCAGGCGCTTCCTGCCGTCGACGTACCGCTCGTAGTCGCCGGTCGCGTCGAAGGGCACGAACGGCGTGCCGGTGGCGGCCGCTCGATCGCGCAGGTATTCGTCGAACATCTCCTTCCACGCCGCGGCGTGGATCAGGGCCGTACGCGTGAGCACCCCGTCCATGTCGAACAGGCAGCCGCGCACTTCGTCAGGCAACCCCAGCATGCGCCCTCCAACCGGTCTCCTGACTCTCCTACCCCGTCAGACGCTCCTAACTTTTGTTGATTCCAGCGAAAGATTGCATCGGATCGATAAAAGGTCTTCCCTGATCAGGGGGAAAAGAGGTACGTTTCCAGCCAATCACCGGGACGCGGAGGCGTACGTGAAGAGGACGACCATCAGGCCGGAGAACGTCCATCAGGCCGCGCTCCTGCGGTTGCTGAGGGAGGGCGGGCGCTCCCGCGCCGAACTCGGCGACGTGGTGGACCTGTCACGGTCGAAGCTCAACGTGGAACTGGACCGGCTGATCGAGCTGGGGCTCGCCGAGCCCGACGGACTGGCCGCCTCACGCGGGGGCAGGCGCTCGGGACGCGTACGGCTGGCCCGTGACATCCGGTTCGCCGGGCTCGACATCGGCGCCACCTCGATCGACGTAGCGGTCACCGACGGCGAGCTCAACGTGCTCGGTCACCTGAGCGAGCCCTGCGACATCAAAGAGGGGCCCGCCGCCGTGCTCGACCGGGCCATCGAACTGCTCGGCAAGCTGAGCAGGGACGGGCTGTTCAGCGAGCTCAGCGGTGCCGGCGTCGGCGTCCCGGGGCCGGTGAGCTTCGCCGAGGGCGTTCCGGTGGTGCCGCCGATCATGCCGGGCTGGGACCGCTACCCGGTCAGGGAGACGGTCGGTCAGGCACTCGGCTGCCCCACGGTGGTCGACAACGACGTCAACATCATGGCGCTCGGAGAGCTGCACGCCGGTCTCGCGCGGCACGTCGAGGACTTCCTGCTCGTCAAGATCGGCACCGGCATCGGCTGCGGCATCGTGGTGGACGGGAAGATCTACCGCGGGGTGTCCGGCAGCGCCGGCGACATCGGCCACATCCGGGTGGACGATCTCGGGCCGGTCTGCTCCTGCGGCAACTCCGGGTGCCTGGAGGCGTACTTCGGCGGCGCCGCGCTGGCGCGCGAGGCGGTCGTGGTGGCCCGCTCGGGCGGCTCGCCCTACCTGGCCGAACGGCTCGCGGTCGCGGGCGCGCTGACGGCCGAGGACGTCGCCGCCGCCGCGGCGCAGGGCGACGCCGACGCGATCGGGCTGATCCGCGACGGCGGACGCCGGGTGGGCCAGGTGCTGGCGAGCCTCGTCAGCTTCTTCAACCCCGGCCTCGTGATCATCGCGGGGGGCGTGGCCAAGCTCGGCCACGTGCTGCTCGCGGAGATCAGGAGCGTCGTCTACCGCAGGTCGCTGCCGCTCGCCACCGGAAACCTGCCGATCGTGCTGTCCGAGCTCGGCGACACCGCGGGTGTCGTCGGCGCCACCCGCCTCATCAGCGATCACGTCTACTCCGACCACGTCTACTCCGCCAACTGATCATCGTTGGGAGATCCCCATGGCCGACGAACACCCCCTGCTCCAGATGAGGGGG